>JBDLIB010000134.1:0-8274 GCA_039715085.1 Bacteroidota bacterium | reverse complement strand
TATGTTACATTCTTTTGTTCCTTTATAAATGATTTAATGATACAATGATGAAATGCTACAATGATTTATTAATTTGAAAATGAAAAGATTTGAAAATTGAATTTAATAATGATAGGATTGAAAAAATTAGAGATTACCAGGAATGCAAATCAAGGTTATTGAATCATTATAACATTAACTCATTAAAGCATTATCACATTTCATCATTGTCGCATTATTTCCTTATACCATTATAATTTTTAATTATAATTTAAGTTGCTAAAATCAATGATATGTTCGTATATTTGCACTTATTTAGAATGAGTCTATATTATACTTAATTTAAAGATTGAAAAATTGAAGAATTAAAAGATTATGAAAACATTTGAAGAGTTAGAGGTCTATCAAAAAGCTCTTAATTTTACTGTTAAAATCTTTAAATTAACCGAAAATTCTTCAATAAATTATAATATTAGGAATCAACTAGAAAGGGCAGCCTTGTCAATTTCAAATAATATTGCTGAAGGTTTTGAATTACAATCGAATAAACAATTTGTAAAATTTCTATATATTTCAAAAGGTTCCTCCGGCGAATGTAGAAATATACTAAAAGTTGCAAAAAAAATGCAACAAGTGGAAGATATAAAATATGATGAGTTAAATGAAAATATTGTTGAAATATCTAAGCAACTTTCAAACTTTATCAAATATTTAGAAAACAGCGAAATAAGATAATGTGGATTGAAAGATTAAAAGATTGAAAAAATTAATCTTTTAATCATTAAATATTTTAATCATTGAATAACAATGAAATACACCGAAGACGATTTAAAAAAAGAACTGGAATCCAAAGAATATGAGTATGGATTTTATACGGATATTGAATCGGAAACATTCCCAAAAGGATTGAACGAGAATATCATACGTGCCATTTCCAAAAAGAAAAAGGAACCGGAATGGATGACAGATTGGCGGTTGGAAGCTTTTCGTATTTGGGAAAAGATGGAGGAACCGGATTGGGCGAATGTAGAATACGAAAAACCAAATTTTCAGGATATTTCTTATTATTCAGCACCGAAACCTAAAAAGGAATTGGAGAGTTTAGATGAAGTGGATCCTGAACTTTTAAAAACCTTTGATAAACTAGGTATCTCAATAGACGAACAAAAACGCCTTACCGGAGTTGCCATGGATATTGTGGTAGATTCTGTTTCGGTTGCAACCACATTTAAAAAAACTCTGGCGGAAAAAGGGATTATTTTTTGTCCGATCTCTGAAGCGATTCAAGAACATCCTGATCTGGTAAAAAAATATATTGGCAGTATTGTTCCAAAAACCGATAATTTTTATGCTGCGTTGAATTCTGCCGTTTTCACGGATGGTTCATTTTGCTATATTCCAAAAGGGGTTCACTGCCCGATGGAATTATCAACTTACTTTAGAATTAACGAAGGCGGAACCGGCCAGTTTGAGCGTACTTTAGTAATTGCCGATCAAGGAAGTTATGTTAGTTATCTTGAGGGTTGTACAGCACCGGCTCGTGATGAAAATCAGCTGCACGCTGCGGTTGTAGAATTAATCGCATTGGATGATGCCGAAATAAAATATTCAACGGTACAAAACTGGTACCCGGGTGATTCTAAAGGAAAAGGCGGGGTATTTAATTTTGTAACCAAAAGAGGTATTTGCCATGAGAAATCAAAAATATCATGGACCCAGGTGGAAACGGGTAGTGCAGTTACCTGGAAATATCCTAGCTGCGTTTTAAAAGGCGATAATTCGGTTGGTGAATTTTATTCCATCGCTGTAACCAACAATTTCCAACAGGCAGACACGGGAACTAAAATGATCCACCTTGGTAAAAACACAAAAAGTACGATCATTTCAAAGGGTGTTTCTGCCGGAAAATCACAGAATTCTTATAGAGGATTGGTTAGTATTAGCTCTAAAGCTGAAAATGCACGAAATTTTTCACAATGTGATTCTTTATTAATGGGAAATCAATGTGGCGCACATACTTTTCCATATATCGAAACCAAAAATAAATCTGCACAAATAGAACACGAAGCAACAACCAGTAAGATTGGTGAAGATCAGTTATTTTATTGTAACCAAAGAGGAATCGACACCGAAAAAGCCATTGCGTTGATCGTTAACGGCTTTAGCAAGGAAGTACTCAACAAATTACCAATGGAGTTTGCTGTGGAAGCGCAAAAGTTATTGGAGATATCACTTGAAGGAAGTGTTGGTTAATAAGTTAAATGTTGTAAAGTTTAAAAGTTGAAAGCTCAAAATTTAGCATATTCATTTTAACATTCAACTTTGAACTTTAAAAACTATAGAAAAATAATTAAGATTAAATTGTAATTAAGATATAATGTTAGGATATTGGAATGTTGGTAAAGTCAAATAAATTTTTTAAACATTAGAAACTTTACAAACATTAGAAACATTTAAACAGAATAAAATGCTAAAAATTAAAAATTTACACGCAGGAATAGAAGATAGAGAAATTCTAAAAGGAATTGATATCGAAATAAAGCCAGGCGAAGTTCATGCTATTATGGGGCCAAACGGTTCGGGAAAAAGTACACTTTCTTCGGTGATTGCCGGAAATGAAACATACAAGGTTGTTGATGGTGAAATTACATTAGACGGAGAGAATATTTTAGATCTTTCCCCGGATGAAAGAGCGCATAAAGGAATATTCCTTTCATTTCAATATCCTGTTGAAATTCCGGGAGTTACAACAACCAATTTTATTAAAACAGCTATCAATCAAAAAAGAAAATCTCAAGGCTTAGAAGATCTTCCTGCAAAAGACATGCTGAAAATGATACGAGAGAAAGCTGCTTTACTAGAAATGGATCGCAAGTTTTTATCCCGTTCATTAAACGAAGGTTTTTCAGGAGGTGAGAAGAAAAGAAACGAGATCTTTCAAATGGCAATGCTAGAACCAAAGTTGGCTATTTTAGATGAAACAGATTCCGGTTTAGATATTGATGCTTTAAAAATTGTTGCCAACGGTGTAAATAAGCTAAAAAATAAAGATAATGCAACTATTGTAATCACGCATTACCAAAGACTTTTAGATTATATCGTACCAGATTTTGTACACGTTTTACACAACGGAAAGATCATCAAATCGGGCGGTAAGGAATTGGCTCTGGAACTGGAAGAAAAAGGCTATGATTGGTTGAAGTAAAACAGTTATAATGTTTGAATGTAATAAAGTTGTAAAGTTATTATCTGTAAAATTTTAAACAAATTTTATGTATTTAAAAGACAAACTACTCGCCTCATTTATGGCGTTTGAAAATAAAGGAAACATAGATTTAGACTCAAAAGTGCACGATATTCGTACTAAGGCAATTGCTAATTTTGAGAAACAAGGCTTTCCAACAAAAAAAGACGAAGAATGGAAATATACTTCGTTGAAAAATGTTTTAAAACAAGATTACAGTGTGTTTCCAAAAATTGGAACAACAGTTGAATTGAAAGATGTAAAAAAATATTTTTTACACGAAATCGATTCCTATAAAATTGTCTTTATCGATGGAGCATACAGTTCGTTTCTGTCAGACACTACACATGAAGAAGCCGATGTTTGTTTACTTTCTGCTGCCTTAAAAAAACCAAAATACAAAATGATCATCGATCACTATTTTGGAACCGTGGCCTCAACAAAAGACAGTTTAACCTCTTTAAATACAGCTTTTTCAAAGGAAGGTGCTTTTATCAATATTCCAAAAAATACGATACTGGAAAAACCTATTCAATTGCTGTTTTTCTCAACAGGAAGAGAAAGTGAAGTAATGCTTCAACCGCGAAATCTGGTTATCGTTGGTGAAAATTCGCATGTACAAATTTATGAGCGTCATCAAAGTTTAAATGATAACGTAGTTCTAACCAATTCGGTTACCGAAATTTTTGCTCATAAACGCGCTATTGTGAATTTCTATAAAGTACAAAACGACAGAAAAGCTGCTTCATTAATTGACAGCACTTATGTACATCAAAAACAAAACAGTATTGTTACTGTTAACACTTTCTCTTTTGGAGGGAAATTAACCCGTAATAATCTGGTATTCAATCATGAAGGCGAATATATTACATCAAACCTTAACGGAATAACTATCGTTGGGGATAAACAACATATCGACAATCACACTTTGGTAAATCACAAATACGAAAATTGTGAAAGCCACGAATTGTATAAAGGAATCTATGATGATTCTGCCACAGGTGTTTTTAACGGGAAAGTAGTTGTAAAACAAGATGCTCAAAAAACCAATGCTTTTCAACAAAATGATAATATATTAATTGGCGACGGTGCATCGATAAATGCAAAACCTCAACTGGAGATCTTTGCCGATGATGTTAAATGCTCTCATGGATGCACTATCGGACAATTAGATGAAAACGCTTTATTTTACTTGCAGTCTCGTGGTATCCCAAAAAAAGAAGCCAAAGCCTTAATGCTTTTCGCTTTTGCAAATGATGTGGTTGAAAAAATTAAGATCCCTGCTCTAAAATCAAGGATATCGAAAATAATTGCTGAAAAATTAAATGTCGAATTGGGGTTTGAGATATAGATTCTGATTGAAAACATATAATGATTAAAAAAATCCTGTAAGTTTTTATCACTTATAGGATTTTTTTATCAATGCTAACAAGGGCCTTCAAAATAAGCTTTTTCGATATCTTCCCTGTGATCAGGGTGAGCAATCCCTATTAATGCCTTTTTCCTTTGTTGTAATGTTTTTCCGTAAAGATTGGCAACACCGTATTCTGTAACGATATAATGTACATTTGCCCTGGTTGTTACCACACCTGCTCCTCTTTTCAGGTATGGAACTATCTTACTCTCACCTTTTTTTGTCTGTGAAGGCATAGCAATAATAGCCTTCCCTCCTTCGCTTAATGATGCTCCTCTTATAAAATCCACTTGTCCCCCTACACCCGAATATAACCTGGTACCAATAGAATCGGCACAAACCTGGCCGGAAAGATCAATCTCTACAGCCGAATTGATTGCAACCATCTTTGGATTACTTCTTATTACAGACACATCATTGACATAATCTGAAGTACGCAACTCTAAAAAAGGGTTGTCATCGACATAATCATACAATTTTCTGCTTCCCAACAAAAAAGTTGCCATGGCCCTGCCGGGGTTTACTCCTTTATAATTGCCGTTGATCACATCTTTTAAAATAAGATCAATAACACCATCTGAAATCATCTCAGAATGTAAACCAAGATCTTTATGATTTCCTAAATTATTTAAAACAGCATTTGGAATATTTCCTATTCCCATTTGCAAAGTACTTCTATCGTCGATCAATTCGGCAATATGATTTCCAATTTTTTTCTCTACTTCGGTTATCTCAGGAATTTTAATTTCATGAATAGGTTCATCTACCTCAACAAACGAATCCAGCTCGGAAATATGAATTATTCCATCACCATGAGTCCTTGGCATTTGAGGATTGATCTGTGCTATTACATGAGTACCATTTTCAATAGCCGCTACAGTAGCCATTACGGTAGTTCCTAAAGAGCAATAGCCATGTTTATCGGGTGGAGAGACCTGGATCAAAGTTACATCGATATCAATAATATTTCGTTTGAACAAAATAGGTAATTCACTTAAAAAGACCGGTGTATATGAACCATTCCCTTCTTTTATAGTATGACGAACATTGGCTCCTATAAAAAAAGAATTTACATGGAAACTTTCTCTTAATTTTGGATCGGCATAAGGAGCTTCACCTTCGGTATGTAAGTGACATACTTCTACATTTCGCAGTTCATCACTCCTTTCGGCCATCGCTTTAATTAAAGCACTTGGAGCAGCTGCCCCTGCCTGAATAAATACTCTATCGTTTGATTTTATTATTTTAACAGCTTCCTGTGGACTTACTGATTTGTACATAGTTTATTTTTTAATTTTTATGAGAACCGCAAAATTACTAAAACATTTTTAAGATTCATTAATTAAAATGTAAATTTAACGTACGTATTTTAATAAATATGAAAAATACCCTCCTATTGAGAAAGGTAACATACTTTTAAAAATATTTTCAATTATCAACACTTTTATTATCTATTGAATTCTTCGATATTCTACTTTTTCCTAAAATAAATTACGATAGGAACACCGTTAAAATCAAATAATTCACGTAATTTATTTTCGACAAAACGCTTATAAGGATCTCTAATGTATTGAGGTAAATTGGCAAAAAACACAAATTGAGGTGTTGGAGTTGGCAGTTGTGTACAGAATTTAATTTTAATGTACTTCCCCTTATATGCAGGTGGGGGAGTTTGCTTGATGATATCAAGCATGGTATCATTCAATTTACTTGTTGAGATTCTTTTCTTTCTGTTTTCAAAAACTTCTACTGCGGTTTCAATTGCTTTAAAAATACGCTGCTTTGTTAAGGCTGACATAAATATAATTGGTACATCGGTAAATGGTGCAATTTCTTTACGGATCATCTCTTCAAATTGCTTGGTAGTATGGGTGTCTTTTTCAACCAGATCCCATTTGTTTACCAGGATCACAATACCTTTTTTATTTTTTTCGGCCAGCCAAAATATATTCTGATCCTGTCCTTCAAAACCACGGGTCGCATCCAGCAATAAGATACAAACATCACTGTGTTCAATGGCACGAATAGAACGCATCACCGAGTAAAATTCAATATCGTCTTTTACTTTAGTCTTACGTCTTATTCCGGCTGTATCCACCAGATTAAAATCAAAACCAAAACGGTTATATTTTGTATCGATGGAGTCACGTGTTGTACCGGCTATATCTGTAACAATATACCTTTCCTCTCCTATCAAAGCATTGATAAAGGATGACTTTCCTGCGTTTGGACGGCCAACTACTGCAAAACGTGGTAAATCATCTGTTGCCTCTTCTTCTTTTTCAGGAAGAGCTTCCACAACAGCATCGAGCAATTCTCCTGTTCCGCTTCCATTGATACTCGAAATTGTGTAATACTCACCCAATCCTAGAGAATAGAATTCTACAGCATCATTTTCTCTCATTGCACTATCAACCTTATTAACAGCAAGGAAAATCGGCTTTTTTGATTTTCTTAGTAATTTTGCAACTTCTTCATCCATTCCGGTAACCCCGGCAGCTACATCAACCATAAAAATAATAGCATCTGCTTCATCAACAGCAAGCTCTACCTGGTTATCAATTTCAGCTTCGAAAATATCGTCACTTCCTTTTACATAACCACCTGTATCGATCATAGAGAATTCACGGCCATTCCATTCGGATTTTCCATAATGTCTGTCTCGTGTAACTCCGCTAAATGAATCGACTATGGCTTCTCTACGTTGGATCAAACGATTAAAAAGAGTAGACTTTCCTACATTTGGCCTTCCCACAATTGCTACTATATTTCCCATGAATGAATTTTTGAGCTGCAAAGATAGAGTATATTTTAGGATTATTCAATCTAGATACAGGTAATTAATTTTTAGACCACTGAATTTGAGACTACTAATAATCCATGAATTTAAAAATATTTTTTATTATCTTTAAGAATGACTACTGAGACAGACTAAAATGAAAAGTGAGAACAACCCTATTTTATTAAAACCAAGATTTCGTTTGTTTTTTAAAGAATCTCAAGAAGATATTTTACAAAAATTCAGGAAAAATCTAAATAAAGAAAATTGCAAATACTGTAGTAAAATTGTCGACCATCATGTGATAATTGATGTCCCAAAGGATGAAGAACGATTTTGGTCACCTCAAATGCATCTTGAAATAGAAAAAGAAAATGAAACCGGTAAAACCATGGTAAGAGGCTTATTCGGGCCCAAACCGAAAATCTGGACCCTATTCATGTTCTTTCATTTCGTAATTGCTATTGCTTTTGTAATCTTTTTAGTGATTGCATATTCTAATTACAGCTTAAATCAGGATTATAAATTTGCATTAAATATGTGTTTATTGATGCCTGCCTTATCATTAGCCTTATATCTTGTAGGCCAGATAGGTAAAAGAATTAGTAAAAATCAGATGGAAGAACTCAGCAAATTTTTTGAAAGGACTCTGGAATAAACCACTATGGACTGTAAGTTCATAGATTTTGTTAGGAATAAGATTCGTTCAATAAGCACCAAAAACCAAATGTCAAATCACAAACAATTCCCAATAATTATAATTACACAAACTTTGTTTTCATTGTGTAGTTAATATGAAATAATATGATAAAAGCCGGGAGTCATTAACCCGGCTTTTATTTATTTAAGAATCTTCTC
>JBDLIB010000133.1:0-8292 GCA_039715085.1 Bacteroidota bacterium | reverse complement strand
AGTTCTGTCTCTATTAAGGACGACTTTAATCAAAATATTGTATAAAATTGAGGTTTTTTTCGTAAATTTAATATGAAATTAAAATATTGGTTTTTAATGCCATTGGTACTTCACTATTTAAAAAAACCAAGATTATAAATTGAGATGTCTACAGACATTGTATTATTTATCTATTCGGATTATACTTTAATGATTTATTAAATATTTTCAAACCCTTATTAAAATCCCATACCCATGGAAAAAAAGCAAAAAATTATCCAGGTTTATGCAGTTATTATTTGTGTAATTGCAGTAATTACCATTATCATTTCCCTGTCAACTCTAGTGTCGTCTTATATTGATAAAAATGACCCTCAGGCAGTATCGCTTTACAGAAGTTCAAATGAACCAAGCCTTGCATCCTATGAAAATTTTAAAATGGATATTCTGAAGTCAACACAAAAAGATCAGGCTTATATTCCTGATGATCAAACATTACACAAAATGTATGAAGAAGCCAAAGAGGCTAAAATTAAAAAAGTAGAACACAGGGCTAATAAAGAAATAATTGTGAGTAGTATCATTATGATAATAGCAATTTTATTATTCGGCTCCCATTTTTGGCTGATGAGAAAAATGAAGGTTGAAGGAGAGTAGAAGATAACTAATTCTTAACAATGTTTAATAATACTCACGCAGATTATTTCAGCGTCAATCTGCGGTATCTGCGAGAAAAAAGAAGGAACAAGTGAGAAGTGAGAACTTTGCGAGCCTTGCGGATAAATTATTGTTGATTAATAGATGGTTTTTAATGTTGTTATATTTATTTAAATGAATTTTGTTTTTAAAATATCATACTTTTTAATTATTGGGGTTCTGTTTTCATTTCAACTTCCTGCACAATCTTTTATTAATGGGTATGATTCAATTCCGATTTCAAAGCCAAAAAAAAGCAGCTATTTATATCAATTTAATCACTCTGCTATAAATGAAATTCAGATAAAAACAAAACGTACAAAAAGGAGTAAGTATCCGGCCGGACAGGTTTTGGGAGATATCGGAAGAGGGACGCTTACGATGTTATTTGGAGGTATCATGGATGTTGAGGATACAGATAAAGTTACCTGGAAGTTTCGAGGAAAGCTTCTTTGTAATGACGAGAATTTTAATTGGGATATAAATCTGTTTTGCGATGGAGAATCGGTAAAACTGAGTGAAAGAACTAGAAATGAGGATGGAACTTATTCCATTCAAACCCATGAGGACAAGTACTCGAATTGGGAAAATGATGCTACAGGAATCATAATTGATAAAAAAGACACGATAAGTAAATTTGTAATTATTATGGATCCTTTAAATGATTCTATCCTAAAACAAAGGACTACAGAAATATTCTCAAAATCGGATCAACTTTATTCTGATAAAAATAAAAGTCTTAAAGAGGAATGGTTGCAGAAACAGATATCCGAATCTTCTATAGATTATGGAATTATTGGAAAATTTCGTGGTAAAGATTTTGCAATTATAGCAGATGGTATTACAAGAAAATCATGGATTTTTAAAGAAGGCGAACTCCAATGTATGTTTCAAACTGATATGGATGACCTGTTTATATCAACAGAAGACAAAGTAAAACCGTATATATTACTTGATAGCTTCATCTTCAATGAAAAAAAACAAGATTGGTTTAGGTTAGCGATATTAAGTAAATATTTATCAATAACTTTATGCAATAAAACTAATTAATCTTTATACAATGAATATCTTAAAAAACATCAAATTTCACTCCGAAAAACCTTTTATCCTACCTGTTAGGAAAACAGATAATGTTAATATAATTGCAATCGGGCTTTTACACGATCAGATATTAAGTAAACACAAAGCAAATATTCCTTCCTTGTTACTTGTTCTAAAAGGCAGTATTGAGTTCAAAATTGAAGACAAAATTTACCTGTTTGATCAGTTTGACACTTTTCAAATTCCTGTCGATGTAGAACATGAAGTGATTGGAAAAGATGATGAAAACATTTTCTTGATAACCCAGGAAAAATGAATTTAAACACTTCAGTATTTTAAGTAATAAATACTACATATTTAATAAAATTCTTCAGTAAATTTGTCGTGATTTATGAGCAAGCAATTATTTCATAGAATTACTGCATTATTGCTGTTAGGTTTTTTACTGGCACCAATTTCTATTCAATTCATCCATGCTACTGAAAAGCACACTTTTAATGAAAAGTTTTCAGACGGTTTGGATCATATCCAAAATATAGAGAAAGATTGTGCAATTTATCATCATCAGATAAATCATAATGCAGTTGATCTATACTTTGATTTTAAGATAGATGTATTTCCGGTTTTAAACCGGGATATTCAGATAGTTCTTACCGAAATACATCAAAATTACACAAACCAAAAATCTTCCAGGGCACCACCAGTTTCATTTGTTTAACGTTAAGTGATCGAGTATTTAATTCTAATCGTTTGTCATACTGCGATTTGAATTATTAGTTTTTTAATTTTATATAACAACAACAACAAATGAATAAAATATCTTATTTTTTAATTTTCTTAAGCTTTATTTCTGTAACATATGCGCAAAATACACTCACAGGCAAAGTAACTGATGAGCATGGAAGCGCATTGATTGGAGTAGATATCTATTCTGAAGATCTTCAAAAAGGAAGTTCGTCTGATGAAAATGGAAATTTCATAATCAAAAATATCCCTAACGGAGAACATATCTTTATTTTTATGTTTATGGGGTATGAAACTCAAAAGAAGATCATTACTTTTTTTGATGAAAATAAAACTGTGGATGTAAAACTTTTTGAAACAGTTTTTCACATGGATGAAGTGATTGTTTCTACACCTTTCAATAAATTGCAGAGTCAGAATGTGATGAAAGTAGAACACAAAAGTATTGAGTCTCTGGAGAAAAAAGGAGGATCCACATTAGTAGAAAGTATAAGTAATATTGCAGGAGTTTCAAATATTTCAACCGGAACCGGAATAGGAAAACCGGTAATCAGAGGGTTAAGTGGTAACAGAGTTTTGACATACACACAGGGAGTAAGGCTTGAAAACTATCAGAATGGTGAAAAGCACGGGCTCGGGGTAAATGAGTCGGGTATAGAAGCGATTGAAGTTATTAAAGGCCCGGCATCTTTATTATACGGTTCGGATGCCTTAGGAGGTGTATTATACCTTATTCCCGAAAAATTTGCTCTGAATAACACTACAAATGGTGATATAGCCGGTAAATATTTTTCAAATACTTTAGGATTTAATACTATTGTCGGAGCGAAATCATCAGGTGATAAGTTCAAATTCCTGGTTAGAGGTGCTTATGATGCACATTCAGATTATAAAACAGGAGATAACCAAAGAGTAACGAATTCACGATTTAATGAAGCTGATGTTAAAGTAGGTTTAGGATATTCAAATAATGATTTCACTTCCGACCTAAGATACAATTACAACCAGTCTCAAATTGGTATTCCAAAAGAAATCGGCAAGCAGGAAACCTCAAAGAAACTTTCTGGATTACACCAGGATCTTGATTATCATATTGTTAGTTTAAAGAATGATTTTGTTTTAAAGTCATCATCAGTAAAAACAAACTTAGGTTATACTCACAATAATCGAAAACTGATCAATAATAATAAAGTAGCTGTTGATATGCTGTTGAGCACATTTAATTATGATGCAAAATGGTACCTACCTGAGTATGGTAAATTTGAAACGGTGATTGGTGTACAGGGGATGGTACAAACAAATAGGAATAATGGTGTACAGGTATTTTTACCGGATGCAAATATAAATGATATCGGGGTTTTCGGGAATTTGAATTATAATTGGGATTCAAGTGCGATGCAGGCAGGTATCCGATTTGATAACAGAAAAATTGATACAGAAGAGCATGGTATTTTTGGCGAGGAACATTTTATTGAAGCAATTGACAGATCACTAAACAGTTTTTCCGGATCAATTGGTTACAAGACGGATATCAATCAAAATCTGGTTACTCGAATCAATTTTGCATCCGGATTTAGGGCTCCGAATTTATCAGAATTTGCTTCAAATGGTATTCATGAAGGCAGATGGGAGATTGGAAATTCAAATTTGGAGAATGAACAAAATATGCAGTTAGATTTGTCTTTAGAATATAAGGCAAAACACTTTGAATTTTTTATCAATTCATTCTACAATAATATTTATGATTATATTTTTATTGCTCCTACCGGAAATGAAATGGATGATTTTGAAGTTTACACCTATGTCCAGAACGATGCCTATTTGTATGGTGGTGAAGTAGGTGTCCATTTACATCCTCATCCAATAGACTGGCTTCATTTTGAAAGTATGTTTGAGATGGTTGTGGGAAAGCAAAAAGGAGGAGGTTATTTGCCAAGAATTCCTGCCAATAAAATTGACAACACTTTTAGGGCAGAGTTTGATGTGGATCAATGGTTGGATTTTGGCTATGTATATTTAAATATGGAAAGCACTTTTAAACAGAATAAAGTAAGTGATTTTGAAGATCGTTCAAAAAGTTATAGCTTATTGAATTTCGGTTTAGGAGGAAATGTTAAGATAAATAAAATGAAAACAAATATTAATTTTACAGTAAATAATATTTTAAACAAAGAATATATGTCACATTTATCAGTCCTGAACGAAGAAGGGATTTTAAATCAGGGAATCAATTTCGTTTTTGGATTGAAATTCAATTATTAATATGGCAAAAAAAATACTAATTTTAGGAGGTGGCTTTGCCGGGGTAGAGGCTGCTATTTTTTTAAGAAGAGAAAAATTCGAAGTTACTTTAATCAGTAACCGGGATTTTTTATACGTATATCCTACATCCATTTGGATACCGGTTAAAAAAATAAAGTTTGAAGATGCCTGTATTCCAATGGCGTCCTTGGCAAAAACGCATGGTTTTAAATGGGTAAAGGATGAAATTGTAGAGATAAAGGCCAAACAGGGTATTGTAATTTGTAAAGACAAAGAATATTCAGGCTATGACCATTTGATCATTGCCATGGGAGCCGGAAAACGCAAGTATAAAGGAAATGAGAATTTCCTGTCGATTTGTGGAGCACCTGATGAAGCTAAACAGCTTAGAGTAAATTTAGATACACTTATTGCAAAAGGAGGAGGAACTATTGCCATGGGATTTGGAGGAAACCCACTCGACAAAAGCGCAGTGAGAGGTGGCCCTGCCTTTGAATTACTTTTTAATGTCAACAATTATCTGAAAAAGAAAAGAGTTCGTAATAAATTTAAACTGATCTTCTTTACACCTGTAAAAACTCCGGGAGCTAAAATGGGTAAAAAAGCTGAGGATTTTATGGATGCTTATTATCATCGTTTAAAAATTGATAAACATATCGGTAAACCTATCAAACAATTTGTACCGGATGGGATCGAATTTATTGATGATACTAAAATTCATAGTGATTACACAATGTACATTCCAGCATTGCAAGGCCATGAAATATTTTTTAATGCTTCAGATCTTCCATTAACTGAAGCCGGGTTCATTAAGATAGATGATTATCAGGAAGTGCAATTTGATAAAGGAGATAAACTTAGTAAAACGCATGTGTATGCTGTTGGTGATTCTTCTGCCTTGGAAGGGCCAGGATGGAAAGCCAAACAAGGCCATATTGCAGAAGTGATGGCGAGAAACCTTGCTTTTAATATTGCCGAAAAAGAAAGAGGAGGTGATAAAAGAAAAGGTTACAGAGAGCATTTAAATATTCTTTGTGTGATGGATAGCGGTGATGGGGCAGCATTTGTTTACAGAAATCACGAAAAAGAAGTAATTTTCCCCCTACCAATTATTGGCCACTGGATGAAGAAAGGATGGGGCTGGTACTTTAAAAATTCTAAATTGAAAAAAATCCCAAGAATACCCGGGATGTAATTATAAAAGATTTAATATAAACTTAATTGAAAAAATTATGAAAATTTCTTTCCCTACAAACGATCGAAAAACAATAGCCAAAAGGACTGGGCGATGTGAAGAATTTGCAATTTTTGAACTTGAAAATTCCAAAATAAAAAATGTAGAATATTTAAAGAATATGCATGACCATCATGATCATCATCATGGACAAGGGCATGGTCACGGACATCACGATCACGGTGATGGACATGGGCATGGACACCACGACCATGGAAAAGGTGAAGGTGAGCATTCTCATGAAGAGATAGGAGAATTATTAAAAGATGTGGATGTTCTCGTTGTAAGTGCTGTAGGTAAATTTATGAGAAAAGCCTTAGAAGATTTTGGAATAAAACACCAACGTTCCAAAAACCCTAATATAGAAGAAGTGGTTAATGAATTTTTAGAAGGTATTGATTAAGATATCTTTTTAGTCAGGATTTCACCTTGAGAGAAGCTCTGGCTTACTTGTTATATAATACAAAATTTTTATAGCCATCATAATTTAATTTATGGTGGTTTTTTTGCTTTCCATGATACTTATAAAAAAATTAACATACAAAATCAGAAAAATTTCGTAAATTATAAGTTAACCAAAATTTAAACATTTGATCTAAAGTTTTTACATATCAAAATTGCTAATTGGAAATTAAGAAGTCTTAAAAATACTAACCCCTTAAATACAAACCTAATGACTTTTTTAAATCAATTAAAAATTATTTTATTTGCATTATTTCTTATTAGTTATGGGGAAATATATGCACAAAATGTAATCAGTGTAACAGCTGCAAAAGCAACAGGTGTAAATGGAGATGTCGCTTATGCGGTAGGGCAATTGTTTTATACATCATTTTCCGGCAGTGGAGGTGTTGTAGCTCAAGGAATTCAACATCCTAAAGAAACAATAATAACATTAGGAACCGAAGAATTCTTTGAAAATTCGTCTCTTCTAACAATCTATCCAAATCCAGCCTCAGAATTTCTTAGTTTAGATGTAAAAAATATCGATTGGCAGAACCTTCAATATAAATTATTTGATGTCAATGGAAGAACTTTACAAGACAAAGATTTTACAGGTAATAAAACTCAGATAGATCTGAGAAGACTGAAACCTGCAGTTTATTTTCTTAAAATAACTGAAAACCATAACAATATTAGAAACTTTAAAATCATTAAAACTAACTAACCATGAAAAAAATAATTACATTAATTGCTGTTTTGATATTTACTTTTATCGCAGAAGCACAAATACCGGAAAAAATGAGTTATCAGGCAATTATAAGAAATAATGCCGGCGAATTATTAACCAAGCAAGATATAGGTGTTAAAATTGGTATATTGCAAGGTTCTGCATCTAGTGAAGCTGTTTATGTTGAAACCCATAATAGACAAACAAATGAGAATGGCTTGCTAAGTTTGGAATTGGGAGATGGTGAAATTGTTCAAGGAGATTTTTCTTCCATTGATTGGTCGTTAGGACCATATTTTTTACGAGTAGAAACAGATCCTACAGGAGGTACAACATATTCTGTTTCAGGAGTAAGTCAATTGTTAAGTGTGCCATATGCCTTGTATGCTAAGAGTTCAGGAAGTATATCGGGAGATGCAGGACACTATGTTGGAGAATTATATGGAGGAGGAATTATTTTCTTTGTTTATGATAATGGAAGACACGGACTTATAGCCAGTTTAGTGGATCTAGACGGTGGAAATGAAGTTTCTTGGGGTAGAGTAGGAGCTAATGTTGATACAAATGCATGGAATGGTGCTACAAACACTTCAAATATTATAACAGCTGGTGTTAGTTACCCACATGAAGCTGCCGGATTATGTGATGCGTATGCTTCTGGTGGGTTTGAATGGTATCTTCCTTCAATATGGGAATTGAACTATTTATTTGATAATGCAGCTATTATTTCAAGAGTACTTTATGAAGATGGTGATGAGGTAACACAACCTTTACAATTAGACAGGTACTGGTCATCTACCTCAACCGGTCCTTCTACGGCTACTGCCTTCGGTCTTAATTTATCTGAAGGTTTGATTATAAGAGTACAAAAAAGCGGAGGTTCTGATAATATGATGAGAGTCAGGGCTATAAGAGCTTTCTAGAATATATTCTTTATTGTGAATAATTGTCTCCGGAATAATTGCTTTAAGTAGTTTGTTCCGGAGATTTTCTTTTGGAAGCAGGATGAATTATAGATAAATATAACAAGTTGATAGAAGCGAATATTATATTTTAAATCTCAAATCTTAAACTTTAAATCCCCCTCTCCTTCTGTATCTGCTCATAAGCCTTTTGTACCTGGCGGAATTTTTCTTCTGCACCTTTTATATGTTCAGATCCGAGT
>JBDLIB010000132.1:0-8358 GCA_039715085.1 Bacteroidota bacterium | reverse complement strand
TGAAATCCATCTTTATTGATCTTCCAGAGCTTCCCCGAATTATTTTTCCAATCCGGATCACTTGCATACAAGGTTCCATCAGGAGAAATAGCTAAATCATTAGGCTGGTTTACTGTAGAATCATGAGCAAAGACCACAGCTTCTTTCGTGCCTTCTCTGATCTTAAGAATATTGTGCTTTGTATAATCAGCGATATACATATTATCATCCTTATCAAATCGAATTCCATTACCTATACTTCCGTTTGGCAAGGTTGCAAAAAGAGAAGCTTCTCCTTTCTTATTAACTATCCCTATAGTTCCCTGATTTTCAAAATTTACAGCATATAAATTTCCGTTACTGTCAACAGCAGGCCCTTCAATTCCTTTAGTAAAAATATGTTCTTTTGTGAAATCAAAACTTTCATCGGTTCTATCCTTACATGAAAGAATGGAAAATAGTAAAACTGTAAACAAAGTGAATTCTATAAATCTCATTTTTTTATTACCTTTTTTGTAAAAACTCTGCCAATTTTTGTAAAGTATCATTAACAGCTAATTCTACGTCTAAATTTTGTTCAGGATCTTCTTTTGAATCTAATAATTCTAAAACTTTTTTGTATTCTTCTACGGTAAACTCACCTTCTGATATTCCCTTCAGAAAAATATTTGAAATTTCGGAAATCCTTCCTGAATAAGGTAAAATTGCAACGCTAACAATGGGTGCTTTTTTGGCAATCTTATGAAGATCTTTATCAATTTGTATCCAGCTTAATAAGGTTTCTTCTATTTGCTTTTTATTTAAATCTGACTGTACCCGTTTATAATTTACAACTTGTTGATCAAATTCTGTTACACCTTTGGCATCTACATTACATGCATCGGCAAAAAGTGTGAATGGTGAATAGGATTTATACTGGGTTCCTCCTTTATTTCTTGTATAAATTTTAATAGGTTCGCTAATATTTACCAACTTAATTAAAGACTCAATATTATGATTATTTGAAATATTCCTCAAAATTACATTTCGGTTTCTGATATTCATAATGCCCACAGCCTCTAATTGATTATTGAGATTTTCTAATCTTTTATACATAAAATCAACGTCATTTACTTCTCTGGGTGACCAGAATCTTTCGGCAATAGCAGCTGTACGAGGCCAAATTCTGGAATCAATTGTCAATGGAGTTACTAATTCCGACCACATGGTTGCTTCTCCACCAATGATCTTTTGCTTAACTTCGTCTGAGAGTTCTACCCCTTCAGGAATCGGATCTTTTATATAGTGACTGCTTGCAGGTTTCATCAAATCGATATAATAACCATTTGACAAAACTGTTTGATAACCTTTTTTTGCAGCTTCAATTTGCTTAAGGTCTTCTCCTTTACCTACAGTTCGCCAGGAATGAATGATCGCATTTTTAGGCATATTTTCAGTCATAATCTCATCCCATCCCATCATTATTTTCCCTTCTCGTTCCAATATTTTCTGCAATCTGATATTGAAATAAGTTTGTAACTCATGGTTATCTTTCAAACTTTTTTTCTTCATAAACTTTTGAATATCCTTATTCTCATCCCAATGTTTCCCTTCGTTTTCATCACCACCAATATGGAAATAAGGATCCGGGAAGATGGATGCCATTTCTGTAAATAAAATATCTAAAATTTCGTAGGTTCTTTCATTAGTCGGATCTAAAGTTGGATCGAATATTCCGGCATATCTTTCCAAGGTATAAATAGTATCTTTACTCGCAATTTCGGGATATGCTGTTGCAAATGCTGTACCGTGCCCGGGAACATCTATTTCAGGAATCACCCTAATCCCTCTGTCAGCAGCATATGTAACTATATCTTTTATCTGTTCCTGTGAATAGTACTGATCATCAGAAGCTTTTTCTGTTAATAAAGGCAGCTTTTCAGATTCAAATCTAAACCCCTGATCATCACTTAAATGCCAATGAAAAACATTCAGTTTAACATAAGCCATGGCATCCAGGTTTCTTTTAATTACATCAACCGGCATAAAATGACGGGCTACATCGATCATTAATCCTCGCCATGCAAATCTCGGATTATCAATTATTTTTACAGAAGGAAAAACATAGACGTTATTTTTAACAGTTAGTAATTGCATCAAAGTAGACAACCCGTGCAAAGCACCTAAATCAGTATTCGCTTTTAGAGTTATAGTTGATGGATTTACGGTTAAGTTATAAGATTCATCTTCGTATAATTCAACATTTCCCGGGCGATTAACTGCAATAAGTAAACTCGGATTATTACTCTTTGAATCATTCGAAACAAATCCCTGATCAATAAAAACCCCTGTGCGGTTTGAAATATTTCTTAAAAATCTTGTTGCAGCTTTATAAATTCTTTGATCTGGATTTCCCTGGATATTTATCGTAAAATCTTCTGTAATGATAAAGTTTCCGGTTTGGATACTAATATCCTTTGGAAAGGGCATTAAATTCATACTTTCAACAGCATTTTGAGACTGAGAATAAATGTTCAATACTAAAACGTTTACCAGAATTATTACAAATATTTTTTTCATTATAATTATTTAATTTACTTATGTTAAAAACCTAAATATCTATTAGTTATATCAAATATTGACAAGTAATAATCCTTAAATTTAGTACATAAAAAAACCGTCCGATAGAAATCGAGTCAATATACATTGATCAAAATATTTCTAAAAGACGGTTCTTAATCTAAACTCAAATAAAATATTATTTAAAATGATATCGTCTAAAAGCTTCTAATGCAGCATAATCTGCAAAGCCTAGATCGTGATATTTCTCTGCCGTCTCTCTGTTTCTGTCCTCAGCTCTCATCCAAAATTCTCTTGAATCATCACCTTGGAATAATACACCATCTTTTTGTGTCTGGTGGTAAAATATTGCTTGTCTTTTTTTCTTAACCTGATCAGGACTCATTGGCACAGCCATTTCAATTTCATGCATATCCCACTCATGCCATGCACCTCTGTATAACCATACCCAACAATCGTCCATATATTCTTCATTTTTTAATTCTTCTAATGACTTAAATAAAGAATCTAAACACACTTTATGCGTGCCATGCGGGTCGGCAAGATCTCCAGCCGCATAAATTTGATGTGGCTTAATATCAGAAATCAATTGATTCATGATATTTATATCAGCTTCTCCAAGTTTACCTTTTTTAATTGTCCCTGTTTCATAAAATGGAAGTTCTAAAAAGTGTACATTCTCATCTGGTACACCAAGATATCTTGTTGCAGCCATAGATTCTTTTTTACGAATCAATCCTTTTAGCTTTCTTACTTCTAATGTATCAATTTCGTATTCACTCTTTTTATTCAGATCCTCGATAATCTTTTTAGCATTAGAATTTCCACCATTCAATGCAACTGCCACTTCTGCAAATTTCATTGTTTCTTTATCAGAAACAGCTATACTCCCCGAAGTTTGATAAGCAATATGAACCTCATGGCCCTGCTCCACCAATCTATCGAAAGTACCTCCCATAGAGATCACATCGTCATCAGGGTGCGGACTAAATATAATTATGCGTTTTTTTGCAGGTTCTTTTCTTTCAGGACGGCTGGTATCATCGGCTTTTGGTTTTCCTCCCGGCCAACCGGTAATAGTATGCTGTAACTTATTGAATAACAGGATATTTAAATTATAAGCAGATCCATGTTGAACCAATAGGTTTGACATACCATTATTATTGTAATCAGAATCGGTTAGTTTTAATAAAGACTTTCCTTTTAATTCACTTAACCATACTGCCGCTTTCATAGTAAGTTCATCCGGCCATTCACATGATTTCACTAACCAAGGAGTTTTAATTCTGGTTAATTCATGTGATGCTCCTTCATCTAAAACAAAAGTACAATTGTTGTGATTTTGAAGGTAAGAAGATGGTATTTCTGAAGTAATTTCACCCTCAACAGCTTCTTTAACAACCTCAGCTTTGTTAATACCCCAGGCTAATAGAACAATTCGTTTAGCCTTTCGGATGGTACTTATTCCCATAGTAATGGCAACTCTAGGAACATTGTCAATTCCCAGAAAAGCCGGAGCTGCATCTACTCGCGTTATATGGTCTAAAGTGATATTTCGCGTACCTGAATTATAATGAGAACCAGGTTCGTTAAAACCGATATGGCCGGTTCTACCAATACCAAGCAATTGAAAATCCAAACCTCCGGCATCTACTATCTTTTGCTCATAACTTAAACAAAACTCTGTTATTTTATCAGATGCAACTGTTCCGCTTGGAATGTTAATGTTTTCAGGTAAAATATCAATATGATTAAACAAGTGTATGTGCATAAAATACCAGTAACTTTGGGTATTTTCTTTCTCCATCGGATAATATTCATCCAGGTTAAAAGTTATCACATTTTTAAAGCTCAACCCGTCTTCCTTATGCATTCTTACCAACTCGTCATAAACATCAATTGGTGAAGATCCTGTTGCTAAGCCCAGCACACAATTCTTATTTTGTGCGGCTTTCTCTTTAATAAGGTCTGCTATTTCCTTAGCAACTATTTTTGAAGCTTTTAAAGAATCTTTAAAAACCACATTGTGGATCTTTTCAAATCTGGTATCTTCAAATTTTCCTGCTTGGGAATGTCTAATTACATCAACTTTCATAGGGATAATTTATTTAAAATTGTTTAACTAATTTAAGAAAAATGCATATTCATGCAGATTTCTGCAAATTTAATGAAATATTTTTAATCTAGTTTTAAAAATATGTTATCATTTAATCAAACAACAATATCTCCTCTTAAATTCATTATAAAATTCCAACTAAAAGCTTAATAAAAAAAAGAATTTCGACAAAGAGCGGTTAATTAAGGATAAAGGATAAGGTTTAAAGGATAAGATAAAATAAAGACTGGAAGACAGAAGTCCGAAGACGGAAGTGATAAAGAGACGGAACAATAGAATGAAGGTATTCTTTGCTAAACTTTGCGTAGATCTTTGCGAAACTTTGCGTGAAAAAATTATTAAAAGGCTGAAGACCGAAGACGGAAGTTATTTAATCGTAAAAATTAATCTTAACCGGTTAACATTATTTTGGGATTAACAACCCAAAACCTACCTGGCGGCAGGCGGGCTCAGCACAGGCAGCGGGATTAATTCGACTAACTATTTTAATGCTACCTATGGTCTTTTAAAAATAGAGTCTCATTAAAGAAAAAACCGCCTCAAAATTAATTGAAACGGCTTTTAAAAAAATATTTAAGCAAATATTTTATTTGTCCCACCACACTCTGGTAGTCATTTCATCTCCTTGTCTGTCTATAGCTTCCTGAACATTATCAGGGTTTGTTGCTAATTCAGTTTGAGGATATGTAAATCTTCTAGGAATATCTCCGTTAGGTGTGATTGAATGATCGTGTAATACAGGTGCTAAATCAGGATAACCTGACCTTTTCCAGTTTGCCCATGTTTCCAATCCGTTAGGGAAACTAGCGATCCAGTATTGCTCATTGATCATTTTTAAAGCTTCATCTCCATTAAATGGGTTCTCGGCTAAATAAGCATCAATCTGATCCTGAGTTATTGTTGCCTCACCAGCATTTGTCAATGCACTAGCCTCGTATAATTTTAAATAAGTCATTGCAGCAGTTACTCCATTATTGTAGTGAGTTTCAGCATCAGAAGGAGCAATTCCCCATCTGTTAGCAGCTTCTGCTAACATTAACTCAACTTCTGCATAAGTTTGATAAAAGAATGGAGCATCGTAGTTTCCTTCGTCTCTAAACCAAGACCATCCAACTAAACCACCAAATATTTTCATATTAGGTTTAGAATTTGCTGCTGCTCTGGTTCTGTCAATATTAGGTTGACCTATTTGCAATTCAGCATCAGTTTCACCTTGAGTAGTTGAGCTTAATACAGAAATACGAGGATCACTTCTATCTTTCATAAAGTTAATGAAAGTATCAGACATTTTTACCTGATTACCAAATCTTGAAGCAAATGATCTTGTTATTGGGTTAATAGTTGGTCCAAAGATCCCTCCAAAACCAGCGGCACTTTCAAAAGTCATATAAGCAATATCTTCATTGCTTTCCATAACACCACCTGCTATAGCTTTTTGAGCCCATGATTTAGCAGCATTTTCATCAACTTTTACCATACGCATTGCTAAACGCAACATTAAAGAGTTAGCAAATTTATTCCATTTTGCAACATCTCCATTGTACACAACATCTCCATTTCCATAGCTACTTGTTCCACCTGCTGCAAGAGTATTTGCCGAACTTTCTAAAATGCTTAGCATATCAGCATATATAGATTCTTGCGTATCGTATTTTGGAAATCTTACCCCCTCAATAAACGCTTTTCCTGCTTCACTATAAGGAATATCTCCATAAGTATCAGTTAACCTACTAAATATCAATACCTTCCATACATTAGCAATTGCTAAATCGGTTACTGCATTTGGATCATCACTATTTTCTAAACCATGAACAAGATCCACTACTGCCTTTACAGAACTTGCATATTGTTCATCAAAAAACCTATGATCCTGACCATCAGTATATTCCCATCTGTAACTAGTACAGTTTAATTGTTGCATAATTGGCATTACAACTCCCATGTTATAAAACAATGTTGCAACATAACTCGTACCGGCTGAGTACATTTGTATAGTAGTCATTTTTACAGCCGGAGATAATTGCGTTGGCTTTGTTGGATCCACATTCATTTCCTCGAACCCTTCTTCACAAGCTCCAAAAACGAATACGAATGCCATTAAATATATTAATTTTTTCATTGTAATTCTATTTATTAAAATTTAACGTTTACAGAGAAACCATAACTTTTTGTTGAAGGCACTCCAAATCTTTCTAAACCTTGAGCATTTGTATTGTTCAATGATGCTTCAGGATCGATATTATCAACATCTTTCATTATGTAGAATAAGTTTCTTCCTATTAAAGATATTCTTAAATCTTTAATAAAATCTTCTCCAATAAGATCTTTTGGAAAAGAATAAGATAAACTTAACTCTCTAAACTTAATAAAATCTGTATCATAAATAAATTCTTCTGCAATTTTGTCCCAGAAGTATTGATTATAAGATGGTATATTTCTTGGCTCAACCACGACATTCAATGGATTACCATCTGTATCCACACCCGTAACTACTAAACCATCTTCTCTACCTTTAAGGGTTTCTTTATGACGACCGTTAAAATAAGCCTGAGCATTTGTTCCTGAATAAACCTGACCTCCAAACTTGGCATCAATCAAGAAATTAAGTCCTATCCCTTTATAATTAAAGCTATTTGTTAATCCCATAGTCAATGGCGCAACACCTTGACCTAAGATCATATATTCACCTTGTTCAGGTCTTGGAACACCGTTTCCGTCAATGCTATAAACAATATTTCCGGCATCATCTCTCTTAAATCCAAAACCAACAATTGTACCGTAATCTTCACCTACCTGATGTTCAATATAAGCTGTTTCTGAACGACTTCCAGTCATTGTAATTGGGTTTGCATCTTCGTTAGTAGCAACGATCTCACTATCATTATAACCTAAATTATATGATATGTTCCATGAGAAATCATCATTTCTAATTGGATATCCTCCAATTAACAATTCAAACCCTTTATTTTGTAACTCACCAACATTAAGCATAGCTCCTAAATAACCTGAAGTAGGTGTTGCAGTAGCTCTTACAATATCGTTGGTTGTTTCATTTGCATAGTAAGCTAAATCAATATTTAAACGATTACTAAAGAATCTTCCTTCTAAACCAACCTCAAACTCATTTTTTTGTAGAGGAACTAAATCAGGGTTAGGAATAGTACTACCATTGATCTGACCAAAAGCTTGTCCCAGGAATGTTCCCAAAACAGAATAATCTAAATTCAATTGATAAGCTCCTGTATCACCTGCAACCTGTGCATAACTTGAACGTAATTTCAAGTAACTGACAGCATCACCCATATTGAAAGCATCATTTAAAAGTGCAGAACCACTTAATGACCAATAGTAATCAGAATTTGGAGTTGTTTTTCCGGGGAATGATAAAGAAGAGAACCATTCATTTCTTCCTGTATACGTTAAATATGCCCATTTATCCCAAGATAATTCAAAAGATCCGTAAACTGAATTCTTTTTCTTTTCCCAAAAACTATATACAGGTAAAGGATTTGTTGTGTTGTTAATATCTTCTAATCCTATTACAACATAATTATCACCTTGTGCACTCAATGCCTCAAAAGTTTGCTTTTGAGTGTTTGCACCAACTACAGAGTTTGTAGAAATTTTATCAGTCAGATCTTTATTGACACCTAACATAATATCTGCATCAAATAGATCAAAAGTTTGTTTGGTCTGATAATGTC
>JBDLIB010000131.1:0-8494 GCA_039715085.1 Bacteroidota bacterium | reverse complement strand
TGGGTTTTATATTGGCTTAAGAAAAATGATAGTTCAATTAATAATGAAACCTACCTTTATAAGAAATCAATTTATGTAAATAACCTTAGAAATGGATCATTTAAAGAGTTATATGAAGATGGTAGTACACAGGGAGAAGGTTTTTATAAAAACAACAACTTTGACAAAGAATGTAAGTGGTATCATCCAAACGGACAGCTTAGTTCATTAGAAACATACAATGAAAAAGGTAAACTAATAGAGATCAAACAATGGGATGAAAATGGTGTAGAAAGAACAAAAAAATTAAAAGCAAATCATGATATTTCTTCTAGAAGAGATCAGGTGCAAAACAGAATTATAGGGATTCTTTCTCAAAAAGTAAAATATCCTTCAGAAGGCAAAGCTTATTTTCATGTATTTGTCGATAAGCAGGGAAAGTTTCATCTTTTAGAAATTGAAACGACTTATCCTAATTCAGAAAATTATAGAGAAAAAGCAAAACAGGTAATAAAAAATTTAAAACCTATTGAACCTTTTTTATACCATAACCAATTGACAGAGGTTAGTTTAAAATTTTACCTTATAGCCAAAGCTCAGCAAACTATCATAAGAACCAATAGAGTTTACAAAACGACTATTAGAAGACGTAAGTTTTAGTTCAAAATTATTTTTCAATTCGTTAGCTATAAGCATGCTATAGAGTACTCAGGCTATTTTAAATATTTAAAAACTACTTACAGGCTTAAAATATTTAATCTTTGTACTTTTACCTAAAGAAAAATATTTGCATTGAGTTACTTTAAGACCATACAACAAAAACTCCATGATTTCATTCAAAAATATTATACAAATGAGATCATTAAAGGAAGTATTTTGTTTATTTCTTTCGGACTGTTGTACTTTATTTTTACACTTTTTATAGAGTATTTTTTATGGTTAGATCCAACTTATAGAACAATTTTATTTTGGTTATTTATTATAGTTGAAACAGGGCTTTTAACTAAATTTATTTTTATTCCGGCAGCAAAATTATTTGGTTTAAGAAAAGGAATCAGTAAGGAAGAAGCTTCTCAAATTATTGGTAAGTATTTTAAAGAAGTTGATGATAAACTGCTTAATGTTTTACAGCTTCACAATGATAAGGATCAATCTGAGTTGCTACTGGCAAGTATAGAGCAAAAAGCCTCTGAAATTCAACCTGTACCATTTAAAAAGGCTATCAATTTTAAAGCCAACAAAAAGTATTTAAAATATTTAAGTATTCCTTTGTTTATCTGGTTGTTCACTTATTTTTCAGGAAATAATTCTGTATTTACCCAAAGCTTGGATAGGGTAGTGCATCATCAAAAATTTTACCAACCACCTGCTCCATTTCACTTTAAAGTTTTAAACGATTACTTTGAGGTTATTGAAGGGAAAGACTTCGAATTAAATATCGAAGTGGTGGGAGATGTCATTCCAGAAGATGTAAAAGTTGTTTATAACGGTGAGACCTATCTTTTAAAAAAGGCAAAAAATAATAGGTTTAGCCATCGATTTGAATCTTTAACAGAATCGCTTTCTTTTAGTCTGGAAGCAAACGGAGTATTTTCTTCTACCTATAATATACTTGTGATCCCTACACCTGATATTTTGGATTTTGAGATGCATTTGGAATATCCAAATTATACACTAAAACCGAATGCAATAATAAAGAATACCGGAAATATTACCGTACCGGAAGGCACAGAAATTACGTGGCAAATCAAAACAAAAGACACCGATAAAGTTATTTTTAAATATAAGGATAAAGAATCTGTTTTCGAAAAGGATAATAAATCATTCACTTTTAAAAAGAAAGTAAAGAACAATTTAAACTATCAAATTTCATCTTCCAATGAACAATTATCTAATTACGAAAAACTGAATTTTCAAATAAATGTTCTTAAAGATGAATTTCCACATATACAAATTAGAAGTGATATTGATTCTATATCACGAGGTGATGCACATTTTTTGGGTCAGATAAGTGATGATTATGGAATTAGCAATCTGAATGCAGTATATAGTGAAATTGACTCTGATAAAGTTACCGTTGTCAACATACCAGTTCAAAATAATTCTTTTCAGGATTTCTTTTTCATATTTCCATATAAGCTTGAATTACAGGAAGGTAAAATTTATGAAATATATTTTCAAGTATTTGATAACGATAGAGTTAACGGAAAAAAATCTACTAATTCAAAGAAATTCTATTATAATAACAAAACATATAAGCAGATATCCAGAGAGCTTTTACAAGAACAAAAACAGATCTTGGATGACCTGCAAAACGAAAAGGAAACAATTGATGATCTGAATAAAGACATGAAAGATTTTAATCAAAAATTAAAAAGCAAATCAGAATTTGATTGGAATGATAAAAAACAATTAAATCAATATTTAAAACGCCAAAATCAATATCAAAAAATGATGCAAAAGGATGCTGATAAAATTCTTAAAAATCTAAATGAAATTGAAGTTGATAAAAATAATCAAAATTTAAATGAGAAAAAAGAGGAACTTCAAAAGAGGATTGCAGAACTTAATGAAATTCAAAAAAATGAAAAGCTTTTAGATGAATTGCAAAAGCTTTCAAAAAAATTAAAGAAAGAAGGATTACTGGATAAATTGGATAAACTTACTGAAAAAACCAAACAACAAAATCGTTCTTTGGAACGTCTTTTAGAATTGACCAAAAGATTTTACGTAGAAAAGAAAGCGAATGAGATTTCAAAAAATTTAGATTCTTTAGCAAAAAAACAAGAACAATTATCCAATAATTCATCTGAAAATAATTTAAAAAATCAAAAAGAATTAGAGAAACAGTTTGATAGTATTCAAAAGGATTTAAATAATTTAAGAAAAGAAAATTCCGATTTAAAATCACCTATGCCAATTCCAAATACAGAAAGTGAAGAAAAATCAGTTAAGGATGAAATGCAAAAAGCAAGTGAGAATTTAAAGAATGAAGAAAATTATAATAAATCTAAATCTAAAAGTTCTGCATCACAAAGTCAAAAATCGGCTGCTAAAAAAATAAATAAAATAAGCCGGCAAATGAAATCAGCAATGCAACAGATGTCAGCTGATATGGTAGAAGAAAATATTGAGGATCTACAGCAAATATTAGATAATCTGCTTACATTTTCTTTCGACCAGGAAGATTTATTGAAGTCGTTCGAATCAACTGATGAAAGAAGTTTAGATCTTCCGGACAAACTAAAGAAGCAACAGGTTTTAAAAGATTATTTTGAACACATCGATGATAGTTTATATACCCTTTCCATGCGCTTGGTAAGAATAAGTTCAAAAATTGAAAATGAACTTACAGAAGTGCATTATAATATTGATAAATCTCTTGAAAATCTTTCTGAAAGTAAAATAATTCAAGGAGTAAAGAACCAACATTATACTCTTACAGCCGCGAATAATTTAGCAGATTTATTGAGTAATGTTTTACAAAGTCTTCAAAATCCTAAAAAAGGTAGCGGGCAAGGAAAAGGCAAAAAAGGGGAAAGTATTAGTTTGCCCGACATCATCAAAAAACAAGAAGACTTATTAGGCAAAATGAAACAAGGAATAAAACAGGGAAATAAAAAAGGAGAACAATCTAACGAACAATTATCCGGTGAGCAATACGAAATATTTAAAGAGCAACATGCTATTAAAGAAGCTTTGCAGGAATTGATCAACCGTAAAGGCGCTAATAATTTAAAGAGTAATAGTGTACAAAATCAAATGGAACAACTTGAACAATTATTACTTCAAAAAGGCTTTAATCAGCAGGTATACCAACAGATGCAAAACTTACATCACGAATTATTAAAACTAGAAAAATCTTTTTATGATAAAGGTAAAAATGAAAAAAGAAAATCAAAAGCCGGTTATATTGAATCCCCAAAAAAATATATTGATCAAATTGATTCGAAACGTATATTTTTTGATCAGGATGACCTGTTAATCAGAAAGCCTTTACCTTTGCAACCATATTACCAAAAAAAGGTTACCGATTTTTTTAAGATCAACACAGATGATTAATTATTTTTATGAAACCGATTTCGCATTAGCGAACGATATAGAATTATCCGCATGGATACTAAATACTATTGAATTAGAAAACAATGTATTAGGTGATGTAAATTATATTTTTTGCGATGACAAATATCTACTTGAAAAGAATATTAAATATCTAAAACACAATACGTTAACTGATATTATTAGCTTTGATTACACTGAGCAAAACACCGTTTCAGGTGATATTTTCATCTCCATTGAACGAGTTATTGAAAATGCTAAAAATTTGAATTTTCCTTTTTCTGAGGAATTACACAGAGTAATGATTCACGGAATATTACATTATTGCGGGTATAAGGATAAAACTGAATCAGAAAAGATTGAAATGCGCTCGAAAGAAGATAAATACCTATCTTTGCGCACTTTTTAAAGGATTAAAAATAAAATGTTCCACGTGGAACATTAATTTTATTGAATATGAGTTTTAATGACACAAAATATGATGTAATTGTTGTAGGCGGAGGTCACGCTGGCAGTGAAGCTGCCGCTGCTGCCGCGAATCTTGGTGCAAAGACCTTATTAATTACTATGAGTTTGCAAAATATAGCCCAAATGAGTTGTAACCCGGCCATGGGTGGTATTGCAAAAGGACAGATCATTAGAGAGATCGATGCTTTAGGTGGTTATAGTGCTATTGTAACAGATAAGACAGCTATTCAGTTTAAGATGTTGAATAAATCAAAAGGCCCGGCTATGTGGAGTCCGAGAGCTCAAAGTGACCGTATGGATTTTGCAAATGAATGGAGATATCAGTTGGAAAATATCGATAGCCTTGATATGTATCAGGATTCGGTTAACGGGTTGATATTTGATGGTAAAAAAGTTATTGGTTTAACAACTATTTTGGGATTAAAGATTTTTGCAAAATCAATAATCATTACAGCAGGAACTTTTTTAAACGGCAGAATTCATATAGGTACTAAAACTTTTGGTGGAGGCCGTGCAGGGGAAGGTGCTTCCACAGGTATTACAGAAGATCTTGTTAACTTAGGTTTTGAAGCCGGTAGAATGAAAACAGGAACTCCTCCCCGAGTAGATGGAAATTCTCTTGATTATTCAAAAATGGTTGAGCAACCCGGCGATGAAAATCCAGAAAAATTTTCTTTTTCAGAAGATACAAATAGGTTGACTACACAACGCTCCTGCTATATGACCTATACTTCAAATGAGGTGCATGGTATCCTAAGGGAAGGTTTTGATGACTCTCCTATGTTTGCCGGAAGAATCCAGGGAGTTGGACCCAGATATTGTCCGTCTATCGAAGATAAGATCGATCGATTCTCTACTAAAGAACGTCATCAACTTTTTATAGAACCAGAGGGATGGAGAACGAGTGAATATTATGTAAACGGTTTTTCTACTTCCTTACCGGATGATGTTCAATTCAGAGCTTTAAAACAAATTGCAGGATTTGAAAATGTAAAGATATTAAGGTACGGGTATGCTATAGAATACGACTATTTTCCACCTACACAATTAAAACATACCCTAGAAACCAAGAAGGTAGAAAACTTATATTTTGCCGGACAGATTAATGGTACTACAGGTTATGAAGAGGCAGCTGCTCAAGGCTTAATGGCGGGGATAAATGCTGTATTGAAATTAAAGAACAAAGAACCGTTTATTTTAAAAAGAGACGAAGCTTATATAGGAGTTTTAATTGATGACTTAATCACAAAAGGAACAGAAGAGCCTTATCGAATGTTTACTTCCCGTGCAGAATACCGGACACTTTTACGTCAAGATAATGCCGATTTAAGGCTAACCCCAAAATCTCATTCAATAGGTTTAGCTTCTGATAAAAGAATGAAAAGGGTTACTCAAAAGCAAAAGCTAACTGATTTGATGATTAGTTTTTTACAAAAGACAAGTATTAAACCTGAGGAAGTAAATTCAATTTTAGAAAGCTATAATTCTGCTCCAATCAAACAATCTATGAAGATGTTTAAAATTGCCGCACGACCGCAATTAGATTTTAATGATGTTAGAAAATTTCCTGGAGTTGAAGATTTTATTGAAGCGTATGATATAGACTCAGAGATCTTGCAGCAAGCCGAAATTCATATTAAATATTCAGGTTATATCAATAAAGAAAAGAATAATGCTGATAAACTAAACCGCCTAGAGAATATTAAGATCCCTACTGATTTTGATTACCATAAAGTGAAATCAATTTCGTTTGAAGGAAGAGAGAAGTTGATCAAAATTCAGCCAGCAACTATATCACAGGCAGCCAGAATATCCGGAGTTTCTCCAAGTGATATTTCTGTACTTTTGGTTTATATGGGCAGATAAAAGAATAAGGTTAAAATAAAATGGATTAACTGTTTTGTGGTTTAAAAATAAATGTTCCACGTGGAACAAAATTTATAATAATTGATTGCTGTAATAATTGTATTAATACTTTTAAAATAGTAGAAGGGAAACCTAAGGCGAGAAAAGTAATAAAAAGATTTGTCCAGTTTAAGTTTACTAATCTTACTTTAAGAACGAGGACATTTCAATTTTTAGAAACTAAATTTAATATCTTTCCTCATATGAATTCGGCTTATATTTTTTTAAATAATAAAAAATAAATATTATTAGTATTTAAATAACACCAAATTTTTAAGTGAAAAAAATCGATAAAATAATACACACTTGTAAAGACTTTACTGTAAGTCAGGAAAAATTTGATCTTATTTTTGATCAGGAAAAAGAGATGCTTATTACGTACCCGAAACCCAAAGATGAGGAATTGGGCAGGTATTATGAAAGTGAATCATATATTTCGCATACAGATGCAAATAAATCTTTATTTGATAGAGTGTATCAAACAGTAAAAAATCATACGATCAAAAAGAAAGTAAAACTTATCGATTCATTTAAAACCGATAAAAAAACTATTTTGGATATTGGTTGCGGTACAGGTGAATTTTTGCTTGCATGTAAAATAGCTGGTTGGAATGTTAGCGGGATTGAACCTAATGAAAAAGCGAGAAATTTCACTAAAAGTAAAATTTCTGAATCAAATGATAACGTTTATAAAAGCATCGAAGAGTTCATACAGAAAAATAAAGACATAAAATTTGATGTGATATCTCTTTGGCATGTTTTGGAACATGTTCCGAATTTAGATGAATATATTGCTTATTTGAAACAATTATTAAAACCAGGAGGAAGATTGATCGTTGCAGTTCCAAATTATAAAAGTTACGACGCTAACTATTATAAAGAATATTGGGCAGCTTATGATGTACCGAGACACCTTTGGCATTTTTCAAAAAAATCTATTTCGGTCTTATTTGAAAAAGTTGAGATGGAAATTGAAAAAATCCTTCCTATGAAATTTGATTCCTTTTATGTGAGTTTGCTTTCCGAAAAACATAAAAGCAGAAATTCAAATTTGATAAATGCCTTTTGGGTTGGTCTGAAGTCAAATATACAAGCAAGTAAGGACATGGAATATTCTTCGTTGATTTATGTGTTGAAAAACACTAAATAATCATTTTAAGACGTTTTAAGAGCTTTTTTAAGCTTAAACGTAATATATTATTCTAAATTTTCATATTATCAGTAGAAGTTATTTATTTAATTAGCTTTCAATAGTTGATATAGATTGAAAAATATATTTTAATAGATAATTCTTATCATTCAATTTTTTTGATAAAATTCCATAAAATCTTAAAATTTATTCCATTTATAAAAATTTTATATGTTTTTGATTTAGTCTCCTTAGAACCGAATCCTTTTTTTACATTTGCCTCTTAAATTAAAAAAACTTAAAATGAAAAAATTAATTATTGCGTTTGGATTTTTAATGATGTTAGCTTCATGTAACCAAACAAAAATTGCTTATGTAGATGTTGAAGAAGTGATCAAAGAATATCAAGGTTCAAAAGATGCTGAAGAAGTAATGAAAGCCAAAACAACAGAATTAACAACTCAGTTAGAGCCGATGGCCAGAGAATTTCAGGCAAAAGTGCAGGAATACCAACAATCTATTCCAAAATTATCTTCAACTGACAGGGCAAAAAAAGAACAAGAGTTGATGCAGGAACAACAAATGATACAGCAACGTCAGCAAATGGCACAGCAACAAGTACAGCAGGAGGGCTTAAAAATGATCGAAAGTGTTGAAAGTGATATTCAGGATCATATTGCTGAATACGCAAAAAAGAATGGGTATTCTTTTGTTTTAGGTACATCAAATCAAACAAAATCAGTTATTTATGGTGATGAAACTTTAGATATTACCGAACAGATCATTGAAGATCTAAACAGTAATTTTGCCACTTCAGATAAAGCAGATGAAGTAAAAGAAGAAATTGTTAAAGATACTTTAAATAATAAATAAATACCTGATATATAGATATATAAACACTGTTATTTAACTATTTAATCCACTACAGAATCAATGATTTTGTAGTGGATTTTT
>JBDLIB010000130.1:0-8524 GCA_039715085.1 Bacteroidota bacterium | reverse complement strand
ATTACCAATAATGATAATCATAATTTATAGTTGTTGTATGCCAGTACCTTGGCTATTATCCCACGATATAAGGTTTAATAACTATTGCGAGTACTTATATCGTTTACTAAAAAAAACTCGCATTGTTTACCATGCACCAGGTAATCCTGCTTTATCAATTTCAGTATTATAAGTTTGTACAAAGGTATTATTCATCATTCTAATATTATTTACTGAACCTTCAATATGTATCATTCCACCATTATTCCCCACAAGGCTTCTATAATACTTTTCAACTTCATCTCTAAATTGACCATAGTTAACTACATCTTCTAATCCTTCAGGTGGATCAACCTCAATAGGATCTTTCTCATAAGAAAAGCTTTCGCCATATGGCTGCCTTAAATTACATTGGTATTCTTTACCATCTACTAAAAAAAAAACTCTTCAAACCATATGCTCATTATTACTGCCATATTCTTGTGAATCTTGTATGCACTTTGTAAAAATTAACTCTAATTTACTCATAATTTTATACTTAATATTATTATTTAGTGTTATTCAAAATCAATCCAATTATTATTACTGGTGGAATTATTATCAATAAATGATAAATAAAAGCTGTCCTAAAATAATATCCAATCTTAATCATTAATACATAATACCATTCTAATTCATGATAGTCAGGGTTAGTTGTTTTAAATATTTGATGATCAATTGAGTTATGATTTTCATACCTTTCTAAAATTCGTTGATATTCTTCTGATGTTTCAGTCGCAAATATTTGTCTGTTATATTTTGTAGGGTTTGTTTTAAGTGTTTTAAAAATTCTTAATTTATTATAAAGCACAGATAGCTCTAATCCACAATTATGGAATTCTTTGGCCCTTAAGTCAAATTGTTTTGCGTTTTCAATTTGAACAAAAATCAACAATACTATTGATAGACAAGTAATTGAGTAAGCTATTAAATTTTCATTAATTACATTTGAGCTATAAATATTATAAACCGATAATAATCCAACTGCAATTAAATAAATAGACAACATACTAGTGGACAAATTAGATAATCTGGAAATATTTATCAAGCGTTTATTTGCATTAAATCGTGCCCCTTTTGTTGACCAGATTTTATAATTAAGTTCCTCTAAAAAAGTTTTATCTAAATAATCTTTTGAAGTTCTTTTTTCATTTTTACTTACTTCCATATTTGTGTTATAATTACTGCCCTCAAAATTAGCATGTTAATTTCATAAACAGGAAAATAACAGATATAATTGTTAACAAATTATGTTGATATTTTTTTTCAAAATAATTATCGTTTACAACCCTTTTAAATACAGCTTTATTTGAAATGAAGATTTTATAAACCAGAAATTTAGTTGGTTTTTTTTGAAATGTTTGTAGTATTTTATCAACAATAAAAAAGGGTTTTAGGTGCAATTTTAACAAAAAAAATTAAACAATCAAATCAATATTCCAAAACCCGTCCATTTAAAAACAAAAAACCACCCTAAACGCATTGTCTAGAGTGGTTATAAAATTTTTCTTGTTGTCCCACAAGGATTCGAACCTTGACTGACGATACCAAAAACCGGAGTGCTACCGTTACACCATGGGACAGAATTTTGAAGTTACCTCCATAATTCCCGCTTTGCATTTCTGCTTAGCGGGTGCAAATTTAATATAAAGTTTTATTCTGGCAAATACTTTTCTTATTTTTTTAATCCTGAATTTATTTCAGGATCTATTGAATATCTCCTAAGACTTTTTAGACTTCTTTTACAAACTATCTATTTTAACTCCGTGATAAATTATTCAAGAATTTGCAAAAACTTTGCGTCTGCCTGCCGGCAAAGGCAGGATTTACTTAGCGGTCTTAGTGAGAAATTTTTACAATGGAGTTAAAAACTATTTATTTTCTCGCAAAGAAACGCAAAGATTTACTACGCAAAGAAATATTTATTCAGATTTAAATATTAATACAGCACGGGTTATTTTAATTTTAAACATACAGTTTCATTTTATTTCTTAAATTCGCCTCATATTATAATTTATCCATATGCTATCTTTCGATTATAAAAAATACAACAATATATTGGGGTGGGTCGTTTTTGCTATCGCACTCATAACCTACACTTTAACACTCGAACCAACAGTAAGTTACTGGGATTGTGGTGAATATATCTCTACCGCTGTCAAGTTAGAAGTCGGGCACCCACCGGGAGCTCCGCTATTTCAAATGATGGGTGCATTCTTTGCAATGTTTACAAGTGATGTTACCGAAATAGCAAAAATGGTAAACTTTATGTCGGCTTTAGCCAGTGCTTTTACCATCCTGTTTTTATTCTGGACCATCACTGCGCTTGCAAAAAAATTAGTTTTAAAAACAAATACAGAACTTACACAAGGAAATACGATCGCTATTTTAGGTAGTGGTTTGGTAGGTGCTTTGGCATATACATTTTCCGATAGTTTTTGGTTTAGCGCCGTGGAAGCCGAAGTGTACGCCATGTCTTCATTTTTAATGGCTTTGCTTCTTTGGCTCGGACTTCGATGGGAAGCAGAAATGGATAAACCGAGAGGTAACAAATGGCTACTGTTAATAAGCTTTGTTGTAGGGCTTTCGTTTGGGGTTCATATCCTGGCACTATTGGTTATCCCGTCGATTGTATTTATCTATATCTATAAAAAACGAGGAGATTTGAATATCAGGGAATTTATCGTAGCCAATATCGTTTCGGTTCTGGTACTGGCCTTTGTTTTTAAATTATTATTCCCTTACACTCTAAGGTTTTTTAGTGCTTCGGAACTATTCTTTGTAAACACAATTGGTTTGCCTTTTAACTCGGGAAGTATTATTGCTGCAATTGTGCTAATTGCTTTGATCTATTTAGGATTAAGATATACCCGTAAGAAAAATCTTTATACAACTAATTTAATCCTTCTGTCGATAATTTTTATCATGATAGGGTTTTCTACCTGGCTGATGTTACCGGTTCGTGCAAATGCAGATACAACGATCAATGAAAATAATCCTTCAAGTGCGCGTGAATTATTGGCCTATTACAATCGTGAGCAATATGGCGATACCAATATTTTTTATGATTCCTATTATTCCGAAACAGGTAAAAGAGATGCATCAGAACCATTCCGTGATGCTAAACCTAAATACGAAAAAGATTATAAGGCCGGTAAATATGTAATTGTAAATAACTACAAGGGTGCTTTACCAAATTATTCGTCCAAACATAAAGGATTTATCCCGCGAATGGTGGATCCTACTCCAAGTGTCGTAAGAAATTATAAGGCTGTAGCCGGAATACCGCAACGAAGCAAACGCCGTCCTACTTTTGGTGAGAACTTAAAATTTATGCTCGACTACCAGTTTGGTTATATGTACGGCAGGTATTTTATGTGGAACTTTGTAGGGAAACAAGATGATATTCAGGGTAACCTTGATAATCATGGTAACTGGCTTAGCGGAATTGATTTTATTGATGAATACAGATTAGGTACTCAAACAGATCTTCCTACCGATGAAAAAGAGAATAAAGGTCGAAATACTTACTTTTTCTTCCCTCTGATTCTTGGCCTTATCGGAGTGTTCTACCATCTGAAAAATGACAAGAATGACTTTTATGTTTTATTGTTGTTTTTTGCTTTTACAGGATTAGCAATTGTATTCTACACCAATCCAAAACCATTTGAACCACGAGAAAGAGATTACGCGGTTGTTGGTTCGTTCTATGTATTTGCAGTCTGGATCGGATTTGGTGTACTGGCTTTATACGAAGAATTCAAAAATAAAATAAAAACGCCGCATCTGGCAACAGCAATTACTGTAATAAGTTTATTGGCTGTTCCAACTTTAATGGCAAAAGAAAACTGGGATGACCACGACCGTTCGGGAAGATATTCTACCCATAACAATGCAAAGGCGTATCTCGATTCGTGTCAAAAAGATGCTATTATGTTCACCATCGGTGATAATGACACTTTCCCCCTATGGTATATGCAGGAAGTGGAAGATTACCGTACCGATATCAAACTGGTGAATACAAGTTTATTTGCAAAAGACTGGTATATAGATCAGCAAAAAAGGAAAACATACCTGGCAGATCCTGTTCCTTCTCAATTAGTTCACGACGATTATAAAGAAGGTTCCTTAGATGTTGCTTATCACTATCCATATAATTTTCCTCAGTTTAAAGATTCGGTTGTGGATATCAAATTCTTTATGAAATGGATCCAAAGCAAAAATCAGGCAACTTATATTGATTTTGAAGAGAATGGACACCCTGACAAAGTGTACCCAACCAATCAACTTCGCTTAATGGTTGATAAAGAAGCCGTTATTAAAAACGGAATTGTTTCCGAAAAGGATTCTGCAAAAATTGTTCCTTATATTGACATTACTATCAGCGATGTTCTAACTAAGAACAGAATATTAATGCTGGATATTTTGGCTAATAATGACTGGAAACGTCCGCTTTACTTTACTGGTGGTGCACAGGCTGCCGAAGAATATATCTGGTTAAAGGATTATTTGCAGTTAGATGGTCTGGCTTACAAATTTGTTCCTGTTAAAACACCTATTGCCGATTCAAATTTCATGGATATGGGAAGAATTGAAACCGACACTATGTATGCAAATGTGAAGAAATGGAATTGGAAAAATACAGATGCTGATATTTATGTGGATCCCGAAACCAGAAAGAACGGAATATCATTTAGAAACAGTCTTGGAAGGCTTGCCGATGAACTGATCAAAGAAGGAAAGTTTGATAAAGCTGAAGAGATACTAGATCTTTCTTTAGAAAAAATGCCAATTGAAAGATATGGTTATTACAGATTGGTAATCGGGTATATTGAATCTTATTACAAGATCGATAAACCTGAAAAAGCAAGAGCGATCATTGATTATTTACTGAATAATTTCCGGGAAAAAATAACATTTTACAGTGGTGTCAGTGCCGATGAATTAAGTCAGAATTTCAGTGACCTGGAAGGCACTCTCGATCTTTATCGTTATATCATCGCTACAGCCCAGGAATTTGATACAGAAGAATATACCACCAAGTTAAAAGATGATTTTATGGCATCTGTCACTTTACTGGAAGATGTGCTTGAAGAGTAAGAATTTTGTCAAAAGTCGAATGTCAAAAGTTGAAAGATAATTTGAAGATGAGTTAATTTGAAAATTTATAACTCAACATTCAAAACTCGTTAAAACTTTCGACAACTTTTGGCAATAGGCTTTAAGCTGTAGGCTTTCAAAAAATCAAAAATTGTTATTCCTTGTTTCTCAATCAAAAAAATTACATTAGGATTAAACCATTCAATAATACAACTTTTGACTTTCAGACATTAAGACTTAACTATATGAAACCCTACCTTGTAAAAACACCCGAAATTATAAAAAGGTTTTGGCCTGATTATACCTGGCAAATTGCAACAGATAAAAAAGAGATCTATCTCACTTTTGACGATGGGCCCCATCCGGAAATAACCCCTTGGGTTTTAAAAACCTTAGAAGATTTTAATGCCAGGGCCACTTTTTTCTGTGTAGGTGATAATATCAAAAAATTCCCCGAAGTTTATCAGGAGGTTTTAAGTAAAGATCACAGCGTTGGAAATCATACTTTCAACCACCTGAACGGATGGAAAACCAGTACAGAAACTTACCTTGAAAACATTCAAAAAGCGGAAGAAGTAATCAGAAGAGTGAAGACCGAAGATCGAAGACCAAAGTCGGATAATAATCAGAACTGTTCAACAAACAACCAGCAACCAACAACCAGTAACCAACAACCAACAACCAAACTCTTCCGCCCACCCTACGGAAAGATAAAACCTTCCCAAACTAAAGCTTTATTGATGGAAGGCTACCAAATCATCATGTGGAATGTGCTAAGCGGTGATTTTGATATTGAATTAAGCAATGAGAAATGCCTGCAAAACGTCGTTAAAAATACACGGAAAGGAAGTGTCATCGTTTTACATGATCATGAAAAAGCATTCAAAAAACTACAATTTGTTTTACCAAAAGTTTTAAAGTTTTATAGTGAGAATGGGTTTATTTTTAAGGCTATCTAAGATGAGTTTTTAGTTCTGAATGTTGAATTTTGAGTTATAAATTTTATATTTAATTCATTATCAAAAAGAATAAAAATGACTATTCATTTAAATCCAATTTTCTTTCGATTTTTTTGATTGCTGTCTTGCTTCTCTTTTTGAAGTAAATAGTTTAATGCTTGATGTATATCTTTAAATTGAATACTCATATCATTTTCAATTTTAGCTATCTGTTTCTTTAAGGATTTATAGTCAGCCAAGTGTTGTCTGAACATTACAAATGCTCTTATAATTTCTATACTAACTAGTATTGCTTTTTCACTATTCAAAATAGCTGAAAGCATTGATACACCTTGCTCTGTAAATGCAAATGGCATATACCTGGTACCTCCACGTTTTGAGATCACAATTTGTGATGTCAAACTCTTAAACTCTTCTTTAGTAAGTTGGAACATAAAATCATTTGGGAATCTTTTCAAATTCCTTTTTACAGCTTGTTTTAAAGTTCTAGTTTCTACTTCGTACATTTCTGCAAGATCAAAATCTAACATAACTCTCTGACCTCTCAACTCGTAGATTTTATTCTGAATTACCTGTAAATCCATAGATATCTATTTATCAGTTAATGAATTTTTCTGATAAAAGTTAACACTAAACTTTTTAAAACTACAATATATTTTACCTGGAGTTTTGGAGTGTTTTTTGTAGAAAAGGGTTTGTTTTTAAGGCAATCTGAAGTAAATTTTAAGTTTTGAATTTTTAATTATGAGTCATAAATCTTCAAATTAATTCATCTTCAAATTAACTCAAAACTCAACATTCAAAACTTACAACTCACCACTTCAAACATACTGCTCCACCAACCCTATCAAAGTATTCGCATCCTGAATTCCGGTTTCACGCCATTTCATCTCACCATCTTTATAGATCACAAAAGTTGGATTTCGTTTAATACGAAGTGCTCTTGCCAAAGTTTCATTTTTATCTACATCTATCTTTAGCACACGGGCATTTTCACCTAATGCAAGTGCAACATCCCGTAGAACAGAATGAAGATTTGATTTTTTACCCCCCATATCCTTATAAAAATCTATTAGGATTGGGATATTTGAATCGATAAGTTCGCCAAATTTGGTCATAACTGTTATAGGTTGGTGCTTTACAAATATAACATTTTTAACGAATTATAAATTCATTTCCATTTAAAACTATATTATTTTTAATAGAATTTCCAGAAAGCTTTCAATTGATTACTTTTACATTTCAATTTATCAAAAATGGCAAAACAGAAAAAACTATTTTTACTCGATGCTTTCGCATTGATCTTTAGAGGGTATTATGCTTTAATCAAGAATCCTCAAATAAATTCAAAAGGAATGGATACTTCTGCAATTTTAGGATTTACCAATTCTTTACTGGATGTGATCCGTCGTGAAAAACCCGATCATCTTGCCGTTGCTTTTGATAAAGGAGGTTCTGTTGCCAGAACTGAGGCTTACACCGATTATAAATCTCACCGACAAGAAACACCTGAGGCTATTAAAATTGCCATTCCTTATATCCATAAGATCTTGGAAGCCATGCATATCCCCATCATAGAAAAAGCCGGATATGAAGCCGATGATCTTATCGGAACACTTTCTGTCCAGGCCGAAAAAGCGGGTTATCAAACATATATGGTTACACCCGATAAGGACTTTGCCCAACTGGTTACCGATAATGTTTTTATGTACAAACCTGCCCGTATGGGTAACGGAATTGAGATATGGGGCGTTGATAAAGTAAAAGAAAAATTCGAAGTCGATGATCCAAAGCAAGTGATAGATTATCTGGGAATGATGGGAGATGCTGCCGACAATATTCCCGGTTTACCCGGAGTTGGTGACAAAACGGCTAAAAAATTCATCAAACAATATGGTAGTCTTGAGAATTTATTGGCAAACACCCACGAACTGAAAGGCAAAATGAAAGAGAAGGTAGAAGATAATGCTGAACTGGGAATTCTTTCAAAAAAACTTGCAACAATTATGCTCGATTGCCCGGTAGAATTCCATGAAGAAGATTTTGAACTGAACAGTCCTGATTTTGACAAAGTAATCGAAGTTTTTAAAGAACTGGAATTTAGAAGAGCTTTGGATAGCATGCATCGAATTTTTCAGTTAAGCCCTGCTCCTCCAAAAAGTGGCCTTTCTAAATCTGCCTCATCAACCGACAAACCCGAAACTTCTCACCCTTTAGGGGGAGATGCCGAAGGCAGAGGTGGTAAACCCGAAACAACAAACAACAAGCAACAAACAACAACTCAGTTTGACCTTTTCTCATCCCCTATGGATGATTCATCGGAAGAACAACAAATTTCCGGTTACCGGACCATTGAAAACACGGATCATTTTTATCAATTTGTAAATACAGAAACTTCACGAAAATTACTTTTAAAAAAACTATTGCAACAAAGCTCGGTTTGTTTC
>JBDLIB010000129.1:0-8756 GCA_039715085.1 Bacteroidota bacterium | reverse complement strand
GTTGTTTGGGCAAAAAATGAAGAAGGAAGAATTCACGGTTTGATCGTTGAACGTGGAATGGAAGGTTTTTCTACTCCTGAAACCCACCATAAATGGTCATTAAGAGCTTCTGCTACCGGCGAATTGATCTTTGACGATGTAAAAGTTCCTAAAGAAAACCTGTTACCTGGTAAAAGCGGACTAGGAGCACCATTGTTGTGTTTGGATTCTGCCCGTTTTGGAATTGCCTGGGGAGCTATTGGTGCAGCAATGGACTGTTATGATACAGCTTTACGCTATGCAAAAGAAAGAACCCAGTTTGGTAAACCAATTGCTGCTTTCCAGTTACAACAGAAGAAATTAGCAGAAATGATCACCGAGATCACCAAAGCACAATTATTAACCTGGCGTTTAGGTACCCTTAGAAATGAAGATAAAGCTACTTCTGCACAAATTTCTATGGCAAAACGTAACAATGTGGATATGGCATTAAAAATTGCCCGTGAAGCAAGACAGGTATTAGGTGCTATGGGAATTACAGGAGATTATTCTATCATGCGTCATATGATGAATTTGGAATCAGTTATCACTTACGAAGGAACCCATGATATTCATTTACTGATCACAGGTATGGATATTACGGGAATTGCTGCTTTTAAGTAAGTGAAACTCATTTTTGAGAAGTTGGTATAACGAACTCAAATATGTAAGTTGAACTTATCCCGCTGCTTGCAAGCGGGATCTGATTTTATTACACTAAGATTACTCTTAAAATTTTACAAAGGATTCACTATCAAACACATATAATAGCCCTAACTTCTTTATTAGACAGGGATTAACTATTTTTAATTTTAAATTATTTTGTCAAGGCTTGACTATCAACTGTTATGGGGATAGTCAGACCCTGACTTTTATAAGTGGAGTTAAAAGTTTTAGGATAAGATTGCCTATAAAATTCACGGGGTGACTATAAAGAAAACTCAATATAGTCACCGGGTGAATATTTTCATTTTGAAGATATTCACCCGGTGACTAAAACTTAGGGTATTTATTAAACCCGCATTTTATGTAAGGCAGCAGCCACATCATTATAACTCACTGTCTTTCCCCGGAACTTTTCGGTAATAATTTTCTTTTCGTGTAAATTTGCTTCCAGCTGATTTAAAATATTCATCAGGTGCATTTTCATATGTCCTTGCTGGATTCCGGTAGTTGTAAGCGCTTTTAATGCTGCGAAATTTTGTGCCAATCCGGCAACGGCTACTACCTGCATCAATTCTTTTGCTGAAGGATTTTGTAAAATATCCAAAGATAATTTTGCCAGAGGGTGTAATTTGGTCAGGCCTCCAACAGTTCCTAATGCCAATGGAATTTCTATCCAGAATTTAAAGATCCCATCTTCAATTTTAGCATCGGTCAAACTCTTATATTTCCCGCTTTTGGCAGCATAAGCATGTGCTCCTGCTTCAATTGCCCTGAAATCATTTCCGGTAGCCAAAACCACAGCATCAATACCGTTCATGATACCTTTGTTATGTGTAACGGCCCTGTGAGGTTCTGCATTTGCTATATTAACAGCCTGGATAAACTTTTTTGCGTAATATTCGGGGTTTTCATCAAAAAAATCTTCCACTTTACAACTCACCTCAGCTCTTACCAAACATTCCGGAACATAGTTGGATAGAATACTCATCACAATTTGAATATCCTGGATAGAGCTTGTCGAAGCACTATTTTTAAACGTATTGGCAATGGTTTCCAAACAGGAATTGATAAAATTAGCTCCCATGCTATCCATCGTTTCAAAGGTAACATGCAATTGGTAATAATTTTCCAGTTCGGCAGTTTTATCTCTTAGTTCGATATCTAAAATCCCACCTCCTCTTTTTCGCATATTTTCAGTGATAGAATCGGTTGCTGAGATTAATTCAGATTTAACCGAGTTGAAATAATTTTCAAGCTCCTTAAAATCACCTTCATACATAAAGTGAACCTGACCAATTTTTACAGTAGAAAGAACATCTGCTTTAAAACCTCCCCGGGTACCCCAGAATTTTGCGACCAATGAAGCCGCAGCAACCACGGAGCTTTCTTCAACAGCCATGGGTATAGCACAAGGTTTGTCGTTGATAATAAAATTGGGTGCTATCGCATAAGGAACATAATAGTTGGAAATAGTATTTTCTATAAATTCATCGTGGATTTCTTGCAATTTTTCATCAGAATTCCAGTATTGATGAACCGTTTTTAAGCCTTGTTCTTTATCAGAAAAGAAATTATCAGCCAACCAATTAATTTTTTCTTCTTTGGATAATTTTGAAAATCCTGTAATTGTCTTCGACATCTAAATGTTATTTTTAAATGCAAAGATAAAATAAATGGTTCGAAGTTTTGGGTTTTAAAAAGGTAGAGCTATTGGCTGGTACTACAATGATGCAATGAGGTAATGATATAATGCTAAAATGATTCTGTGAAGAAAACTTTAAACTTTGAACTTCAGACTTTAGACTTTCGACTTCCTACAAAAACCCCAGCTCCAACTTCGCCTCTTCACTCATCATATCCTGAGTCCATGGTGGGTCAAAAGTAATTTCAACTTCTGCGTTTCTCACTTCATCAATGGTCTTCACTTTTTCTTCAACTTCCACCGGCAGAGTTTCTATAACGGGACAATTGGGAGTGGTCAATGTCATTAAAATTTTAACATCTCTATCCTGGTTTACAAACACATCATAAATCAATCCGAGTTCATAAATATCAACCGGAATTTCAGGATCAAAAATTGATTTTAATGTCTCAACAATTTTTATAGCCAACTTTTCTGTGTCTATCTTTTCCATTACTCTTCTTTATAATGATTCTAAATAAGTGCAAATATACAATTAAAAAGGATTTTTCAATTATTATAATGAGATAATAATAAATCCAACTTTACAGCATTACATCATTACCTCATTGTAGTATTATAGCATTAATAAATTAACCATGTTTCGCTTGATAAGCCAGCGCATATAATTTGAATTGCTTGATCATAGACACCAAACCATTCGCCCTTGTAGGCGATAAATGTTCTTTCAATCCGATCTCATCCACAAAAAACAACTCTGTATCAAGAATATCTTTAGGTGTTTGATTGGAAAAAACTCTAAGTAATAAAGCTACTATTCCTTTGGTAAGTATCGCATCGCTATCGGCTGTAAATTTCACTTTATCATTATCAAGATCCGCATGTATCCAAACTTTTGATTGACAGCCTTTTATCAGATTATCATCTGTTTTAAATTCCCCATCGATCAACGGAAGAGATTTTCCCAACTCGATAATATATTCGTACTTTTCCATCCAATCCTCAAACATCGAAAATTCATCAATTATATCGTTTTGTATTTCTTTAATATCCATATTCTTAAATACTCGTTAAAATCGGTTTATTTTGTAATATTATATTTAATTTTGCAAATTTAAACAAATAACCACAATGAGTAAACTTTTAATCGTGGGAACGGTAGCTTTCGATGCCATTGAAACCCCTTTTGGTAAAACCGATAAAATTTTAGGAGGAGCAGCAACTTATATAAGTTTGGCAGCTTCGCAGTTTAATGTAGATTCAGGAATTGTTTCAGTTGTTGGGGGAGATTTTCCCGAAGGATACCTGGAAATGCTGAACAGCAAAAATGTTGATACTACCGGAATTGAAATTGTAAAAGATGGTAAAACATTTTTTTGGAGTGGAAAATATCACAATGACCTGAATACTCGTGATACTTTGATCACCGATTTAAATGTCTTGGCCGATTTTAGCCCAAAAGTACCTGAGAATTTCGAAAATTCCGATTTTTTAATGCTGGGGAATTTACACCCTGCGGTGCAAATGGCAGTGATCAAACAAATTCCTAAGCGCCCTAAATTAGTGGTTTTAGATACAATGAATTTTTGGATGGATAATACCTGGGACGAATTGATAGAAGTGATCAAAAAAATTGATGTGATCACTATTAATGATGAGGAAGCCCGACAGTTAAGCGGGGAATATTCTTTGGTAAAAGCAGCCCTTAAAATTCATGAAATGGGCCCAAAATATGTAGTTATTAAAAAAGGGGAACACGGTGCTTTATTATTTAATGACGGGAATATTTTCTTTGCACCTGCCCTTCCTTTAGAAGATATTTTTGATCCAACCGGAGCCGGAGATACTTTTGCCGGAGGTTTTATAGGTTATTTGGCCAGCACGCATGATATTTCGTTTGATAATATGAAACGTGCCGTAATTTATGGCTCGAACCTTGCTTCTTTTTGCGTTGAAAAATTCGGCACAAGAAGAATGGAAGATTTATCAGAAAAAGAAGTTCATGAACGATTGAACGATTTCAAAGAGTTAACACAATTTGAAATCGAACTTAATTAATATTCTTTCATTATAAAGAAAAGAACAATATGAGTGATGCAATAAAACACGAATGCGGAATTGCAATGGTAAGGTTATTGAAACCACTACAGTTCTATAAAGACAAATACGGATCGGCTTTTTACGGTATTAACAAAATGTATTTGTTAATGGAGAAGCAGCATAATCGTGGGCAGGATGGTGCAGGTTTAGCCAGTATAAAATTCGATGTAAAACCGGGAACCAGATACATGAGTAGAGTGAGGTCGAACAAATCACAACCAATACAGGATGTCTTTAAAAAAATTAATAAAAGAATTAATGGTGTTTTAAAAGAAAATCCCAACAAAGTTGATGATATTGACTGGCAATTGAATAACATGCCTTATGTTGGAAATGTATTCCTGGGGCATGTACGCTACGGAACTTTTGGCGGTAATAGCATAGAAAATGTACATCCGTTTTTGCGTCAGAATAATTGGCAACACAAAAATCTGATAGTAGCCGGTAATTTTAACATGACCAATTCGAAAGAACTGCTGGAAGAATTGATAGATCTTGGCCAGCATCCAAAAGAAAGTGCAGATACAGTTACCATCATGGAAAAGATAGGACACTTTTTAGATGATGAAGTGCAGCAATTATACGATAAATATAAAGCAAAAGGTATTGGAAAAAAAGAAGCTTCTCCTTTAATTGCAAAGAATGTTGATATTCAAAATATTTTAAAAAGGGCTTCTAAAAATTGGGATGGTGGCTATGCTATGGCCGGACTCCTGGGACATGGTGATGCTTTTGTTTTTAGAGATCCTTCCGGAATTCGCCCTGCATTTTATTACAAAGATGATGAAGTGGTTGTGGTAGCATCCGAAAGACCGGTGATCCAAACAGTTTTTAATGTAGACATCAATGAAGTAAAAGAATTAGAAAGAGCACATGCTTTGATCATTAAAAAAGATGGCTCTACCTTTGTCAAGCAGATCAAAGAGCAATTAGATGATAAAGCCTGTTCTTTTGAACGTATATATTTTTCCCGAGGTAGTGATGCATCCATTTATCAGGAAAGAAAAGATCTCGGAAAATTAATTTTTCCAAGAGTTTTAAAGGAAGTTGATAGTGATATTAAGAATACCGTTTTTTCATACATTCCGAATACTGCAGAGACTTCTTTTTACGGTTTAACCGAAGCTGCTGAAGAATATTTGAATCAACATAAATTAGAAACTATTCTTTCAGGACATAGAAATATTTCTGCTGAAGAAGTTTCCGAACTTTTATCCGAAAGGCCCCGAATTGAAAAAATAGCTGTAAAAGATGCCAAATTGCGTACTTTTATTACCGATGACAGCAGTCGTGATGATCTGGTTGCCCACGTTTATGATGTTACTTATGGTGTTGTAAAACCAACCGATAATTTGGTGATCATTGATGATAGTATTGTAAGGGGAACTACTTTAAAAAAGAGTATTATCAAAATTCTGGATCGGTTAAAACCTAAGAAGATTGTGATAGTTTCTTCAGCACCTCAAATAAGATATCCCGATTGTTACGGAATTGATATGGCAAACCTGGAGGATTTTATCGCTTTTAAAGCAACTTTAGAGCTTTTAAAGGACACCGATCAATATCATATTATAGATGAGGTTTACGCCAAATGCAAGGCTAATACCGATAATCCTGATCCTGATAATTTTGTAAAAGAAATATATGCACCTTTTACACCGGATCAGATTTCAGATAAGATCTCTGAGTTACTTAAAACAGATAATATCAAGGCAGAAGTGAAAATTATCTTCCAGGGAATTGACGATCTGCACAAAGCAATTCCAAACAATTTAGGAGATTGGTATTTTACCGGAGATTATCCTACAAAAGGAGGTATGAGGGTTGTAAACAGGGCTTTTATGAATTTCTACGAAGGAAAGAAAGAAAGAGCTTATTAAAAAATGATACAATGATACAATGATGTAATAAATCTTTTTTATTACATCATTATAGCATTTCTACAACGGTTTTCTTCTCTGTGCTTTTTTTAATGCTTGTCTTTTCTTTTTCTCAAGACGTTTTTTAACAGATACCTTAGTAGGTTTTGTGATTTTTCTTTTTTTTGGAACTTTTAAACCATTTTTGATGATCTCCAAAAATTTTTTGGTTACGATCTCTTTATTTTGATGTTGACTTCTACTCTCCTCTGAAGATAAGATCAAGACGTTTTCTTTGGTTAATTTCGGTTTTAGATTTTTAAGCAGCCTTTCTTTTTCCTCTAAGGTAAAAGCTTTTGAATCTTCCAGGTCAAATAATAATTGTATTTTGGAAGAAACTTTATTGGCATGCTGGCCTCCAGGGCCGGAAGATCTCGATGCGGTATATTTGAGTTCGGTATATAGAATTTCAATATTCAATGATTGTTATATTTCTGACTCTCAGATGAAAAGACTCTAAAAGGTCATAATTTAGAATTTTATAATTTCTCCGAAAAAGAATCCAATCCTCTTTTGTTTTTTAAAATAAAATCAATTTCTTTAATCGCTTTATCCAGCCTTTTTTGTACTCCTCCTCTTAGAGTAAAATACGGACGATTATATTTTTTTAAAGCTCGTTCAAAGGCTTCGAACATTTCCAGGCGTTGTTCCGGTCTGTCGCGAAGGTCATCGGCTTCCCAGGGAGTATCAATATAGGTTAACAAGTATAAATCATATTGATTTTGTATAGCTGCTTTATCTAATTCAGGATCAACAAACCCCCCGTAATATTCTTCAGAATAGACTTTCGTTTCTAACAGATCTGTATCACAGATCAAAACTCTGTCTGATTTTTTAGCCAGATCATTTTCCAGTTTCATTTGTCCTGCTGCAATCGGAATAAGATCATCATGTTCACAGGTTTTTCGCTCGTTATTCCATTTATCCTGTAAATATTCACGGGCATATTCAGGCACCCAAACAGTATTATAATGGCGTGCCAATAGTTCCGATAAAGTAGACTTCCCGGTAGATTCCGGTCCAAATAAAACAATCTTTACGATGTTTGCAGGTTCCTGGTCAGGTATTTTCTCCATGATATATATCCAAAAATTGCTAAAACTGTAAATCCGAGATATTGAAAACTCGTAAATGCCAATCCTTTATAAATATATAAAGGTACAGAAATTATGTCACCGATGATCCAGAAGATCCAGTTCTCCAGTTTTCTTTTTGCCATTAACCACATTCCCACAAAGAAAACCGCAGTAGTGATAGTATCGACATAAGCAGTCCAGCATGTCCACTTATCAAAGGTTTTATACACAATAAATACGAAGAGGATAGTTGCAGTAAAAATAAAAATAGATTGAATCTTCTCTTTTTCTGTAGTCCTTGTGATTGGTGTTACATGGCTTGCATCCACTTTACGGGTCCAGATATACCAACCGTAAACACTCATGGCAAAATAATAACCGTTGATCATCATATCCCCCAGAAGTCCCCATTTTAACAATAAGTAAACAAAAATTGATGTACTGATCATTCCGGTTGGAAAAACCCAAATATTATTTTGTTTAGAAAACCAAACCGATAAAAATCCGAAAATGACAGCAATTATTTCCAATACGATATCAATGGTTTCGTAAGTGCTGTATTGTTCAAAGAGATAATCAATAATTTGGGTCATGATGGCTACGATCGTCGGTTACAATTTTTAAAGAAAAAACACAGTTCTTTTCATTAAGTAATACTTCGTGAATATTAGAATTAATAAATTCCATTAACTCTAAGTATTCTCCAAAAATCTGGGTACTTAATCCATTTTCTTCTGTATGGAATTTAGAATTTCTAAGTATTTTGATAAAGGCCTTTATAGGTGTTTCAAAATCTTTATGTAACGGATACATCGATATATCAATTGATACTTGCATTTTTTAAAATCTGATTTAAAATTTGATTATTTTCTTCAAAAGCCGTTCCTATCACTACCAGATCAGCTCCTTTTTCATATGCTTCATTTAGTTGTTTTTGATTTCGAATTCCTCCACCCACAATTAGTGGAATATCCAAACTTTGAGAAACTGATTTTATTATTTCCGGTTTTACCGGATCCCTGGCTCCACTCCCCGCTTCGAGATAAATTAATTTATTGCCGAGATACATTCCCGCGCAGGCTGTTTGCATAATATCCTCTTTATTCTCCTGAGAAATTGGCTGTGTTTTACTTACCTTCTGGACAGCTGTTTCTACTCCACCATCGACCAAAATATAACCTGTAGGAATAATCTCTAAATTCGATTTTTGTAAAAAAGGAACAGACTTTACCTGTTGCTCTATCAAATACTCAGGATTTCTTCCCGAAAGCAGGGAAAGAAATAAAATAGCATCTGCCTCATCTGTAATCTGGGTATAATCACCCGGAAATAAGA
>JBDLIB010000128.1:0-8819 GCA_039715085.1 Bacteroidota bacterium | reverse complement strand
TGGGGAATTATTATTTCATATTAATTCAAATAATTACATAATGAAAACAAAGTTTAATGGGATTTTGACGCTATTATTAGCGTTTGTAGTGCAATTTACTTTTGCACAAGACAGAACAATCTCCGGAACTGTGACCGATGAATCAGGTCCTCTTCCCGGGGTAAGTATTTTAATTGAAGGTACATCGCAAGGTACCGAAACAGATTTTGATGGTAATTATACCTTAACAGCAAATACAGGCGATGTACTTCGCTATAGTTTTGTAGGTATGACTACTATAACAAGAACTGTTAGTGACGCCTCTGTTTACAATGTAACAATGGTATCCAGCGAAAACACACTTGATGAAGTTGTTGTAACGGCATTAGGTATTAAAAGAGAGAAAAAATCATTAGGTTATTCTACTCAGGAAGTTAAAGGAGATGCAGTTAATACTGTAAAAGACCCTAACTTCGTTAATTCATTATCCGGTAAGGTTGCCGGTGTTGATATTAAAAATAGTGGTACAATGGGTGGATCTTCTGATGTTATTATCCGTGGATACTCTTCTATGTACGGTAACAACCAGGCTTTATTTGTTGTTGATGGTGTTCCTGTAAGTAACCTGAACACAAATGGCTCTGGCCAACAAACAGGTAGAGGTGGTTATGATTATGGTAACGCTGCACAAGATGTTAATCCTGATGATATCGAATCTGTGAATATTCTAAAAGGTGGTGCTGCAACTGCTCTTTACGGATCAAGAGGTGCTAACGGTGTAGTAATTATAACTACCAAAAAAGGTAAAGACAGAGGTAAAGGTATTGGTGTAACAATAAGTTCATCTGTTACATTTAACAAAATGAACGATGATACAATGGTAAAATACCAAAAAGAATACGGTGCAGGTTATGGTCCTTTCTATGATGGTCCAGGTCATGGTTTCTTCCAATATGACTTTGACGGAGATGGTGTTGATGACTTAGTAACACCTACTACTGAAGATGCTTCTATGGGTACTGCATTTGATCCTAATTTAATGGTATATCAATGGGATTCATGGTATAAAGAATTACCAACCTATATGCAGGCAAGCCCTTGGGTTGCCGCTAAGAATAATCCAACTACTTATTTTGAAACTGGTATTACTACTTTTAATAGTGTTTCTTTTGACGGCGCAAACGAAAAAGGTTCTTTTAGAGTTGGGTATACAAAATTTGATCAGGAAGGTATTTTACCAAATTCTAAGATCATAAGAGATAATGTTGACTTTGGTGGTTCTTGGAAATTAACTGATAAATTAACTGCAAGTGCTAAAGCTACATATGTAAAAACCAAAGGTAAAGGTCGTTATGGTACAGGATATGACGCCTTAAACCCTATGCAATCATTCAGACAATGGTTCCAGGTAAACGTTGACATTCAAGATCAAAAAAGAGCTTACTTCGATACTCGTAAAAATATTACTTGGAATCCACAAGGTACAGATGATCTAAGCCCTATCTATTTTGATAATCCTTATTGGACACGTTACGAGAACTTCCAAAATGACCAAAGAGACCGTGTATTCGGTAATGTCGCTTTAGAATATGAATTAAACGATTGGTTAGTTTTATATGGAAGAATGACACTGGATACTTATAGTGAGCTACAGGAAGAACGCATTAATGTTAGTAGTGTTGATGTATCAAAATACAGTAGATATAACAATAAGTATACTGAAAACAACTTCGACCTGATGTTGCGTTTCAACAAAGATCTTACTGATAATTTAAACCTAAATGGTGTTGTTGGAACTAACATTATGAAATGGAACAGATCTAGCATCTATGCGCAGACTAACGGAGGTTTAAACTTACCGGGGCTTTATACGCTGGGTAATTCAACTAATGCTATTAATGCTCCAACTGAAAGAGAATACGAAAAAAGAGTTGATGGTTACTATATCAATGCGTCTTTAGGATGGGCAAATACATTATACCTTGAAGGTTCTTATAGAAGAGATTACTCATCTTCTTTACCTAGACATCAGGACTCATACGATTACTTTGGTGGTTCTGCAAGTTTCTTGTTCTCATCACTATTTAATTCTGATTTTCTTAATTTAGGTAAATTAAGAGTTGGTTATGCAAGAACTGGTAACTCACCAAATCCTTTGCAAGTAAATGATACATACTTATTAGGTGCTCCAATTGGAGGTGCTCCAACTGCTGATCTTCCATCTACCAAAAATAATGCAAATTTAGAAGATGAGAAATCTGATGAAATGGAAGTAGGGCTAGAAATGGCAATGCTTAAAAACAGATTAGGATTTGATCTTTCTGTTTATAATAAAGTATCTAAAGACCTTATTACTCCTGTTTCAATTACATCTGCAACCGGTTATACAAGCGCATGGTTAAATGCAGGTGAGATGGAAAATAAAGGGGTAGAATTAGCTCTTTGGGGTTCTCCTGTAAAAACAGATAATTTTGACTGGACAGTTACCGTTAACTGGGCTAAAAATAACTCTGAAGTTACTGCACTTCCACAAGGCTTAAACAACTTACTGTTAGCAGGTTTACAAGGTGGTGTTTCTATTAATGCAACTGTAGGTCAACCTTATGGTACTATCAGAGGTTCTAACTATACTTATACAAACGGACAGCCAACGGTAATCTCTACCAATGATCCTGCTTCTTCTTGGCATGGTAAATACCTAGCAAGTGATACAAAAGAAGTCTTAGGTACTTATCAACCTGACTGGACAGGTGGTATTAACAATGCTTTTAGATTTGGAAATCTTACATTTAGTTTCTTGATAGACATGCAAAAAGGTGGTGAGTTATTCTCATTAGACCAATGGTATGGTCAAGGTACAGGTCTTTATGATAACACTGCAGGCTTAAACGATTTGGGTAACCCATTACGTGCCCCTGTAAGTGAAGGTGGTGGTGAAATTTTACCAGGTGTAAAAGAAGATGGTACTCCTAATGATATTCGTACTTTTGCAGGATGGTATGCAAACGGTAGAGGTTGGGCAAGAGCCGTAAACGCACAACACGTTTATGATGCAGGTTTCATCAAATTAAGAGAAATTGCTTTAGCTTATAGCTTACCTGAAAAACTAATCGATGGTACTTTTATCCAAGGATTAACCTTTACTGCAACAGGTAGAAACTTATGGATCATTGATAAAGATCTACCATATGCAGATCCTGAAGGAGGTTTAAGTTCTGGTAATGTTCAAGGTTACCAATCTGGTGTGTATCCAACTACTAAAGATTACGGATTTAGTGTTAAATTACAATTTTAAAAAATGAAAACAATGAAAAAATTAATTTTAATAGCCTTATTAGTAGGTATTACAGTTTCATGTGAAGACTTTGAAGGTTGGAATGTTGATACTAAAAAACCTAGTGAGGTTCCGTCGGCTTATTTATTCTCAAACGCTGAAAAGAGTTTGTTTGATTATATGACCAGTACAAATGTGAATGACAACATTTTCAAAATGTATGCACAATACTGGACAGAAACTACTTATAACGATGAAGCTAATTACGATTTAAAAAATCGTAATATTGGTGGAAACTTTTCATCTGAGATGTATAGAAATGTTTTAATGAACTTAGAAGATGCAAAACGTGCAATAGGTGAAGATGAATTTACTGATGCTGGTACTAAAGCAAATCAAACTGCTTTAGCAAATCTTCTACAAATTTTCACATACCATGTGTTAGTTGATACTTACGGTTATAAACCTTATACTGAAGCATTAGATGTTACTAATAATATTGTTCCTATATATGATAGTGGTTCTAGTATTTATACTGATCTTTTCGCTAGGTTAGATGGAGTTATTGCTTTATTAAGCGAAGGTGGTGCTTCTTTTGGGTCTGCTGATCTTGTTTATCATGGTGATGTTTCTAAATGGGTGAAATTTGCTAATTCTTTAAAATTAAGAATGGCTGTTCGTATTGCTGATGTAGATAATGGAACTGCTAGCTCAAAAGCTTCTGAAGCTGTTGCAGATGGTGTTTTTATGAGTAAATCTGACAATGCTGCCTTCCCTTACGAAGCAGGGAATCCAACAAATTCTAATCCATTATGGAAAGATCTAGTTCAATCTGGACGTAAAGACTTTGTTGTAACTAATACCTTTGTTGATCTTATTTCTCCATTAAATGATCCAAGATCACCAATATTTATGGCAGATAATTTTGATCCATATATTGGTGGACCTTATGGTGATAATAATCCTTACAGTGATTTTACACATATTGGAGATATTTTCCATACAGAAGATTTTGAAGCAATCCTTATTTCTTATTCAGAGGTTGAATTTTTATTAGCCGAAGCAGTTGAAAGAGGATTAATCTCGGGTAGCGCAAGTGAACATTACGCTAATGGTGTAAAAGCTTCAATGGATTACTGGGGTGTTTCTGAAGTTGATGCTGACTCTTACTTAGCAGCACAGGCTTATGACAGTGGAAACTGGAAAGAATCAATAGGTATTCAAAAATACATATCTTTATATGGTAGAGGATTTGAAGCATGGTCTACCTGGAGATTGCTTGATTATCCTGAAATGAATCGTCCTGTAGTATCTGAATTACCTGTACCAAGAAGATACATTTATGGTAACTTCGAAGGTGAGGTAAACGGTGAAAACTATGACGCTGCTGCTTCTGCTATGGGTGGTGACAACTTAGACTCAAGAGTTTTCTGGGACGTTGTTGGTCAAGGAAACTAAAATATAATATATAATTTAGATTAGACACTTATTATATGTTAACAAATCCCCCGCCAATGGCGGGGGATTTTTTTATTTATCCTATTGAGAATTCACGGGGTGACTATATCCAAAAATATATTAGTCACCCCGTGAATAAAAAATTATAAAAATAAAATCTTTAGGATCTTAATATTATTTTACTCAAAGTCATTCATCCGATGACTATACACATAGTGGTTTTTAGTCATAGGATGAATTAACATAATCGAATAGCAATCTTTAATATCAAATTTTGAATTATTAATCTTTTAATTATTCAATCTTTCAATTCTTTAATCTTTCAATCTTTCCCTTATCTTTGCAGCATGGAAAACAGTACAAAAATATTTGGCCTTAGAGCAATAATAGAGGCAATAAACTCAGGTAAGGAAATTGAAAAAATATATATTCAAAAGGAAATTCAGGGTGTATTGGCAGCTGAGTTACATACTTTGATCAAGGATAATAAAATTTCATTTAGTTATGTTCCTGTTGAAAAATTAAATACTCTGTCCAAACACCAGAATCATCAGGGTGCTGTTGCTAAAATATCCTCTATTTCATTTGTTGACCTGGAAAACCTCATAGAAGACACTTTGGATAAAACCAAAACAGCTCTTTTCCTACTGCTCGATCAAATAAGTGATGTGAGAAACCTGGGGGCGATAATCCGTACCGCAGAATGTACAGGAGTTGATGGTATCATTATTCCAACACACGGAAGTGCACCTATCAATGCTGATGCTATCAAAACTTCGGCAGGAGCTGCTTTTAAAGTCCCTATTTGTAAAGTAAACCACCTTTTGGATGCCATCTACCAATTGCAAGCTATAGATATCCAAATAGTTTCCATAACAGAAAAGACAAACAATAGTCTATACCAGGTTGAATTCAACAAACCAACTGCATTGGTAATGGGTTCAGAACACAAAGGAATTTCACCTTCAATCCTGAAAATTTCCAATGAAAAAGCTAAACTACCCCTTCTGGGAGAAATCGAATCTTTAAATGTTTCTGTTGCCTGTGGAGTGGCACTTTATGAGGCTGTGAGGCAGAGGTCTTAACATAATATCATACAAATATTATATTTTTTTCACGCAAAATACAGCAAAGTTTCCGCTAAGCTACGCAAAGGACTTTGTGAAAACCTGAGTCTCCCCTCTTGAGAGGGGAAAGTCCGACCTTAGGAGGACAGGGGTGTGTAAAATTATATTGAAAAATACAAGAATTTATTATAAACATTCCCCTGAAACTGATATGTAAATCTCCTTATTGATAACAACCTTATGAAATCAGTTTCTTCCCCTCTCAAGAGGGAAGACAGCTACCTAATATCATTAAAGTCTAAAAATATTATTTATTCTCCAAACTGGCTTTTACAAAAGCAACAAAAAGCGGATGTGGATTTAATACCGTACTACTGTATTCAGGGTGGTATTGCACACCTACAAACCAAGGGTGTTCTGGTATTTCAACTATTTCTACCAAACCTGTTTCAGGGTTAACTCCTGTTGGTTTTAGACCTGCTTTTGTTAATTGTTTTAAATAATCATTATTGTATTCATAACGATGTCGATGACGCTCACTGATCATTTCCTTGCCATAAGCCTTGTTAACATTCGACTCTTTTTCAATTTTACAATCCCATGCCCCTAAACGCATCGTACCGCCTTTTTCAGTAACACTTTTCTGCTCCTCCATTAGGTCAATTACCGGAAATGGAGTTTTCACATTCATCTCGGTTGAATTGGCATTTTTCAATTTCATAACGTTTCTAGCATATTCAATTACAGCCATTTGCATCCCTAAACAAATCCCAAGAAAAGGAATATTATTCTCTCTAACATATCTTACAGCTTCGATCTTTCCTTCTATTCCTCTGTCACCAAATCCGGGAGCAACAACTATTCCGTCAAGTCCTTTTAATTCCTCTTCAATATTCTTTTTATTAATCTCTTCCGAATGAATAGATCTGACATTAACCTTAACTTCATTTTGAGCCCCGGCATGGCCTAAAGCTTCCAGTATTGATTTATAAGCATCCTGTAATTCTACATACTTTCCAACCAAACCAATCTCAATAGTATCCTTCGGATTTTTAAATTTCTTTAAAAAGCTATTCCAGGCTTCTAATTTTGGAGTTTTATTTGCAGATAAATCTAAACGATTCAACACAACTTTATCCAGACCTTCTTCCAGCATCAGATTTGGCACATCATAAATAGTATCTGCATCTATGGATTCAATAATAGCATCTTGTGTAACATTGCAAAAAAGTGCTAATTTCCTTTTAATATTTTCATTTAAATGATGCTCTGTACGACAAACCAAAACATCAGGACTCACACCACTCATCATTAATTCTTTTACAGAATGTTGTGTTGGTTTTGTTTTTAATTCCTTGGCAGCAGCCAGATAAGGCACCAAAGTTAAGTGTACAACTATGGCATTCTCTCTACCCAGATCCCATTGCAATTGACGAACAGACTCCACATAGGGCAAAGATTCGATATCCCCTACAGTTCCGCCAATTTCAGTAATCACAATATCATAATCACCGGTTTTACCTAAAATCTGTATTCGGCGTTTGATCTCATTAGTAATATGCGGAATGATCTGAACCGTTTTTCCTAAATAGTCACCTCTTCTTTCTTTATTTATAACCGTTTGATATATTCTACCTGTTGTTACGTTATTAGCCTGGGAAGTGGGGATATTTAAAAATCGCTCATAATGACCAAGATCCAAATCAGTCTCTGCACCATCATTGGTCACAAAACATTCCCCGTGTTCATAGGGATTTAGAGTTCCGGGATCGACATTAATATAAGGATCTAACTTTTGGATGGTTACCGAAAAACCACTTGATTGAAGTAATTTTGCTAAAGAAGCTGCAATGATTCCTTTGCCCAGAGAAGAGGAAACCCCTCCGGTTACAAAAATATACTTTGTATTTGGCATAGTGTTTAGGTTTGTGCAAAATTACAAAGTATAGTTAAGCTGACAAGAGAAAATGATTTTTATTTATATTTTTAGAAATTTTAAATAAAAAAACTACTAAACAAAAAATATTTAGTCTAGCAGTTTACTTTTATCAATTATGGTAATCCATTTATAAGAAATTATAGCCTACGACAAATGATATCGTATTAAAATCAGAATACCAATAAGTGTAAGTATCTCCTAAATAATCTTGTGAAAAATATCTAATTTCTGCTCGATATTTACTTTTAAAATTAACGCCAACCCCACCAAATAAACTAAATGAAGTAGCATCCATATCCAAGTCATTTCGTTTTTCAAAAGCAATCGAAGAACCTAGATCCATATCATAACTATACCCTGCATTTACGAAAAATTTGACATTGTCATTAAGAAAAAAGTAATGCCTTATCCCAAATGGCACAGCAAACCTTTTAATTGTAACGTCAAATTTTTCAGGAGTATTAATTGTAAAAGAAGAATATAGTTCTTTCTCAAGATGACTTGAATAAGAGTAATAATTTGGGTCTATAAAAACACTCCATTTATTTTTGTTAAAAGGAAGTACATACTCAAGTTCTGTACCAATTCTTAAATTTATCCCTGTATCAAAATCAGTTGAATATCTTCTAGACTGAGTATTTCCTATAGAAAAGGATGAAATGTTAATTCCAGGTGTAATTATTATATTAAACTTACCTTTATTTTTTTTATACGTTTTGATATTTTCTAAATCAGGATTTTCACAAATATTATTTTCTTCAAAATAATTTCTTAAATCAACTTCTTTGTACCTAACTCTTAAAAGTTCATCTGTCGTTTTACCTTTACAATTAACATACTTTCTAAGCTGTTCAATATAAGCCAAATTACGAGCTTTATTACCTCTATTAGTTAAATATTCCTTATATATAAGCTGTTTTACCTCTAAAGAATCAACGCTAAATAAATATTTATAAGGGATATTTTCATTATTGTATCTGTATAATTTAGCATTACCTTCAACCAAAAGTTTTAAAAATACAGTGTTCTTTTCCCATTCAGGATTCCTGTCCTTATTCATAGTATTTAAATCCTGGGAAGACATATCAATATCTACCGTAAA
>JBDLIB010000127.1:0-8839 GCA_039715085.1 Bacteroidota bacterium | reverse complement strand
TGTACAGATGTTTGTCCGGTAAAGATCAATATCCACGAACAATTGTTTTTTTGGAGACAAGATATTGGCAAAAACAATGTATTGCCAAAAAGTAAGGAGCGTTCTATGAAGATCATGGCGGGTATTTTAAGTGATCCTTTTACATATAAATTATTTGGAAAGATGGCGAGAATTTCTATGAAATTACTGCCAGCATTTGTATTTGAGAATAAATTGAATACCTGGGCCAAAAACCGAAAATTACCTGATCCTCCAAAAGAAAGTTTTCAGGAATGGTATAAAAAAAGAAATAAATGAGCAGGGGAGAAATTTTAAAAAATATAACCATAAACAAGCCTAAAGGTGAATTTCCCCTTCCGGAAATCGATATGGTTTTTAATGAGGGGAATGCTTTTGATTCTTTTAAGGAAATTATACCTAAAATAAGTGCAAAGCTGGAAATTGTAAGTGATTATTCTGAGATATCAGGACTGATTGAACAGCGTTTTTCAAAAAAAAATCGTATTGTGAATACAATAGATTCTGCCTTATTTCAGGGAATTGATATTGCTAAATTAGATAGTATAAAAGATTTAAATTTATTGGATCTGGCAATAATCAAAGGAGATATGGCTGTAGCCGAAAATGGTTCCATTTGGGTTTCAGATAAGAATCTGCCTCACAGGATATTACCATTTATTTGCGAAAATCTGGTTTTGGTTATTGATAAAAAAGATATTATTAACAATATGCATGAAGCATATAAATTGCAAAATGATCTGGATTACAACTACGGAGTTTTTATTGCCGGCCCATCTAAAACTGCAGATATTGAACAATCATTGGTTGTTGGTGCCCAAGGACCGAGAAATTTGATGGTAATTGTGGTGGAGAAGTAATATTTTATTCATCTGATGAATCTGACCAATCAAGCCAATCCTTGATTCGCATTTTTTCATTTACCCTATGAATATTACAATACTTAAATATTCATAGGATGAATATGAATGATATATAAAATGCTCAATGTGCTAAAGGTGCGACTTCCTACCCAAATAAAGTATTACTCAAGCCAATCATTAATATTGACAGGATGATCACTGCCAATCCGAAAAGCAAGGTGGACATTGTTTTTTTATGTACACCTTTCCATTCTTTGAAGTACAGTCCCCATAAATTACTGAATAGAATAATAAATGCCATATGAATAGACCAGCTTGCAAATTCATATTTTTCACCTAAATAAGTTGTCCCCATTCCGTAAAAGAAGAATTGCATATACCAGGTAACTCCGCCAAGAGCTGCCCAGAAATAATTTGTTTTGAGCGGACTTGTTTTATCGGTGTAATCTGTAAAGGATCTATTTTTAAAATTTAAAAAGAGTGTATAGATCAAATTAGTAGTAATTCCTCCCCAAAGTATCCAAACCAGTACAGGATTGTTCATAAAAAGAGATTGGGTTCCTTTTTCCAAAGCAATTTCGGCTATTGGTTTTCCGGCAGCCAGGCCAAAAGCGAAACTTGCACTCAGGATACCCGAAACAGTTGCAACAATGATCCCTTTCCAAAGGTCGAATTCTTCAACGGTTTCCTGTTTTTTATCTTCTTCCAGATCATTTTCTTTCATCATTCCTGCCTTACCTGCAATAGCTATCCCCACCAAAGCCATAATAATTCCAATAAAAGTGATCATACCAACTCTTGTCTGGATCAATGTCAAAAAAGTTCCTTCATAGATAGGTGGAATTAAAGTGCCAAATGCAGCAGTGAACCCTAATGCTATTGTCATTCCTAGAGAGATTCCGAGATATCGCATTGCCAATCCAAAAGTCAGCCCTCCTATTCCCCAAAGCGCACCAAAAAGGTATGTCCACACTTTGGTTTCACTATCTGCTGCACCGAGAACCTCTGTCAAATTTGGTACGGTAAAATATGCTACAACGATTGGTGTAATTAACCATGCCGCAACACCTAAAACCAGCCATGCACTTTCCCATGACCATTTTTTTACAATTTTAAAAGGAATGTAAAAACTCCCTGCCGCAAATCCCCCGATTGCGTGTAATAATACTCCTAATAGTGCCCCCATTTTATATTAATTCTTAAATAATATTTATCAACATCCAATCGATTGATATTAAGTGCAATATAATAATTAATACCAGACTTTGAAACTGAGCTTAATAGAATATATTTATTTTAGGAAAAAGCATTTGATTAAGAATTATTTTTCTCAAAATGGAATAATTTTATTGCCTGGTGAGTTCAATTGTATAAATATTTATTAGCTTTGCCAATCGATTGTATAAATAATAATTACTAAATTTAAAAATCATGAAACAGTTATTCAAAAGACCAAACATATTGGCAATAGCGATGATGTTTATATTTCAGGCTGTATTTGCAACCGATTATTATTGTGATCCGGTTAACGGAAAAAACAGCAATGACGGGAGTAAAAGCAATCCGTGGAATACTTTAGAAAGCATTTTTAAAGATGGGAAACAATTTGAGGCAGGTGATAAGATTTATTTATTAACTGGTGATCATGGCGACGTTACCATTACCGGAGAAAATACAAAATACATAAAAATCATTGGAGCTCAAGATCATAAACCTATCGTTAATTCAATTGTTTTTGGAACAGATTCTGCGAAAGCGTCTAGATGGGAGATCTCTAATGTGAGTATTAGCGGAACTTCAAAAAATGAATTGGTATTTATCCATAATAACAGTTCGAAAATAAGGCTGATCTCAAACAATATTTTTTGCGAAGACCATACAAAATCTGGAGTAAATATTCAAGGGAGTATCTGTAAATTTGAGAATAACTTTATTCATGATATTACTACTGCATTTATAGTTTCCGGTCAAAAGAATCAGATAAGAAATAACAGGATTGAGTTCTTTTCCTCAAATGCCATTGAAATATCCGGCGATTATAACCTGTTGGAATACAATCTCATTAAAGAAAGTATAAATAGTAAAGCAAACAATGCGGTCTTAATTACTTCCAATCCAATAAAAGGAAATATTTTAAGAGGAAATACGATCATAAATTTCGTTAAACCTAATCGTAAAGAAATTGGTTTGATGAACGGAATTTACGGTGAAAATGTAAATATTACAGAAAGTATTTTTGAAAATAATATCGTTATTTCAAATGGTGAAAATGGTATCGCTTTAAGCGGAGAGATAAATAATTCGAAAATTGTAAATAATACGGTTGTAAATCCTTATTTCGGACTTGAATTCAACGGTTCGAAAAAAATAAATACAGCACTTGCTATTAAAATTACAGGTAATGAAAATTCAAATAATGTAGTGATAAGAAACAATCTGGTTAATAATTTTGTTTTTGATAAAATTATAGGGTTGGCAGATCATAACTTAACTTTACCTGTTAATGTTCACGACTACGACCTTTGTTTCAAAAACTGGGCATTGTTTGATTTTTCTTTGGGAGAAAACTCGAAAGCATTAAATAAAGGAATTGCTGAATTTGCCCCAAAATCAGATGCAAATCTAAACCAAAGACCTATCGGTAATTTTGTAAATATTGGTGCATTTGAATACACTAAGATCAACGATGCTAATGAAACATTTGTTATCGATGCCGAAATTACAGACAGACAGATCCATTCTAAAGGAAAAGCCGATTGGGACGGGCAGCCAAAAATAAGGATAGGAGGCTCCGGCGAAGGTATTGATGGTGCGGGAGTTTTCCCTTTCAAACTTCCTTTAATTCCCGGTGGTAAAGAAATTATATCTGTAAATTTTACAGTGTATTTAGATAAAATTGATAACAAACCTGAAGGTGGAATTGACCTGTATGGTTTACCTGCAAAATCAAATTTTTGGGTAACAGAAGATATGTTTTACCAGGGAACTTTTGGCCAGGATCTAAAAGCAAGGCCAATTCAATACAATTTTGTAAAACCTGATGCATATACAGGGGAAACTAAATTAGATGCCAAAGGAATTGTAGGTTTAAAAAATTATATCAATACAATTTACGAAACAGGTAGTAAGGCCGGAGATTTTGTATTTTTAAGATTAAATCCTAACGCAAAAGACATTACAGATTATCATCGTTGGAGTTTTATTAGTGCTAATTCCGAAAAGGAAGATAAAAGGCCAAAATTAGAGATCACTGTTGGTTATCCCGAGTTAAATAAACCCGGAATCCAGATCAAAGATCAGTTGAAAACTGTAGTTGCATCTGCAAATCCAATTAAAAATGGAGAATTGAGCCTTTATTTTTTAGGTTATGATAAAAACGAAACCATAAATCTCACACTTTTTACTTACCGTGGAAAAGAGGTGTTAAACAGCAGTATTAAAATTTCTGACCTAAATAATAATGTATTTAGAACTGAAAAATTAACGCTACCTACAGGTAAATATATACTGCAATTTTCTAGCGGAGAAGAAACAAAAAAACAAACTGTATTTGTTTGGTAGATAAAAAATTTCAATTCAATTTCTTTTTAAGAATATTCAAAAAAAATAATATTTTTAAAATAATTTGCACAATCGATTGTATTTTATATTTTTACAACTAAATAATGAATTTATGAACAGGACAATTACTCTATTTTTTTTTAGCTTATTAATTTTTGTGCAATCATTTGCTCAGGATAAGTATAATCTGGATCCAACAACTACTTCCCGGTTTACGGTAACCGATAAAATATGGCCTGCAAATATTGGTGAAGCAGATGTTTGTTTATGGAATGATGATAAACTTTCAGCATTTACACTAACGATCGATGATAATAATGAAGCCGATATTTCTTTTTGGAAATCAATGATTGATAAATATGGCTTTAATTTTACCTGGTTTGTAATTACCGAAGCTGACTCGCAACAATACAATGTGGGTGACTGGCAAAATTTCAGAGATCTGGCTACTTTAGGCAGCCAGGTTAATGGACACGATGACAGAAACTGGTATAATGATACTTCGGGAGGGGAAACAAACCCTACACCCGCTGAATATTTAGCCAGGTTACAGGCTACACAAACAAAAATTAATACCGAAGTTACTACAGGTAATAACGAATGTTTAACCTATGCATATCCTTACGGGGAAGGAAATGTCGATGAAGCCAGGAAAGTTTTTATTTCGATAAGAGGAACAAACGGAGTATTGAATTTAGCCGATAAAGTAGATTATTTAGATGTAAATAGTGTTTCGAGTCCGCATATCTACAAAGACGATGCCAGCAGGGATACATACATTTTACCTTTATTAGATAAAACATCAACCTTATGGGGGTCTAATTACTATCGAGGTTGGGGGAGTACCCACTTCCACGCTGTTTCAACTGAAGCTGACCGTACAACAGCAGATGAATTTTTACAATATTTAAAAAATAAAGAAGATCTGTGGGTAGATGGTTTTACCAATGTGGCGCAGTATGCACAATCATTTGCAACCCATAACTTAGTTGTTGACAACGTAGCTGCTTCGGAAATAAAATTCACATTGACAGATCAAATGATGGATGCTGCATTTTATTTCCCCTTAACGGTAAAGATAAGAGTGGACAATACATGGGTGAATGTTTCGGCAACGCAAAACGGAGTTGGGGCAGATGCTGAGATCATTACACATAACGGGAATAAATATGCTTTGGTAAAAGCTGTACCGGATAAAGGCCAGGTTACTTTAACAGGTGTTGCCGATAGTGATCCTGCTATTATCACTCCAACTATAGAAGACAAGACCATGATAGAAGGGGAAAGTTTACAAGTTGATTTTTCGGCTTCTACTTCAGGAGGGGATGTAATTAGTTTTACGGTGGAGAACTTGCCAGGTTTTGGAACTTTTACTGATAATGACAATAACTCAGGAAAGATAGTTTTTAACCCTGCTCTTTTTGATGCAGGAGCTTATCAAAATATTACTGTAATCGCTAATAATGGAAGAAGTATTACTTCTGAATCATTTCAATTAACAGTAACTCCAGATGCAAGCGCTGTAGCAATAAATGCCAGTAAGCAGGACGCGGCTGTTTATTTTCCGGAACATGGCTGGGTTGACCCCAATGATAGAACTTTTGCAATAGCCGGAGGAGGTTATGTTGAAGATAAGCAGATGTCTGCAGTGTTTCCATTCCAATTGCCAGAACCCCCCGCAGGAAAGGTGGTGGTTTCGGCCAAGTTTCAGGTGAACCTGGAAAGCTTTAACCAACCTGAAAATATTACTGGAAAACTGGATCTTTATGGATTACCTGCCAGAACAGCAGCAACGGTATTGGTAACCGATGCTTACGCTGGAACTTTTGATGGGGATGCAAATGCAACCGGATTACAACAAGATTTTGCAAATAAAAGTACTCCTCTTGGAATAGTAGAAACTTCAAATGGAGGTAATGATAAACTAATAGAATATTTAAATAAACAATATGAAACGGCAAATACAGGGGATTACGTATTTATAAGAATAAGTAATGATGATTTAGATCAATCTCATTATGCAAGAACCTTTTTCACTACTGCCGATGGTGCCGAAGCAAACAGTTTGCCTTACCCATCGCTGTTGATCGAATTTGGTGAAGCATTGGCTGTTGAAGAAGTGGAAAAAGGGGCATTAGGGATCTATCCAAACCCTGTAAAAGATGGTAAATTAAATATTTCGTTAGATGGATTTAACGAAAATGCAAATCTTTTTATCTACTCAATTACCGGAAACCTGGTTTATCAAAAACCGATTAAACCTTCGTCTTATGGTTATACCGAAACAAATCTCAATCTAAACTCAGGATTATATATCGTTAGATTGACCAACGGGATAAAGTCAAAAACACAAAAATTAATTATACAATAAAACTTTATTAATCTTAAAACTCAAAATTTATGAAAACAAAATTACTAAGATCAATTATCGGGGTTGCATTATTTGCATTTCCATTTATTACACAGGCTCAAACAGAAATCACTACCGTGTATGAAGATGCAAGGGTAAAAGATGTTAGTGGAACATCTTCTGTTGAACCATGGGGAAATGAACTTATGTTGGGAGCTCACGCTGAAGGAACTAATTTTTCTGCTGTTATTCCTTTTTTACTTCCTGATAATGAAGGAAAAACAGTATCAAGTGTGTCATTTGAATCTGAAGTTACACTTATTCACGGAGGCGTTCCTGATGACTCTAGTATTGATCTATATGCTTTGGGAGCCAGAGATGTTGCAACTGTATTACCTGAAGATTTTTACATGGGAGCTTTTAATCAAGATGATACCGATGCAGTTGCCATTCAACAAGGATATTTAGTAAAAACAACTCCAGTTGGTAAAGTTTCTACCACCACAGATGCAAATACAAATTTAAAAGCATATATTCAGGCTCAGTATGATGCAGGGAATACAAACAAGTATATTTTCATTAGGTTAAGTCCATCCTATCAATGGGCTGCATATCAAAGATATTATGTTTTTGGCCATGAAGGTGCCGATGCAGATTTAAGTAAGATAGCAAAGCTTACAATTAATTTCGAAGGGACAAACACTATACCTGTATTAAATCCAATTGGAGATCAAACCGTAAAAGAAGGAGAGACTCTTGATGTTACAGTTAGTGCAACTGATGCAGATGGAGATGCGTTAACCTTAACTGCTACAAATTTACCTTCATTTGCTTCTTTTACTGATAATAATGGCGGTAGCGGAATATTAAGTTTTGCTCCTCTAAGTGGTGATGCCGGAACTTATAGCGATATTGTTGTTGAGGTAAGTGATGGTACGGATACCTCTTCGGAAACAATTTCATTAACAGTAACCCCTGCCGGAGATGTAAGTATTGCTGTAGATGTAGATTATTATGAACACGATGATAATGGAACCATAATAAATATTTATCGAGACAATGAAGTAAATACACCGGGACCTAAAAGAACAGAATCTACTGTTGGATGGGTAGGTGCTGATCAAGTTTATATTGGTGGAGGTATAAATTGGCAGGATGCAGAAGATAATTATGATATGGCAGCGGTTTTCCCTTTCCAGATTCCTGAAATTCCTGCAGGGAAAAAGTTGAAAAATGTAAGTTTTTCAGGAGCTCTTACTTTAATAAACGGTACATGGGGGCAATTAACTATTGATATGTATGCATTTGTTAATGAAAACCCTGAAGTGTTACCTGGTTATTCTTTTGGTGGTGCATTTGGTACAGATACTAATGCTACAGGTATTCAGGCTGGAATAATTGACAATAAAACTGCAGTTGTAGGCGCAATAGAAACAAATACTGATGGAAATACTGCATTATTGAATTTTATGAACACACAATATACTGCAGGAAAAGCTGGACAATATGTTTTCTTAAGATTAAACAAAAATACAGCAGATGATATCCCTGATTATTTAAGAGTTGATATAGCAAGTAGTGATAATGCAGATTCAGCATTACACCCTAAATTAGTTTTCACATTCGAAGACAACTCAACTGCAGCAGTTGAAAACGTAGAAAAAGGAGCTTTAGGTATTTATCCTAACCCTGTTTCCAACGGAAGATTAAAAGTTTCATTAGACGGGTTTAGTACCGATGCAAGCCTACAGATCTATACTGTTACAGGTAGAATGGTACATAGTTCGGATATAAAAGCAACTTCAAATTCAATTTTTGAAACTAAAATTGATCTTAATCCTGGATTATATATCGTAAAATTAAACGATGGTGTAAGATCAAAATCACAAAAGTTGATTGTACAGTAGTTTAGAAAATATTTTTAATCGAAAAGAATTCCTCGAGGCTTTGCCTCGGGGTTTCCGCTTAAACCTCTCCTTGAGGAGAGGTCAAAACTGTAAAAACAGTTTTGGGTGAGGTGCAAATAAATAAATTTCGATTTTTGCAC
>JBDLIB010000126.1:0-8978 GCA_039715085.1 Bacteroidota bacterium | reverse complement strand
TTAAAATAGTCATAAATTCCTAGAAGACAAATAAATTTTTAAAATTTAAAAGTATATTTGTATATCTTTAAAAAAAAATAATCAATTAAAACAAATCAAAAATGAAAAAAACCTTATTATTTTTAGTGTTAGTTACGGTGATGCTTGTATCCGGTTGTTCTTCTACTGTTAAAGTTACAGATTCCTGGAAAGCAGATAATATCAATTCTATTAAAAATGAAAAAATTCTTGTTATTGCCAGATTTGATGATATGGTTTCCCGACAACGTTTTGAGCAGGAAATAGCTGACAGATTAAGAGAAAAAGGAATTGATGCTACAGAAAGTTACAAGAAATTCCCATCAATAAAACACAATCAAAAGCGCAGCCCAGGAGAGATCGATAAAGTTATTCAAATAATTAAAAATGAAGGATTTGAAGGTGTAGTTCTAACTGTACTTAAGGATCTAAGCAAAGAAGTAGTTACTTCCGAAACCGGTGGTTACACTACGGGAGGTTATTACCCTTCTCACTATGGTGGATATTACGGATACTTTGGTGGATATTACGGAAGTGTTTATTCTCCTTATGGATATGGGTATGGTGGTACTTATGTTCCTGCTGAGACAAGAACTTATACTTCGCAAACCTATAAAATGGAAACAGTTGTTTATAACTTAATGTTGGAAAAAGGTAAACAACTATTAGGTATCGTTAGTGTAGATATAACTGATCCTGATTCCGCTTCGAAAGTAGCGCCAAAATACGGTGATGCTGTCGCAGACCAATGGAAATAATTCTTTAATTATTATATATTAAAAGGCTTAAGTAATAAACACTTAAGCCTTTTTTATTATATTTAAAAATGAAAAATCTTTTAATAATTGGTTTTGTATGGCCTGAACCGGATTCAACAGCTGCAGGTACCCGGATGATGCAGCTTATTCAGTTCTTTCAAAAAAATGATTGGAGGATCACATTCGTAAGTACTGCTGCTAAAACAACCAAATCATTTCCATTAGAGAATATACAAATTCAAACATATGCTGTTAAATTAAACGACTCTTCTTTTGATAAACTACTTCTTAAAATAAAACCTGATATTGTATTGTTTGACAGATTTTTAACTGAAGAACAATTTGGGTGGAGAGTAAAAGAAAGCTGTCCGGAATCTGTTCGAATTTTAGATACAGAAGATCTACATTTTTTAAGAAAAGCAAGACAAGAAGTATTTAACAGTGATAGTAAAATTTCTTTAAAATACCTGGTAAATGATATAACCAAACGCGAAATTGCAAGTATTTACCGTTGTGACCTTTCATTGATAATTTCAAAATTTGAATACAATTTGTTAATAGATACATTCAAAATTGAAAGATCCATCTTATTTTACATTCCATTTTTATCCGATAATTTATCTCTTTTTGATTTGCAGAAGTATCCTGATTATAAAGACCGTAAAGGTTTTATGGCCATCGGTAATTTTAAGCACAAGCCAAATTTTACAGCAGTTCAATATTTAAAAAATACTATCTGGAAGAAGATCCTAAAGGAATTACCAGATGCTGAATTATACATTTATGGTGCCTATCTTCCCGATAAGGTCAAACAGCTTCAAAATGAGAAGGAAGGGTTTATAATTAAAGGTTGGGCAAAAACTAAAGAAAAAGCATTTACAGAGTCGAGAGTTTGTTTGGCGCCATTGCAGTTTGGTGCGGGGTTAAAAGGAAAATTACTGGAAGCGATGTTATATGGAACTCCCAGTGTTACAACAAGTATTGGGGCAGAGGGGATGCATGATAACATGGAATGGAATGGCTTTATCGCTGATGATCCTGATGAATTTGCTAAAAAGGCTGTAGAATTATACAATAATGAGACATTGTGGAATACAACTCAAATAAATGGAGTTGAGATTATTAATCATCACTTTTCAAGAGAAATATTTGAAAATAAATTCCAGGCCTTGTTGAGCAATATAAAAGAGAATCTTCAAAATCATCGATTGCAAAATCTAACCGGTGAGATCTTAATGCATCATACTTTGCAGAGTACTAAGTATTTGTCAAAATGGATAGAGGAGAAGAATAAGTAATGCTTCAATGATTAAATGCTATAATGATTTTATAAAGAATTAGGATAAAATATTGCATCATTACCACATTACATCAATAACTAATTAAACTCCTGGCTGATCTTTACCCTTAATTTTCTTTTATAATCCTCTTCGAGCCATTTTATATAATTATTTGAGCTTTTCATAATGCAATAAGAATATTGTTTTATTCTGTAAGCTATATCATCATTCAATTCTCTTGAAAGAATTTGTGCATCAAAAACATCCTCACTATTTTCTGCACACATTTTGGCATGTTGTTCAACAGATTTTTCCAAAACGAGTTTTGTTTTTTGATGGGTTCTGATCATTTCTTTGTATTCGGCTTTTACATCATAACTGATATCCTCTGATTTTGAAAACATTTCACGAACTTCATCAGGCAATTCATAGGAAAATCTCTTTTCAATCTCCTCATCACTCGACAAGTTTTCTAGATAATAATTCGGATTTTTGAAAATATGCCTCCAGTCAATATCATCTGTCCATAGACCAAACCTGGCAACATTATTACCAAGGTCTAATATTTTAAAAGAATTTTTATCATTTATAACCCTTGACCCTCTTCCTATCATCTGAAAGTAAAGAGCTAAAGACCTTGTAGCACGATTGATAATGATAGCATCTATAGTTGGCTCATCAAAACCGGTGGTTAGGATTCCGACTGATGTTAAAATTGCATTTGGGGTATGCTTGAACCAGTGTAATATTTTTTTTCTTTCCTCTTTGGTATTAGTGTTATCGATGTATTTTATATCATATCCGGCTTTTAAGAATGTATAATATACAAATCTCGAAGTATTGATACCATTGTTGAAGATAAGTGTTTTTTTACCAAGCGATTGTTGCTCATATGCAGCTAGCAGCTTTGTTTGCATAGTACTTTGCACATACAGTTCTTCAGAAGATTTTACGGTATAATCTCCATTCATTCCTATTTTTAATGAAGTAAGATTTACATTAAAAGAATGCGTAGTTGCTTTAGCTAAGAACCCTCTTTCGATTAACGACCTGATATTTTCTCCTACAATAAGATCATTATAGATCTCATGCATGGGAAGCGTAATATTTGAACTTAAAGGAGTAGCAGTTACACCCAGGATAAAACATTCTTCAAAATATTTGAATAATTTTCTGAAGGAGTTGTAATGTGCCTCATCTACGATAACCATCCCGATATCAGAAATTTCGACTTTCTCTTCTTTTAAACGGTTGTTTAAAGTTTCTACCATTGCAACAAAACAATCGAAATTGTCTTTTGTAGTAATCTCTTTTACATTACTGTCAATGATTTTATTTTTAACACCAAACTCAGTAAGCATGTTTGAAGTCTGCTTACTCAACTCAATTCTATGGGTAAGGATCAAAACTCTTTTTTGAGTAGTTTCAATATATCTACGGGCAATTTCGGAAAAAATCACAGTCTTACCGCCTCCAGTTGGTAGTTGGTAAAGTAAATTATAATTTGTAGGATTATTGTTTATATAAGTGAAAATACTGTCAATTGCATTATGTTGGTAATCGTATAACTTTTTACCAATCTCCTTTTCTTCTTTTTCAAGTTGTGTGAGTGTCATATCCTTTCTTAAAAATCGTTTGCAAAAATAGTCAAATACTATTGTTGTATAATGAGAATTATCAACTATTATCTGACTTTAACATTTCAAAAAAATAAAAATCGCCCAAAAAACATTTTAGACGATTATTTTGTGTGACGATATATCAGGAGAGAAAAGAATTTAGAAATAAATACCTGCCACTAATAGTGAGTTTCTTTTGAGCAAAAATTTATTCATTTAAATCCTTTATAATTTCTGCAAGATCTTTGTAAAGAATCGGAGCAGTATCAGGCCCTAAAGAATTTTCTTCTCCATAGGTGTCGCTATTATCGTTGTATAAATATGGTTTTTCAACATCCCATTCACTTTTTGGAATTATATAACCAATTTCGTCATTGGATAGCCCTATGTAGAATTTATATTTATCATTTATAATTGACTGAATTGGTGGTATTTCCAGTGGTTGGATATCAAATTCACGACCTTCTGGAGCTTCAATTCCACCATAAACGATTTCGGGATAGATTTCTCCCGGTATACTCAAAAACATTGCCGGCCCAATTTTTATTGCACCAATTTCTGTTCGGATCTTAAATAATTCCGGTAAACCTCTTTTCACCAATCCGATTCCAAAGGCAAGCTTAAACTTTGTATTCTCTAAAGGCAGGTTCAATGTTTTGGCCCTGAGGGAAATATTTAATTTTCTTATTGTGTCTCCATCATTATTTAAAGCATTTAAAGATAAGATTGCAATCTGATCTCCAATTGCTTTTGCTTTAGCAAATGTGGGTTTTAAATAGACAGTATCTTTGAATGGATCAGGTATAGGCAGACTTGGGTGTGGGGCCATTAGGCCTCCAATTGCTCCGTTAAAATAGATAGCAACTCCACCAAGGCCTTTATGAATTAATTCATCGCCATTATTCACGCCATTTTCAAGAGCTTCCCTGACATAATGTGGAAAATCAGAACTAATTAATAAATTTTTGTTCCAGAGTGTCTCCGGGTGATTTGCCCAGTTGATTATTGTCCCCAGAGTTTCTTCAGTTTCAGAATCAATAACTTGCATCAGGTGAATTCCAGAAGCTCTTACATCCGGTTTTCGTGTATCCTTCATTAATTGGGCATCTTTCCCTGAAAGATCTTCTGCAAAGATCAAGTTGGCTGGCCGCATTTTTTTCACGGCATCGGTAATTGCATTTACGGTTTGTTCTTTAACATATTTCATGGACTCCGTATTTACTCCGGTGGTCCATTCATTTTTTCCCCAAATACCCATCATATCCTCGCTTTCATGAGTGTGGGTTGAAGAAATAAGTGTGTAATCAATATTTAATTCTGCCGGGATTAGATTTCTTATATCTACAACATCATCATGCATAAACCCGATAACATCAAGTGAAACCATTGCAATTCTGGTATTACCATCATCAATAACCATAACTCTGGACCACACTTCGTCATGAATACCCTGAGCAGGTTTTTTATTACTCATGCCTGCAATCCAAAAAGCATCAAATTCACCATTTTTGTTGTTATCGTTATAAGTATCCCCATCCTTTTCATTGTATTTGAAATCGTTGTTGGCATCATTCCAGGTGTCAACTATTGTTGGAGTGATAGGCATTTTTGAAAATCCGGCAGTAATTATTTGAAGAGAACCTTCTTTTTCGATCTTAAGGTCAATTACATAATCAGGATGACGATCACGCCAGTTAGAGTTTAGCCAAAAAAATATTACAATTAAAAATAGTAATATTACGATACCTGTAATTTTTAGCAATTTTTTCATCTATAATATATCTTTTATAAATTTGATCCTACTTTATTTTATTTGAAAGCTTAATGATAATATTGATTCAGATTAAATCATTATAGCATTTAATTATTCTATTATTACTTTATTCCATCGGAATATATTTTTCAAAAAACCTGTCCATATAATATTGACAATATCGATTTACTTCAACTGAAAGATCCATAATATGTGGCCAGCCTTTTAATTTATGGTAATAAGATATTGCTCCGGCTTCTTTAATTATTCTGTCTAGATTATCCGATTGCTGATAAGGAACAAGTTCATCTAATGTCCCGTGAAAAGTTAAAGTAGGGGGTGTATTTTCTGAGACATAAAAAATTGGTGATGCTTTTTTATAAAGATCAGGCGCTTTCTCAAAAGATTGCCCCATTAGTTTAATAACAGCATCTTTATTTCTTGCATATTCGGTTGTTAGGTCTGAAGGACCATAAAGATTCACAATTCCTTTAATGCTTAAATGTGGTTTGCTATAACCTGTTAACATTGCAAGATGTCCACCTGCAGAGCCGCCTACTAATACTATTTTATTTTTATCAATATGATATTTTTCTGCATTATCTTTTATCCAGGTAATGGCAGATTCAATATCATCAATTTGAGCAGGATATTTAGCAGTATCTGAAAGCCTGTATTGAATTGTAGCTGTAATGTACCCTTTTTCTGAATAGGAGATAAAATAAGGCCAGTATTCTTGTTTATCACCTCTTTTCCATGATCCGCCATGGATAAAAATAATAAGTGGAGTTGTGGTAGAAATACTTTTTTTATGATAAATATCTAATTTTAAATCTTTAGAATCTACTGTTTTATAAACAATGTCTTTATGTTCTTTTATGTTGTCGGGTAAAGGAAAATCTGTTTCGATTAGTTTTAGTCTCCCCAGGGCATGAGAAATTTTGAGTATAGTGTTGTTAAAATAACCTTTTGGTGCTTTTGGAGGAGTTTGTTGGCTAAAACTGATAATTGGTGAAATTATCAGTAAAATGATCAAAAGATTTTTTTTTATTTTAAAAATAATTTCCAAAATATTCTATTTTAACACTATAAACTGAAGGCTATTTACTTTTAAACCTTTTCATCATTTCCTTCCAATTTGTAAACAGAATACCTTCTTTTTCAAAGAAACTTATCAAATCGGGATCACTGAACATATTTGCTTCCCATACACGTTGTTGCCACGAATTTGTAATTCCTTTTAAATTGTCTGTCTCTACAGAAGGGTGGAAAATTATTTCTGTAATACCGGGTTTTAAATCACGAATTAATTCTTTAAAGTTTTCTACTTTTTCTTTGTAAGTATCACCTTTAGGAACACTTGTAAAGAAGTCGAGTTTGGGTAACTTATATGCATCAGTGTGGGGAACAATTTCATCAACAATCGGATAACCATGGTCCCTTATTCTTACTAAAGTACCGGGTGCAGACAGGTCTACCACATTAGCAGGGATTCCATATTCCTCAGCTATACTAAAAAAGGCTTTCGCATAGTTTGGAGTGGCGTAAAGTGTTCCCATATGTGTGTCTATATGGTCTGGTCTATAGCCCAAAGCAATGGATTTCTCTATTTGAGACCTGATTTCTTTTTCTACTTCTTCGACAGTCGCATTTTCAGTAACTTCTCGAACAGAGCGCCACATTTTTTGATCGGGATCCAATAAACCGGGAACTTCATTGAATGGAGTTACAGTTCCCCAGCGGTAATCTTTCCATTCGCTTGTGTGGGTAAGATGTAATCCAATATCCTGGGAAGGATTTTGAATTGCCCAGTTAATAAATTCTTCTGCATTTTGGCAAGTCATCATTATGGCTGCCGATTGTATTTCATTGTTTAGCAAAAATTTTTCCGTGGCTATATTTGCCTCTTCACACATGCCAACATCATCGGAATGTAACATAATAACCTTTTTGCCTTTAGGATAACCTAATTTTTCTGCCCAGGTCTTGTATGACTCATCGTTTTGATCCATGTTATTTTTATTACCACAATTTATGAACGTAACAGCTATTAGTGTGAAAATTAGCGTATTAAATTTATTCATTTTATTTATATGATTTTTTTGATAATGTGTTAATGTTATTTAGTTTTGATGATATGATATTACAATAGTAAATGATTTATGGTGAATAATATATTGTTTATACTTAGTTGTTGAATTCAATTTGTCATCTATCTATCATTACATCATTATCTCATTGTATCATTAAATCATTTAATGATTAAAGCACTTCATCTTCATCCACGACATACATCCTGGTACTTTTTGTGTATTTCCCACCATTTGGATCTTTATATTCCAAATCTATATAAAAAGCTTTGAAACCTGATTGTGGATATTTTATATCGTAAATAATTTCTTTTCCTTTTTTAATTGTTTTTGAAGACCATTTATCATCTCTAAAATCACGATCATCAGAGTTTGCAGTCCATACAAAAACATTGTTTAATTCATCGGGTGAAGCTGTTACTGTTAAGGTTGCAGAATCATCATTAGATGTAATATTATAATTTAGCTTAGGATATGGTGTTTTGTCCAAAGTGTGTTCCCAAAAGGCACTTAGGGCCTTTAAAGCTTGTTCTCCACCTGCTAAATTATGTCCGGCATTAGGTACATAATGTATAAAGTTTTCACCCGGAATACTATCGATATAATTCTTAATGGCATCTACAGGCCAGTATTCATCATTTGTACCAATAAATATCATTTTTGGCATGGTGAGGCTCTTTCTGTAAGAGTAAGGATCAACCATAGTTGTAATAGCGTCACCATCATTTGTTCTTACCTGTTGTGGTATTTCAAGTTTTGTATAATCTTCAATTTGAGGACTGTATTCGTTCCATGCCTCAATATGATAATCTAAACTAACCGGCATATTCAATACGTCAATTACCATAGGCCCGATTGCTTCAACCCTTTGATCATTGGCGCCGGTTAGCCAGGTCGTCCAACCTCGTTTTGAAGCTCCTGCTATTGTAAACCGTTTAATTTCTTTATTAAGATTTTTTTGTGAGAATTCCTGAATTGCATCCATAGATCTCACTGCACTTTTTACCATGGGAAAAAGTAATGGCCAGGTGTAATCTTTATCTTTTTTAAAATTATGTAGTGTGAATGAAATTAATTGATCTTCAACCAAGCCATCATAAAGAGGTTGCTTAGGTGTTTGGCGAATAATTGCTGTGATAGCTTTATTTTTTTTTGCCATAAGTGCAAATCTCTTGATGATACCATCAACTTTTGAAGACCAGTTTGGCATATCATCTTTTACACTTCCTCCGGTAATAAATAATAAAGCACCCTTATATTCAATCTCTCCGGGAATAAAAATTGTTAATTGATGATTCCAGACATGTTCCCTCCATTTTTGTGAAGTAAGTAAAATATCATAAGCTGTAACACCTTCAATTGTCAAAGTATCTTTAATTACCCATTTATAGTTCTCATCACCATTATGGAGGTAGCTTTGCAGAGCTGATTCGGGAGTTACCTCAACAGGTTCCTCTGCA
>JBDLIB010000125.1:0-9048 GCA_039715085.1 Bacteroidota bacterium | reverse complement strand
TCTAATGAACTAAGCTGTCCGTTTGGATGATACCACTTACATTCCTTGTCAAAGTTGTTGTTTTTATAAAAACCTTCCCCTTGTGTACTACCATCTTCATATAACTCTTTAAAAGATCCATTTCTAAGGTTATTTACATAAATTGATTTCTTATAAAGGTAGGTTTCATTATTAATTGAACTATCATTTTTCTTAAGCCAATATAAAACCCATGGTCCATTTTTTAAATCATCTTTATAATATCCTTCCTCTTTTTTTGATCCATCTTTTCTGAATGATTGGTATTTCCCTTGTTTATTATCTTCTTGATAGTAAAAATATTTTTCAATTAAATAAGCTTTGGTAGCACTTGCTATAAAATATTTTTGATATTTATAAATTTCGTTTTTATATGGAGTTTTAAACTCGTAATAGGTTGCATTTGATTTACTTGTAGGATTATCTTTAAAATCTAAATAGTTTACTTCTCCTTCTAAATTGTCTTGAGAGAATGCAAATGAAATTGAAAAGAATAATAAATAAAATAGCTTTTTCATTACGGAATCTTTAAAAAAATAAATATAATATATTTTACATTTTATTAAAGAATTTATACAGAAAAGGTTAACATGATTTTTAAACTCATCTTCAAATTTTCAAATTGGTCAATTTTCAAATTAAATTTGATTTTATACTTTCGACTCATCTCTTTTTCAATTTCAAAATTGAACTGGGAAATAATAAACCTAAAATTCTTCTTGCTTCTTACTTCTTACTTCGAACTCTTTAAATTATCTTTGCAAAAATTTTATAAAAATGTCAAAACCTGTAAGAGTACGCTTTGCTCCCAGCCCAACAGGGCCTTTACATATTGGAGGCGTTAGAACCGCTTTATTCAACTATTTATTTGCAAAAAAACATAACGGAACTTTTGTATTACGAATAGAAGATACCGATCAAAACCGTTATGTGGCTAATGCCGAACAATATATAGCTGATGCCTTGAATTGGAGTGGAATTCCGTTTGATGAAGGTCCGCAAAAAGAAGGTGATTTCGGGCCATACAGACAATCGGAAAGAAAAGATATCTATAAAAAATATGCCGATCAATTAATTAGCAAAGGAAAAGCTTATTACGCTTTTGATACTGCCGAAGAATTGGATACTCTTAGAAATGAATATCAGGAGAATAAACAGACATTTATTTATAATCATTCTAATCGTGATAATTTGAATAATTCTTTATCGCTTAGTACGGAAGAAGTTAAAAACAAAATTGAAAATGGTGAAAAATATGTAGTTCGTTTTAAAACTCCTACCGACGAAATTCTAGAATTGAAAGATATGATCCGCGGAGATATTAAAATTGATACTAATACCCTTGACGATAAAATTCTATTTAAAAGTGATGGAATGCCAACCTATCATCTGGCTAATATTGTAGATGATCATTTAATGGAAATTACGCATGTAATCCGCGGAGAAGAATGGTTACCTTCCATGGCTTTGCATGTTTTATTGTACAGGGCTTTTGGTTGGGAATCTCCAGAATTTGCACATTTACCGTTAATTTTAAAACCAACAGGAAAAGGTAAATTGAGTAAACGGGATGGCGATAAACACGGATTTCCGGTATTCCCATTAGAATATAAAAATGAAGAAACCAATGAAATTTCGAGAGGTTATCGAGAAGATGGATATTTTTCTGATGCTTTTATCAATATGCTTGCATTTTTGGGGTGGAATCCGGGAACTGAACAGGAAATTTTCAGTTTACCTGAATTAATTCAAGCTTTTGATATTAAAAAAGTTGGAAAAGCAGGAGCAAAATTTGATGTAGATAAAACCAAATGGTTCCAGCATCAATATTTGATAAAGAAAGAAAATGAGGAATTAGCGGAATTATTTTTACCAATTTTAAAGGAAAAAGTAAAGGATTCCCGCTTTCACGGGAATGACAATTCGTATGTTACTAAAGTTATTTCCTTGATAAAAGAACGAGCAACCTTTGTAAGCGACTTTTGGGAATTAAGTGACTATTTCTTTGTAGCACCAACAGAATACGATAAAAAAGCTTCTAAAAAAGCCTGGAAAGCAGATACTCCTGAATTAATGAAAGGATTAATTGAGGTATTAAGATCTATTGATGATTTTTCTTCTAAAAATGTAGAAAGTATTGTAAAAGAATGGATTACTTCAAAAGAAATTGGTTTTGGAAAAGTGATGCAGCCATTCAGATTGAGTCTGGTTGGCGCTATGCAGGGACCGCATTTGTATGATATTTCTGAAATGCTTGGTAAAGAGGAAACGATTAACAGAATTGAAACTGCTATTGATAAACTGGGTTAAATTATTTAATCTAAAATTTATTCATCCGATGACTATATCCATGATGGATATAGTCATCGGATGAATTTACTAAAGATAAATTAGAATAAAAGTATAAAGTAGAGCCGAACATCTCTATAAATTATTCACGGGGTGACTAATATCTCATTCGATACAGTCACCCCGTGAATATTTAATTTCAAATCTTAAATCGCTAATTATTTTCAACATCCTCTTCAATTACTCCTTCCACCTTTTCCACTTCTTTTACATAATGTTTGGTATCTCCCAACCATGGAAAAGTTGCAAATCTTTCGATATAGCTTAGCTTAACATTTGTGCCTTGAAATTCTTTTAATTTTTCAATCACTACTTTATCGCTTTCCTGAACAGAAAAATGAAATTGCAATTCATCGGAAACTCCCTGGCTTAAAGTTCCTTCCCATGTTTTAAAAACCATACCTCTTTTTGATATTTTTACCAGTTTACCCGAACGATATCCTTCACTGTAAGTAACGAAGTAAACAAAAACAAAATATGCTAAAAAAGCTACAATTAAAACCGTAATACTTATTCCTAAAAATTTTTTCATTTCGTTAGTTTTTGATGATATAAATATAAGGACAATTATTTAACATTTGTTAAAATTTTATTTGTAGATTTAATTCTTCTAATTCAAATATCAAAAAATTGAAATATTTTTCAATTTTTAATCATTAAATCTTTTAATTATAAAATTATGTTTCAAAGTATACCTTTTATTATTATTTTAGTCCTTTTAGTTTTTGCTGCTGCATTTTTAGTAAAGCAACAAACCGCAGCAATAGTTGAACGATTTGGAAAGTTTCAAAGTATCCGACACGCAGGATTACAATTTAAAATACCTTTAGTTGATAGAGTTGCTGCCCGTTTAAGCCTGAGAATACAACAATTAGATGTTTCGGTAGAAACCAAAACAAAAGATGATGTATTTGTTCACTTAAAAATTTCTGTACAATTTGTTATAAAAAAAGACAAAGTATATGATGCATTTTATAAACTGCAAAGTCCGCATGAACAGATTACTTCTTATGTTTTTGACCTGGTAAGAGCCGAAGTACCAAGATTAAAATTAGACGATGTTTTTGAGAAAAAAGATGAAATAGCCCTTGCTATCAAACGGGAACTATCAGAAGCTATGTTAGATTACGGTTATGATATTGTAAAAGCTTTAGTTACCGATATTGATCCGGATGCTTCCGTAAAAGAAGCCATGAACCGTATCAATGCTGCCGAACGTGAAAAGGTTGCAGCACAACACGAAGGAGATGCTCAACGTATTTTAATTGTGGAACGTGCTAAAGCGGAAGCAGAAAGTAAACGTTTACAAGGAAAAGGTATTGCAGATCAACGTAGAGAAATTGCACGTGGTTTAGAAGAAAGTGTGGATACATTAAATAAAGCGGGGATTAATCCTCAGGAAGCTTCTGCATTGATAGTAATTACACAGCACTATGATACTTTACAATCTATTGGAGGAGATACTAACAGTAATTTAATTTTATTACCAAACAACCCGCAGGCTGCAAGTAGTATGTTAAATGATATGACGGCATCTTTACTGGCTGCAAATAGAATTAGTGAAGCAGCAACTTCTGGTAGAAAATCAAAGGAATCAGATAATTAGCAACTTATCGGATGGCTATTTTTACATAACATATATTATCCATCCTGTAAGTAAGAAAAATGAGTATAAAAAAACCTCAATTATTATAAGTAATTGAGGTTTTGTATTTTATAAAAAGTAAAGTAAATATTATTTCTTTTCTTCTTCTTTTTTACTTTCTTCTTCTTCTGTAGTAGCGTTTTTAAATTCTTTTATTCCGGTTCCTAATCCCTTCATTAATTCCGGTAATTTTTTACCTCCGAAAAGTAAAAGAATAGCTAATCCGATGATGATCCATTGCCATGGACCCACAAAACCTAAAAATATCGTTTGTAACATGATCTTATAATTTAATAATGCAAAGGTAATAATTAAAGTAGATAAACATCAACTTGTCATGAATATTTTAACTTATTGGAATATATTGATTTAGTCTTTATTATAGATGTTTCCTCCCAGTGATTTTTGTTTTTTGATGGATTTTGGTTCACCTACATATTTTATAGTTGCACCAAGACTCGAATTAGCATCTAACATATCTTTTGCATAAACATGTGCCTGGCCACCGGTTGAACAAGTAATATCGGTATAATTTGTAACTAATTCTTTTCCCGTATAAAAACCGCCGGTATTAACCGAAACATCCTGATTTTTTGCTTTTCCTTCTAAAAATACTTCTGCTCCGCTATATGATCTTACTTGTAAATATTCAATATTGATATCTAATTTGATCTTTGCTCCTGACTCGGCTTTTACATCGAGGTTTTGTTGTTTTATTTTATCTGCTGATACTATAAAAGAAGCTTCATTTGCATTGATTGTATGTAATTTGTCTGCATAATATAATTTAATATGCACATCATCTCTCGAAAATTTTTCTAATAAACTCAATGATAATTTTACAGTTTCATTTACATTTTTAACAACAACCTCATCGGCTTTTTCACCGGTAATCTCTATTCTATTTTTATTTGATTTAATTAGCTCTACCTCTAATCCGTTAAATACTTTTACGGTATGATATTCACCTAAAGCTTTAGTTATCTTTCCTTGTGAAAATGCTATACTTGTCGTAAAAAATAGTGCAATTAATATTTTTTTCATTATTGTATATTTTAATTTTTTAATAATTTAATTTTCTATCAAATAGTAATCCAATTGTTTCTTTTCCAGATCTGTATTTTTAACTTTTACGGTTACAATATCACCTAGTTGATATAAATGTTTTGTCGCTTGCCCTACCAAAGCATATTGCGATTCGTCAAAGATATAATAATCACTTTTAATATCGCGTGTTCTTACCATTCCTTCGCATTTATTTTCGAGTATTTCTACATAAATACCCCATTCGGTTACTCCTGATATTACTCCTTCAAACTCCATATCCTGATGATCTTCCATAAATTTAACCTGCATATATTTTATAGAATCCCTCTCGGCTTTTGTAGCCAATACTTCTCTATCTGAAGAATGTTTACATTTCTCTTCATAAATTTCTGCATTTGGAGATTTTTCACCATCGAGATAATGTTGTAAAAGCCGGTGAACCATTACATCGGGATATCGTCGAATCGGGGAAGTAAAATGTGTATAATAATCAAATGCCAATCCGTAATGGCCAATATTTTGTGTGGTATATTCTGCCTTACTCATCGATCTGATGGTAAGGGTTTCCACCATATTTGATTCCGGTTTATTATGAACGTCTTTCAATAATTTATTTAAAGAATCGGAAGTTTTCTTTTTGGATTCTGTATTAATTCTATAACCAAATTTATTTATAATACCCTGTAAAGCAGTAAGTTTATCAATATTTGGTTCATCATGAACGCGGTAAACAAAAGTTTGTTCCTTATTTTGAACTTTTTTCTTTCCAATAAATTCAGCAACTTTTTTATTGGCTAAAAGCATGAATTCTTCAATTAATTTATGGGCATCTTTTGATTCTTTTACATAAACACCTATCGGATCTAAATTTTCATCGAGATTGAATTTAACTTCTGTTTTATCAAAAGAAATTGCACCGTGTTTCATGCGTCTTTTTCTAATAATCTTTGCTAATTCATCTAATTTTAAAATAGCTGTTTTTATCTTTTCATTATCGAAATCGGAAGTATTTTCAATAATTTCCTGGGCATCTTCATAAGTAAACCTCTTATCTGATAAAGTAACTGTTCTTCCAAACCATTGTTTGACTATATGTGCTTTTTTATCAATTTCAAATACTGCTGAAAAAGTTAATTTTTCTTCATCCGGACGTAAAGAACAAACGTTATTTGATAAAATTTCAGGTAACATTGGCACTACCCTATCCACTAAATAAACAGAAGTTGCACGGTTATATGCTTCTTCTTCTAAAATAGTATTATCATGAACATAATAAGAAACATCTGCAATATGAATTCCTATCTCATAATTACCATTCTCCAGAATTTTAAAAGAAAGAGCATCATCAAAATCTTTAGCATCTTTCGGGTCTATAGTAAATGATAATTCACTTCGCATATCGCGCCTCTTCCCTATTTCTTCTGCGGTAATTTCTATAGGAATTTTAGATGCAAATCTTTCAACTTCATCGGGAAATTTATAAGGTAAACCATATTCTAATAAAATGGAATGAATTTCGGTATCATGATCACCTGGCATCCCTAAAACTTCTAAAATTTCCCCGAAAGGATTTTTTGAAGTATCGGGCCAATCGGTGAGTTTTACCAATACTTTTTCTCCATCTTTTGCATTGTTTAACTTATTTTGTGAAACAAAAATATCACTGTACATTTTCGGACTATCAGGAATAACAAATCCAAAATTCTTACTCATTTGTAAAACACCTACAAATTCTGTTTTGGCTCTTTCAATAATCTCTACAATATCACCTTCTTGCTTTTTATTTTTCTTACGATTATATAAATAAACCTTTACATAATCATTGTGTAAAGCTTTATTTAAGTTACGGGATGGTATATACACATCTTCTTCCAGATCATCGCAAATTACATAAGCATTTCCTCTTGAAGTTATATCAACCGTACCATAAACATATTTTTCTTGCGGAATAAGCTTGTATTTTCCTCTGTGCTCCTCCTCTACTTTTCCTATTTGATGTAGATCCTGTAAAATTGTAAGGATCTGTTTTCTTCTTGATTCATCAAAAATTTTAAGTTTTCCGGCAATTTGTTTATAGTTAAGTGCTTGATTTGGATGACTGCTTAAAACTTTATAAATATCTCTTTTAACCCTTCTTAATTCTTTTCTTTTTTGTTTCTTATTCGACATAAAATCATATTAATTTATAAAGTATAAATGTACTGATAAAAAACAAAGATATTATTACCATACTGTTATTAAAACAAATTGTAATTTGCAGTTTAAAATTTTTATCAGGTATGATTCAAAAATGGTTTGTCATTTATAATCCAAAATCCGGTAAATCAAAAGATAAAATAAATCATTTAAAAGATCTTCTTAGTGAGTACAATATTTCTTATGAACTAGCTGTAACCGAATATAAAAAACACGATTTTAAACTTACACAATCTGCTATAAAAAAAGGATTTAGAAAATTTATTTGTGTTGGTGGTGATGGCACTTTGCATTATGTTATTAACGGTATTATGCAACAAAAGGAAGTCCCTACTATTTCAATAAAAATTGGCGTTATTCCGGTTGGAACCGGAAATGATTGGGTAAAAACCTATAATATTCCGCTTAATATCAACAAAGCTTTTGAAATTATTAAAAAGGAAAAAACAATAGTTCAAGACATTGGTAAAATAGAACTTTCATTCCCGCAAAAGCGGGAGGAAAATAAAGAACATATAGTCTATTTTGATAATGCTGCCGGACTTGGTTTTGATGGTCTGGTTGTTAAAAATCATCATTTATTTAAAAAATTTAATTCATATTCCTATTTATTGTCAGCACTTTACAGTTATTTTAAATATAAAAATAATATTGTTGATATTAAGATTAACGATAAGAAGTTTAAAACACCTTTATTCTTAATTGTAATAGGAATTTGTAAATATTCTGGTGGAGGGATGCAATTAACTGATTATAAAAATAAAGAAAGTGGTAAATTTAATATTACATTAATAAAAAAGATCAGCTATAATTCAATTTTAAAAAGTATTACAAAAGTTTTTAAAGGAGATCTAAGTGCTATTAAAGAAATATTTTATTATAAAACTAATTCAATATCAATTAATTATATAGATTATAAACCAATTATTCAAGCTGATGGTGAATTGCTTGGTGAAGGAAATTGTAAGATATGTTTAATTAAAGATGCAGTGCAGTTTGTTGTAGCTTAATTTTATCTTTTAAACTTTCTTTTTTAACTCTTTCAGGTCTTTTCAGACTCTGAAAGGTTACAAACTTTTTTGAATATCCCTGATTAGTGTTTACTGGATTTCATTAATTTTTTGTAGAATCATTATTTTGTAATCAGTAATATTACTTTTCACGATTAAACACTTACACAAATTAACGATTCAACTTCTTACTTCTTATTTATTTTTTAACATTTCTGTAACATCTTTCATTTTCTTCCGTCTATATGATATAATGAAAGTTTTACACAAAATATTACTTATTTGCTTTGCAATATTTTTATTGATCATATTAGTAACAAAGATCAGTATTGACCAATCGTTTAAAAAAGCAGAGTGTGATAAAATTTCTTCAGAAGATGTTTCCTTTACAATTCTTCAAAAAACAAAACAGGTATAAAAATAGAAGTAAGAATCCAGGAGTAAAGAATAAGTTTAAATATTCTATCATTACAGCATTAAATCATTTTATCTTTCAATAAATTTTTTCTTATTAACAACTATTATATTAATATACTTTTCTTTAAAAAATTTTAAAAAATAAATGATGGTATATATAGCTTGTTAATATGTATAAGAAATATATTTAAATTAATTTGGTTTTATCACTTATAAAAATCAATTAACATTTTTTTAATATTTAATAATCTAAAAATCAATGTAAACTTTACACTTATTAACATACTGTTAAAAGTAAATTAACTGAAAATTATTTATAAATTTTTTTAAATTATTTTTAATAAGATTGTTAAAATGTGTTAATAA
>JBDLIB010000124.1:0-9082 GCA_039715085.1 Bacteroidota bacterium | reverse complement strand
ACAAGAATCCTGAATTAAAAAGAAGTTTTGAGCAAAAGAAAAAAAATGATAAAGATTTTGCCGAAAACTGGTATACCCAATTAAGATATATCTATTTGAATTCAGAATTTGTAGAAAAAGAATTTATGCAATATCCGGTTTATCGGGTAATGAGATAATTATCCCAACTTTCCAAACCTCTGCAAATATTACTCATCAGATGAGTGGGTGAAGGATTGAGTTGAACTCATTTTATAAGTCTGCATTTTTTTCCTTTTGGTGTAAAAATCTTGTCAGGTTAATTGACAGATCCAGTAAGATTATCTTAGCATTACCATTTCTTTCAATATGGTAGATTGCATCATTGAGTGCATTGCTAATAGACTCAATATTTGCACCATGGATAAAAGGAGCGAATTTATTTATATCGAAATTTTCGGTTTGAGGCTCTAAAAACACCAGTTCACCGGCCTTGTAATTTAACAGTAATGCCTGGCGGAAAAACTGCATGCAGTATTGCAGAAAACGCTTTTGTGTTTCTCTTCCGGTTTTTGCAATTTCATCGCTCCACCCAATCAGATCCTGAATTACCGAAGCGTTTCCTTTTGCTTTAAAAGCAGCCCTCACCCAAAAAATAAACCACTTTTCAAAAACCAGGTCATTGGCATCATTATGTAATAAATGTAATGCATTGTTATAATTTCCATCTGCTCTAAGTGCAATTTTCGCAGCTAAATTTTCTTCTGTATCTTCAAATCTTACCAAAGCATTTTTTATATCGTGCTCACTTAATTTCTTAAAATGAAGCAGCTGGCAACGAGACAAAATAGTATTGATGATCTGTTCCTCACTTTCAGTTATTAAAATTAAAACTGTATTTTCTGGGGGCTCTTCAATTAACTTTAACAATTTATTGGATGCAGAAATATTCATCTTTTCAGCCATCCAGATGATCATTACCTTAGCTCCACCCTCATAAGGTTTTAATATAAGCTTTTTAACTATTTTTTCAGCTTCGTCAACTCCAATCTGTCCCTGTTTATTTTCAATCCCCAATCCTTGATACCAATTAAATAGGCTCCCGTAAGGTGAAGCCTGCACAAACTCTCTCCATTCCTCCAAAAACATATCACTTACGGGTTTTTTTTCTTTTTTATTTCTGGCAGCTACCGGAAAAACAAAATGCAGATCAGGATGCGCCAGGTTTTCACACTTAGTATTGCAAGAATGGTTACCTGTATTATTTTCACCATCAAAATTTTTACATAAAATATATTGCGCATAAGCAATAGCCATAGGCAACCCTCCGCTGCCTTGTGGAGCTATAAACAATTGTGCATGAGGAACCCTACCGTTTTCAACACTTTGGATCAGGTGTTTTTTTATATTTTCCTGTCCGATGATTTCATTAAAAAGCATACAGCAAAGAAAAGATTTTTTAATCAAAAACTTTAATCTTTACTTCTTAAAGTTTGTTATAGGTTAGTCGATTTGTTGTCTTTGTGCTCTTAAATTCATTTTGATATTTCGTTAAGAAGGAATTTCATCTAAAAACATTACTTTTGCCGCAGCTAAAAAAATCAAAGAAATATTAATTATAAATGGTAATAATTACTTTACAACGAAATAAGTGTATTGGCTGTAATTACTGTGTAGAACTGGCACCCAAACAATTTCAGATGTCTAAAAAAGACGGCAAATCTGTATTGTTAAAATCTACAGACAGAAAAGGGTTCCACACTTTAAAATCTCCCGATAATACTATTTATGAGGAAAACATCAAAGCAAAAGAAGCTTGTCCGGCTAAGATTATAAGTGTTAAGATCATATAAACTTGCAACTCAGTTTTGGGAATTTATTTGATAATGCTTTTCCAAACCAAAATTGTTTAAGTATATTTACCTTTTTAAAACAACAACTAATTTCACATCGGTGTTTTATAGTTTTAACTAATGATAAATGATTTTTGAGAATAGATGATACTCTGAAAAACACAAAACAACCGATTCAAAATATATAACTATTCATGAGCTGTACAAATTGCTCTTCAATTATAAATGGAATTCCAAGTGGCTGTAATAGTGATGGCGATTGTGGTTTAGGTAATTGCGGTAAATTAACCGTTTTTGACTGGCTATCAAACATGTCACTACCGGCAAATCAAAAGAAATTTGATATTGCTGAAATTCGTTTTAAGAATGGCCGTAAAGGATTTTATAAAAACACCAAAGACCTACCTATTGCAATGGGCGACGTGGTAGCTGTGGAAACTTCCCCCGGCCATGATATTGGGATCATTTCTTTAACCGGCGAACTGGTAAAGATCCAAATGCGGAAAAAGAATGTCAAGCCTGATTCTGAACATATTTTACAGATTTACAGAAAAGCCAATCAAAAAGATATTGATGTTTGGACAACTGCAAGAAACAAAGAACCCGAAGTACAAAGAAAGTCCAGGTTGATCATCAAGCGCCTTGGCCTTAAAATGAAACTATCAGATATTGAATATCAGGGAGATGGCAACAAAGCCACTTTTTATTATACTGCAGATGAAAGGGTTGATTTCAGACAGTTAATCAGAGAATTGGCAGGAACTTTCAGCATTCGTGTAGAAATGAAACAGGTTGGGCTTCGCCAGGAAGCTGCCCGCTTAGGCGGAATCGGTTCATGTGGAAGGGAATTATGTTGTTCGACATGGTTAACCGATTTCAGATCTGTAAGCACATCAGCGGCACGCTACCAACAGCTTTCGCTGAATCCTTTAAAACTAGCCGGACAATGCGGAAAATTAAAATGCTGCCTGAATTACGAATTAGAATCTTATCAGGATGCATTAAGGGATTTCCCTAAAACAGACATAGCTCTAAAAACAGAAAAGGGATTGGCTTTTTTCCAAAAAATGGATATTTTTAAAGGCTACCTTTGGTATGCTTATAAAGATAACCCTGTTCAGTGGCACAGGCTAACCGTAGAACAAACCAATGACATTATTAACCTAAACAATCAAGACAAAACTGCTACAAGTTTGGAAGAGTACAGTTTGGAATTGGAATTTGAAGCTACAGAGAATTCAAAATTTAAAGACGTTGTTGGTCAGGACAGCTTAACTCGTTTTGATAAACCAAAACGAACAAAGAAAAGAAGAAATAAAAAACACAATAAAAACAGGAAAAGAAATCCTAAAAATAAAACCAAATAAATACTTTCATGAACGTTCATAAACTATTTGATATTAAATTTTACCCAATTTTATTTATAGGTATTTTCTTTATTCTTCAATCTTGTACAAAAGATTCTTTTTTTAATGAATATAAAAACGTCAATGGTACAAAATGGCATAAAGACTCTATCAAAAGTTTTAGTTTTAATGTTTTGGATACCGTCTCAAAAAATAACATTTATGTGAATTTGAGAAATAATAAAGATTACGGTTTTAGTAATATCTTTTTAATTGTTGGAATTGAGTTTCCAAATAACTATAAAGTTACCGATACTTTAGAATACAAAATGACAGATCCCCGGGGAAATTTTTTAGGTACAGGCTTCTCAGATATCAAAGAAAATAAATTAGAATACAAGACCAATGTCTCTTTCCCTGTAAAAGGAGATTACCATATAAAGGTTCAACAAGCAATGAGAAAAAGTCAGAATGTTGACGGTCTTATTTACCTTGACGGAATTACAGATGTTGGCTTAGAAATTAAAAAAGTAGAATAAATATGGCAGAGAAAAAAAAGAAGAAAACCCCCGTTTCAAAATATACCAAATGGATCTGGAAAATATTTTTGGGTGGTTTAACCTTTGTTGTTCTTATATTTTTATTGGCTTCATTTGGTGTTTTCGGTAAGCTTCCAACTTTTGAAGAGTTAGAAAACCCTGAAAACAATTTAGCTACAGAAGTTATCTCAACCGATGGAAAAACTCTGGGAAAATATTATCGCGAAAACAGGACTCCGGTAAAATATAAAGACTTACCTCCTACTCTCATTAAAGCTCTGATTGCTACCGAAGATGAAAGATTTTATTTGCATTCGGGAATTGATGCAAAGGGAACTGCAAGAGCTGTCGCGAAGTTTGGCAAAGGTGGTGGTGCAAGTACCATTACGCAACAGCTGGCAAAGATGCTCTTCACAAAAAGGGCTTCCGGGAATATTTTTAAACGTATTATTCAAAAAGTAAAAGAGTGGGTAATTGCAATTAACCTGGAAAAACAATACACCAAGAATGAGATCATTACCATGTATTTCAATAAATACGATTTTGGTCATAATGCTGTTGGTATCCGCTCGGCAGCAAGAATTCACTTTGGGAAAGAACCTCAAGATCTTACTATTGAAGAATCTGCAATGCTGGTAGGAATGTTAAAAAATTCCTCTTTATACAATCCGATGAGAAGGCCTGAAATGGTGAAAGATCGTAGAAATGTTGTTTTTAAACAGATGACCCGAAATGAATTTATTTCCGAGAAGGAAAAAGATTCCTTACAAAGTTTACCTTTAGAATTAGATGTTCACTTAGAAGGACATAGTGATGGAACTGCTACATATTTTAGAGAATATGTAAGAGATTTCATGAAAAGCTGGATAAAGAAAAACCCAAAACCTGATGGTACGACTTACAATATTTATCGCGATGGGTTAAAGATCTATGTAACCTTGGATTCTCGTATGCAAAGTTATGCTGAAGAAGCTGTTAGTGAACACATGAGTAACCTACAACGTGTTTTCTTTAAGAGTCAGAAAAAAAACAAAACTGCTCCGTTTTATGATCTTGAAAAGGAGCAAATAGAAAGAACGATACTTTCTGCAATGAAACGAAGTAATCGATGGAGAAAGATGAAGAGCAATGGAAAATCTAAAAAAAATATTCTCAAATCTTTTGATACAAAGACCGAAATGAAGATCTTTTCCTGGAAAGGTGATATTGATACGGTAATGACACCTAAAGACTCTATCAGATATTATAAATTCTTCTTACAAGTAGGTTTAATGTCACTGGAAACTGAGACCGGACACGTAAAAGCATGGGTTGGCGGAATTAATTATAAACATTTTCAATACGATCATGTAAAACAAGGAAAACGACAAGTTGGATCTACTTTTAAACCATTTGTTTACGCCACGGCTATCAACCAGTTGAGATTATCCCCTTGTTACGAATTGCCAAACACACCATATACAATTCCGGAAGGAAAATATGGATTACCGGAAGACTGGACACCGCGAAACTCAAGTAATAAATATGGTGGAATGCGAACATTAAAAGATGCTTTGGCGAACTCTATAAATGTAATTTCAGCAAACTTGATTGACCAGGTTACACCACAAAATGTAGTTACTTTAGCTCATAAATTAGGAATTAAGAACGAGATTCCTGCAGTTCCGTCAATAGCATTAGGCACTATTGATCTTACCTTGTATGAAATGCTTGCCGCCCTTAACACTTTTTCCAATAGGGGAATGTATGTAAAACCAATGATGATTACCAGAATTGAAGATAAAAATGGTACCGTTTTAGAAGAATTCATTCCCGAAACTAAAGAAGTTTTAAGTGAAGAAAGTGCTTATACAATGATCAACCTGATGGAAGGGGTTACTACCGGAGGCTCCGGAGTTAGGTTAAGGTACCAGGGAGGAAAATATCCTGATGATATTGTTACGGGTTACCCCTATAAATTTACAAATCCTATTGCCGGTAAGACCGGAACTACACAAAATCAATCAGATGGCTGGTTTATGGGAATGGTTCCAAACCTATCTACAGGTGTATGGGTTGGTGCCGAAGACAGGGCTGTTCATTTTCCTGATCTCGCCCGTGGCCAGGGTGCATCTATGGCCTTACCAATTTGGGGTTTGTTTATGCAAAAATGTTATGCAGATGAGACCTTAGAAATCAGTCAGAAAGAATTTGAAAAACCGGAAGACTTTTCTATAGAAATAGACTGCAATAAAACCAAAGAAGATAAAGACGGAAACGAAATTAAAGAAACTGAGCAAGACGAAGAAATTGAATTTTAACAGACGATGAACTTTTCATGGGAACCAACTAAAGAGATCATAGAAAAAAGCAACATTTTTAAAATGATGCAAAAAAATGGTTTTGATAAGTATGATGACTTTTGGAAATGGTCTGTTGAAAACAAAAAAGATTTTTGGTCACAAACAATCGAAAGTCTCGGAATTAAATTCAAAGAAAAGTTTAGTGATATATTTGATTTATCTAATGGTGTTGAAAACCCTCAATGGCTAAAAAATTCTAAATTTAATATTGTAGATTCCTGTTTTCAAAACAAATCTGATGCAACTGCAGTTATTTTCCAAAAAGAAGATGGAGAAATCCAAAAAATATCACAGTTTGAATTAAATATCCTTGTTAATAAAATAGCAAATAGTTTAAGAGAAATTGGTGTCAGGCAAGGAGATAATATTGCCATTGATATGCCAATGACAATGGAATCTGTTGCGATTTACCTTGCCGGAATAAAAGCCGGCAACCCGGTAGTTACAGTTGCAGATAGTTTTACTCCCAATGAAATTTCTATCCGACTCAATATCACCAAACCTAAAGTGATTTTCACTCAGGATGTAATTCAAAGAGCCGGAAAAACATTACCTCTTTACGAGAAAGTCATCGCTGCAAATGCACCTAATGCAATAGTCACCAAAGTTTCAGATGATAAAATTTTAATTCGTGAAAACGATCTTTATTTTGAAGATTTCCTGATCAATAATGATGAATTTAATACTGTAATTCGGGAACCGGAAGATATTCTTACTGTTTTATTCTCATCAGGAACAACAGGCGAACCGAAGGCAATTCCCTGGACGCAGATCACCCCTTTAAAAAGTGCCATGGATGGTTATTATCATCATAATATCAAAGAGAATGATGTAGTTTGCTGGCCTACAAATCTTGGGTGGATGATGGGTCCCTGGTTGGTTTTTGCAACACTGATAAACAAAGCAACCATAGCTCTCTATTACGGTGCTCCTCTTGATGAAGGTTTTGGGAAATTTGTACAAGATGCAAAAGTTACAATGCTTGGAGTAGTTCCGAGTATTGTAAGGCACTGGAAAAACAGTAGCTGCATGGAGAATTTAGATTGGAACAGTATCAATTGTTTTAGTTCAACCGGTGAAGTTTCTAATCCCGTAGAAATGGAATATCTAATGCAACTGGCAAATAATAAACCTGTAATTGAATATTGCGGAGGCACCGAAATCGGAGGAGGTTATGTTACTTCGACCATGGTACAACCAAATATAGCAAGCACTTTCTCAACCCAGGCTCTTGGAGGTGAATTTGTAGTTTTAAATGAAGAAGAAAAAACAACAAACAAAGGAGAAATGTTTATGATCCCACCTATTTTAGGACTTTCAAATACCTTGCTTAACAGAGATCATCACAAAGTTTATTTTGAAGGTACACCTAAATTCAAAAAACAAATATTGCGCCGTCATGGAGATGAGATTGAACTGTTGGATAACGGATATTACCGGATGCATGGCAGAGTGGATGACGCGATGAACCTTGGTGGAATAAAGGTAAGTTCTGTACAAATCGAAGAAGTCGTAAATCAATTGGAATTCATCAAAGAATCGGCAGCAATTGCCGTTTCCCCTGAAGGAGGCGGGCCGAGTAATTTGGTAATTTATTTTGTTGAAACTAAGGATGGAACTCCTGATATGGACACTAAAAATTTCTATCTTTCTAAAACAAAAGATATTATCAGAGAAAAAATAAATCCCTTATTTAAGCTGAGTAATTTGATTAAAATTGACCAATTACCACGAACAGCTTCTGGTAAAGTGATGAGAAGAAAATTAAGGGATGAATATATTTAAAGTAACAGTATTCAGTTGCGGTATTCAGTAGAACTATCTAAAACAAACAATCTTTTAATTATTTAATTTTCAATTTTTTAATTAACATGAAAATAATATCATACAACGTAAACGGCATAAGAGCTGCAATAAAAAAAGGATTTTTAGACTGGCTACAAGCTGCTGATCCTGATATAATATGCATTCAGGAAACAAAAGCACACAAAGAACAACTAGACTTAAACCAATTTACATTTGCGGGATACCAACATCAATATTGGTTCTCGGCACAGAAAAGAGGATATAGCAGTGTTGCTATTTTTTCAAAGACTGAACCTAAGCATGTGGAATACGGTACCGGAATCGAAAGTATGGATTTTGAAGGCAGGAATCTCAGATTGGATTTTGATGACTTTTCGGTAATGAGTTTGTATTTACCTTCGGGAACAAATGACGACAGGTTAAATTTTAAATTAAACTACATGGCAGAATTTCAGGATTATGTTGATGATCTGAAAAAAGAAATTCCGAATTTGATCATCTGTGGTGATTATAATATCTGCCATACAGAAATTGATATACATAATCCTAAACAAAATAAAAACACCTCTGGATTCTTACCTGTAGAACGTAAATGGCTGGATAATTTTATGAATAGTGGATTTATCGATACTTTTCGTCTTTTAAATAAAGAACCCCATAATTATTCCTGGTGGAGTTATCGCGCAAATGCCAGAAATAATAACAAAGGCTGGCGGATAGATTATTGCCTGGCGAGTAAACCACTTCAAAATAATATAAAAAGAGCTTTTATTTTACCCGAAGCAAAACACAGCGATCACTGCCCTATTGGTGTGGAGATTGAGTTTTAGAAGTGAGAAGACAGAAGTGTTATCATGATTTGAAAATGAGAAGAGTGATGGAGTCATAATGAGAGTGAAGGAGTGATAGAGAGAAGGAGTGATAGATTGTTTCAGACAGGACTGATAAAGTGGTTTTCTTTGCGTATCCTTTGCGTAAATCTTTGCGGAACTTTGCGTGACAATTTAAAATAAATATTAACAAAAAGTGTAAACAAAAATCAGGACGAGTCAAATCCATATTGAAAATAGTAAAATAGAGATGGATCAATAAATCTTCAAACCCGCCTGCTGGCTTGGCAGGTTGATATATTCAAATTAGAATACCTCAAATATCCAATCCTTCCAAATCATCATAAGTCAGGTTTGTTTTTAATCCAAGTAAAACCAGATCATCACCGTCATATATTTCCAGGACAA
>JBDLIB010000123.1:0-9116 GCA_039715085.1 Bacteroidota bacterium | reverse complement strand
GCCTGTGCTATTCCGCCCGCTCCAACTATGTTTGTTGTATGATGGGCATTCATAGCTTAAAGGTACCACTTTTTATGGATTTTTTAGCGAATTATCTGTTTTCGTTTCAGATGTGGCTTAACGTTGAAAGATTATATGGCCGTTGCAAATTATTAGAATGAAAAAGATCCGAAACTAGTTAGTTCCGGATCTTTTTATTATTAATAGTGTGAAATATAGGTTAAGATTCTTTAAGGTGCTACAGGCGTTTCTTCTGATAATAATGCGAAAAATTTATTTAGATTAGGCATAATGATAATATTGGTACGTCTGTTTTTAGCTCTGTTCTCTTTAGTTTCATTATCAGCTAAAGGAATAAAGCTACTTCTACCTGCAGGAATTAACCTTGAAGGATCAACATTGTATTTCTTTTGTAACAATCTAACAATAGCTGTTGATCTTTTCACACTTAGATCCCAATTATCAGCAACTTTTTCTGTATGAATAGTTTTTGAATCTGTATGACCTTCTACCATCACATCCATACTTGGTTCAGAGTTGATAACATCAGCCAACTTCTGAAGAAGCGGGTACGCTTTAGTGTTAATGGTATAACTTCCTGACTTGAATAATAAATCATCAGACACAGAGATCATAACAACTGTTTTATCAATACCAACATTTATGTTTTCATCCTTCTCCAGTTCTTCTGTGTTAATAGATTTTTTTAAATTATATGAGAGCGCTAAATCCATAGAGTCTTTTAAAGTCTTAGCCCCGGCCAATTCTTCTGGTGGTATCTTAGAAAGGGTAGCATTTAGATTATCTCTGGTCTCTTTTGATAATACTGTTAAGTTATCACCAACAAATTCCATTTTTTCAGCGTTCTCTTCTTGTAAGGAATTAATCTTAGTGTTATATTCGTCTACTCGTTTTTCAATAACAGCAAATCTTGCTTCAAGTTCTTCTTTTTCAATGGTGGTTTTTTGCAATTCTCCCTTTGTATCAGTTAAGTCCTGTTCTAATGCAACATACTTCTTTTTTGACACACAAGAAGTTAAAAGTGTTGCAAGAATAATTACAGTAATAATCTTTGTTTTCATAGTTTTGATATTTATTATGTAAATTAATGTTTAATATTAATGAGCTGTAAAACTAAATATGAAATCTAAAGGGAATCTTAAGATTTTAAAAAAGTAATTTAAATAAAAGTGATAAATCCACAATTTTTTAAGATAAATTAACTTAATTTTTAACTGCTTTAAGGACTATAACTTTTTTTTAACCTTATTAATTTTTTATTCTTCGTAAATTTTTAGCCTATTTTGAATGGCATTAATTTCGTTTTGCAGGTTTTCTATCTTTTTCATCAGGTTGGTAATGATGTCAATACCTTCCAGGTTTACCCCTAATTCATCATGTAAACGAATTATCTTTTCCAGTTGATGAATATTTTCCAATTCAATAAATTGTTCAGTTTCTATAGAGGTTATTTCTATCAATCCGTATTCATCCAGGGAATCTATAAACGAAAATTCAATTTCATATCTTTCACAAAATTGTTTGATGGGAATTAAATTTCTTGTATCCATTTTATCTCAATTTTGATAGTTCGGTAAATAATTCTTTTTCTCTTTGACTAAGGTTAGTTGGTGTTTTTACATGGTAAGTGATATACAGGTCGCCAAATTCACCTTCTTTTTTATACACAGGAAAACCTTTTCCTTTTAATTTTACTTTTGTACTGTTTTGGGTTTCGGGTTTAATTTTCAATTTCACTTTACCGCTTAGGGTATCTATGGTTATTTCACCTCCCAACATAGCCGTATAAAGATCGAGATCTACAGAAGAATATAAATTCTTTCCGGCCCGTTTAAAGTTACTGTTGTTGGTTATATTAAAAGTGATATACAAATCTCCATTTGGGCCGCCGCTTATTCCTTTGCCACCATAACCTTTTATTTTAATGGTTTGGTTGTTTTCAACCCCGGCAGGAATAGTCAACCTTATTTTTTTATTATTGATGGTTAAGGTTTGTTTTTGGGTTTTATATATATCAGTAAGATTCAATTGTAAAGTTGCGTTAAAATCCTGCCCCCTGAATTTTTGTTGGGTTTTTCTCTGTCTGAATCCGCCACCGCCAAACATAGATTCAAAAAAATCTGAAAAATCACCTTCAGAAAAACCTCCGGAAAATTGTTGTCCGCCACCTGAATATTGTTGGTATTGCTGTTGCTGATGTGCTCTTTCAAAAGCTTCACTGTGTTCCCAATCCTTTCCGTATTTGTCGTATTTCTTTCTTTTTTCAGGATCGCTTAATACTTCATTGGCTTCATTTACCTGCTGAAAATTCTTTTTGGCAGTTTCGTCGTTAGGGTTAACATCAGGGTGGTATTTTCTGGCAAGTTTTCTATAAGCTTTTTTAATTTCCTTTTCGGAAGCAGTTTTTGGTACTTCCAAAATTTTATAATAATCTATGAATGACATGATGGTAAGGTTTGTATTTCAAAGATACTGATAATTTGAAGATTTATTAATTTGAAGATGAGTAAATTAATTTTCGTTTTTAAAGAAGTTATCAAAAAACACAAAGTGATATTTAATAGAATTGGCCCAATAATCCCATGTATGTTTTCCGGGGCGTTCGGTATAAGTATGCGGGATCTTTTGTTCGAGCATTTTTTTGTGCAGGTCGATATTGGTTCCGTAAAGGAAGTCATCTATTCCACAGTCAAAATAGATCTTCAGGTCATTTCCTATCACAAGGTCTGTCATATTGAGGATGGTATTATTCTCCCAATTTTCGGGATGATCTTCATATTTTCCCAGTCTGTTGGTAAGCTCGTATCTTTTCTTATCTGCAAACCTGACGAAATCCATTCCGCCACTCATACTGCCTGTAGCTCCGAAAAGATCCTGGTTTCTGAAAGCAAGATAAAAAGCACCATGTCCGCCCATACTTAAGCCAGTAATTGCTCTTCCATTTTTTGAATGGATGGTATGGTATTCCTTATCGATTCTGTTTACTAATTCTTTTGAGATATAGGTTTCATAACGAAAATTCTTATCCACAGGGCTATCAAGATACCAACTGAATTGGTGTCCGTCAGGACATACAATGATCATTTGATAATGATTTGCATAAGCTTTGATTTCGGGCACCTTAGTTATCCAATTGGTATAGTTGCCATAAGCACCATGTAATAAATAAAGTACGGGAAATTCATTACTCTGTTCCTGATATCCATCCGGAAGAATCACCACATTCTTAATATATTTTTGCATAGAAGGACTAAAAATGGTTAATGTGTCTACTTTTTGAGCAAAGATGCTGGTGGAGATGATTAAAATAAATAGTAATGCTTTTTTCATTTTTTATTTCTTTAATAAATTGTGTAAAGCCGAGGCTAGATCGGGATATTCAAACCGAAATCCTGTACTTTGGATTTTTTCTGAAGATATTCTGCTTCCTTTTAAAAGAAGTTTTGCTTGTTTACCCATTACGAGATTTAGAAATGAAGACGGAATATTTGGTAACCAAATAGGTTTATTCAGTGCTTTTGCTATAGCTTTGGTAAAACTTTTGTTGTCTATATGTTCAGGTGCTACTGCATTATAAGCTCCTGATAATTCTTTGTTTTCCATACTATAAATAAACATTCTGCATAAGTCTTCGATATGGATCCATGGGAAGAATTGTTTGCCACTACCTATTGCAGAAGCTAAACCAAGTCTTATGGGTAAGGCCATTTTTTCTAATGCTCCGCCACGTTTGCTTAAAACCACTCCGATCCTGATCTTTACCACTCGGTTATTAGTTTTACTGAACATATCTGCTGCATCTTCCCATTGCTTACATGTATTACCTAAAAAATCATTTCCGGCAGTATCATCTTCCTTAAAAATATGTAGATCGGTCACAGTGCCGTAATAACCTATGGCAGAAGCCGAAATAAAAGCTATTAATGATGTGTTTTCTTTTTGAATCGTTTCAAATAAGAATTTGGTAGTTTCTACCCGGCTGTCAATTATTTCCTGCTTTCTTTTTTGAGACCATCTTTTATCTATAATACCTGCACCTGCCATGTTGATGACATAATCAACATCTTTAAAAGCGGAACTATCTACTTTTTTGTTTTGGTAATCCCATAAAAAAGTCTTGAATTTTGAATTAATATTCTCTTTCCTGCTTAATATTCTTACGGAGTAACCGGCCATATGAAGCATCTCACACAGGTAAGAGCCAACTAGTCCTGTTCCGCCTGATATTAAAACGGTTTTCATAATATTGGTTCAAATTTCTAAAGTTGATAGCATAATCACAACTCAACACTCAAAATTCAAAACTTTGCTAATTGTCTGCTGACTTTTGCTAATCTCTTAAAACTGCTCTCGAAATAACGATCTGTTGAATTTCTGATGTTCCTTCGTATATCTGAGTGATTTTTGCATCACGCATCAAACGCTCAACATGGTATTCTTTTACATAACCATACCCTCCATGAATTTGAACGGCCTCGACAGTAACGCGCATCGCCATTTCGGCTGCATATAATTTTGCCATTGCACCCGAAAGGTCATAGCTATTGTGCTGGTCTTTGTCCCACGCAGCTTTTAAACAAAGCATTCTTGCTGCTTCGATTTCGGTTGCCATATCGGCCAATTTAAATGCAATTGCCTGGTGTCTGCTAATTTCCTTGCCAAAAGCTTTACGCTCTTTAGAGTATTGTAAAGCCAATTCGTATGCTCCGGATGCGATTCCTAAGGCTTGAGAAGCAATACCAATTCTTCCTCCGGAAAGAGTTTTCATAGCGAATTTAAATCCGAAACCATCTTCACCTATACGATTCTCTTTTGGCACTTTAACATCGTTGAACATCAAAGAGTGGGTGTCTGATCCTCTGATTCCCAATTTATTTTCTTTTGTCCCTACTACAAATCCTTCCATATCTTTTTCAACGATAAAGGCATTGATTCCGTGATGTCCTTTTTCCGGATGTGTATGTGCAATCACTAAATAGATACTTGCAGTACCTCCGTTAGTGATCCAGTTTTTGGTCCCATTCATTAAATAGTGGTCACCTTTATCGATTGCTGTAGTTCTTTGTTTTGTTGCATCACTTCCGGCTTCGGGTTCACTAAGGCAAAAAGCTCCTAACACTTCACCTGTTGCAAGTGGTACCAAGTATTTTTGTTTTTGTTCTTCAGTACCATAGGTTTCTAATCCCCAGCATACTAATGAATTGTTAACCGACATTACAACAGAGGCTGATGCATCAATTTTTGAAATTTCTTCCATTGCCAAAACATAAGAGACCGTATCCATTCCGCCTCCTCCGTATTTTGGATCGACCATCATTCCTAAAAAGCCAAGTTCTCCCATTTGTTTAATTTCTTCATGAGGAAAAACCTGCTTTTCGTCGCGTTCAATCACACCGGGTTTTAATACATTATTAGCAAAATCACGAGCAGCATCGCGAATCATTATCTGTTCTTCGGTAAGAGTAAAATCCATATTTTTATGTTTGTTAAATATTTTTATTTGAATTGTTTCAAAGATACAGAAAAATATCAAAATCAATTTGTAAATTTACAGTCAAATGGAAAATAAAATTTGGAATGTTATCGGGGTAATGAGTGGAACCTCTCTGGATGGGGTAGATTTAATTTTTGTTAAATTTAAGAAGAAAAAATCGTATTCGTTTGAAATTTTAAAAACAGATACTGTAAATTATTCCGAAAAATGGAAAAATGAATTGTTTGATGCTTTTAATTTTTCAGCCGAAAAACTAACAAAATTACACTCTGATTACGGTAAATTTTTAGCTAATATTATTCAGGAATTTATAGATAAAAATCATCTTAAAAATATAGATTTTATAGCCTCACACGGGCATACAATTTTCCATCAGCCACATTTAAATTATACATTGCAAATTGGCAACGGAGCAGTAATTGCTGCTGAAACAAATATCAAAACAATTTGTGATTTCAGAGTCCAGGATGTCGCTTTGGGCGGACAAGGAGCGCCATTGGTTCCGATAGGGGATAAATTGCTTTTTTCAGAATATAAATTCTGCCTGAACCTTGGTGGATTTTCCAATATTTCTTTTGAAAAAGATAGTGAAAGAGCTGCTTTTGATATTTGTCCGGTTAATATCGTAATGAATCATTATACCAGAAAAATCGGATTGGAATATGATGATGGAGGAAAAATGGCTTCAGGAGGGAGTTTAAATGATACTCTGCTTAATGAATTAAATAATTTACCTTTTTATGTAGATGATAAACCTAAGTCTTTAGGTTATGAATTCATAGTTGATACTATTATTCCTTTAATTGATAAATACAACCTGTCTACCCAAGATATTTTAAGAACTTTTGTAGAGCATGTAGCTGTGCAATTAGCAGAAGTTATAAACAGAAACTCTGTTAAAGAAAAGAATGATAAAGTTCTGGTAACAGGAGGGGGTGCTTTTAATCAATTTTTAATCGATAGGTTAAAGGATCTCACTTTCGTGGAAGTATTTGTTCCCGATAGAGAAATCATCGATTTTAAAGAAGCTTTGATCTTTGCATTACTTGGAGTTTTAAAAGATCAGAATGAGGTAAATTGCTTAAAAAGTGTTACCGGGGCAAAAAAGGATCACAGTAGCGGGGTGGTGTTTGAAGTTATGAAGTTATCAAGTTAAAATGTTATCAAGTTGAAAGTTGGTAATATAACTTATACTTTAATTGATTACAAAGTTCAACATTACAACATTACAACATTACAAACATTACAACATAAAAATAAATGAAACAACTTCTTGAAAAATACGAAAACAAACCGCCTGAAATAGTTTTTCATTGGCAGGATCAGGAAACGGAAGCCGAAGGCTGGACCGTAATTAACTCACTTCGTGGAGGTGCTGCCGGAGGCGGAACCCGAATGCGCAAGGGATTGGATATGAATGAGGTATTATCGCTTGCAAAGACGATGGAGGTGAAGTTCACTGTTTCAGGCCCTGAGATTGGAGGAGCTAAATCCGGTATTAATTTCGACCCTAATGATCCGAGAAAGAGTGGTGTTTTAAAAAGGTGGTATAAAGCTGTAACTCCGTTATTAAAACATTATTACGGTACAGGTGGAGACCTGAATGTAGATGAGATCCATGATGTAATTCCGTTAACGGAAGAATGCGGAGTATGGCATCCGCAGGAAGGAGTTTTTAATGGACATTTTATGCCTACAGAAGCAGAGAAGATCAACAGGATTGGACAATTGCGTCACGGGGTGATCAAAGTGATAGAAGATGAAAAATATTCACCCGATTTACGAAAAAAATATACTGTAGCAGATATGCTTACCGGTTATGGTGTTGCTGAAGCTGTAAAACATTATTATAATATCTTTGGAGGGGATATTAAAGGTAAAAGAGCGATAGTCCAGGGATTTGGTAATGTGGGTTCTGCAGCAGCTTATTATTTATCACAGTTGGGAGCAAAAGTGGTTGGAATAATCGATATAAATGGAGGAGTAATAAATGAAGACGGTTACACCTTAGAAGAGATAAGGGAAATGTTTCTAAATAAAGATGGAAATATGCTTTCGACAAATGAGATGATTCCATTTAATGAAATGAATGAAAAGATATGGTCGGTTCCGGCTGAGATCTTTGTGCCGGCAGCCGCTTCAAGATTAGTAACAAGAGAGCAGATTACAACTATGATCGAAACAGGGCTAGAAGTGATCTCACCAGGAGCAAATGTACCATTTGCTGATAAAGAGATCTTTTTTGGACCAATAATGGAGTATGCCGACGAGCAAGTTAGTTTGATTCCCGATTTCATATCCAATTGTGGTATTGCCAGAGTTTTTGCATATTTAATGGAGGGGAAAGTGCCATTGCCAATGCGGGATGATGCAATTTTTGAAGACACTTCAAGAACAATTGAAGAAGCGTTAGTAAAGGTTTACCTAAAGCATGACAGGAAAGTTGAAATTTCAAAAAATGCATTAGAAATTGCACTTAAAGAGTTGTTATAGCAGATTGAATGATATGATGATCTAATGCTTGTATGAATAAATAATTTATGTTTTTTTTAAAAAGTGTGAAAAAAAATCAAAAAATCACATACTGTGAAATTATAAGATATTTCAAAAATTTCAGGTCTGATTTATAGAATTGATATTTTTTTGATAGATAAATTTTCAAATTCAAATATTTTGCAGAATAATTATCATATTTAATGTTGATTGGACTTCTTTCATTTTTTTAATAATTGATATTAGTCAATATAATTTTTTATTAAATTGCTATATTTAACAAAAATTTCAAAAATTTATAATGGAGACACTAGTTTTATTAGTATTTGTTACAGGCTATCTGGGGATTACCTTAGAGCATACTTTAAAAGTTGATAAATTAATTCCTGCTTTAGCTATGATGGCTATAAGTTGGGCAATAATTGCGTTAGGACATCTTCAGGTATTTGAAGTCAATACAGAATTACTCAAACTTGTCCCGAGTCATATTGAAGAAATTTTATTACATCATTTAGGAAAGACCTCGGAGATTTTAATTTTCCTTGTAGGTGCGATGACCATAGTTGAAATTATTGACTATTTCAACGGTTTTTCAACGATTAAGAGATTTGTAAAAACAAATAGTAAAGTTAAATTATTATGGATATTTTCTATTTTAGCATTTATACTATCTGCTATCATTGATAATTTAACCGCAACAATTGTTTTGATTACTATTTTACGAAAGATCATTTCTTCAAGCGAGCAGAGGATATGGTTTGCGGGTATGATTGTAGTTGCTGCAAATGCAGGTGGGGCTTGGTCACCAATTGGTGATGTAACAACAACGATGCTGTGGATTGGTGATAAGGTTACTACAATTAATCTGATCAAATATTTATTTGTCCCTTCCTTACTGTCTATGGTGGTTCCTGTTTTTATTGCATCGAGAATGAAAGCATTTCAAGGAACAATAGACCTTGTGGAAGATGAAAATGATAATGGTTCTGAAAAACACAGTGCTGTAATGTTATATTTAGGTTTGGGGTCGATCATGTTTGTTCCTGTTTTTAAAACCGTTACGCATTTACCACCTTATGTAGGAATGATGTTATCCTTATCGATTGTT
>JBDLIB010000122.1:0-9261 GCA_039715085.1 Bacteroidota bacterium | reverse complement strand
GAGGCAGAGCCTCGAGGAATTCTTTTCGATTAAACATTTAATAGGCATTAAAAAATATGATTCATTTTACTTTGATATATTCTCTGAGATTAGATCTCAAAATACGGATTAATTCTTTTTCGTTATCAGAATCATTTTCAGTAAATAAAAACCCAAAAACAGGGTATTCCTTATAATTTACTTTTCTTACAACCAGAGGGTTTTTAAAATCTTTTAATAATTTATCGTAATCAAAATAATCAATATCATTTTCTCTTATACCTGAATTATTATCTAAAACAATAATGCTGTATTTTTTCCCTTCTCTATATTTTAAAATTTCTTTCCAGTCCGGTTTAATTCCCTTAAGAAAGTATTCATAAGAATTTATCCCATAAGCATACCAGGATAGGTCTCCGGTTGTACACCAACCTCCAAATCGCAAAGGGTTTACTTCAATCGGAATTATTTTTCCTTTTGTATCAATACGGATTTCTATATGAATTGGAAAGTTTTTTAAATTCATTTTAGAACCAACCGTATTTAAAAATATTTCAACTGGATCGATGTGATTTTCAATGATTTCTTTTGAAGTTGAATAAACTCTATCACTCACATCTTTACCTGATGAAAAAATGTGATGTAAAATATTCAACACGATTGCTTCTCCATCATTATTAAAATAACAGTCAATTGCATATTCTTCCCCTTCGATATATTCTTCTATAATGAATTGTTTTGTATCAATAACTTCATTAGGATACAATCCTTCAATTTCGGAAATTTCAAGTTTAATATGCTTTAAAGCTTGATACCACTCTTTTGGATTTTCAACTTTATGAACACCAACACTAAAAAAGCCTATTGCAGGTTTAATAATTAGAGGGAAATTTAGTTCTTCTACTGAGATCTTATCCAATTCATCAAGATAAATTCCCTGATAAAAATAATTTGGAAAAATATCTTTAACGAGATCCCTAAATTTTACTTTATTCTTAAAAAGAAGAATTTTATCAGGTAAATCTGTGAATTTCAAATTGTTATTAATCCAATAAATTGCATTTTCTGAGTTAGAATAAATTGGGATATCTGTGTGTGTATTTAAAATATTTACAGCATCATTCTCTGATATCCAGTTTAAAGATCCATCTGAAATTAATTCTTTTGCCTCTGAAGTTGCAATGATCTGGTAATCATTATCCTTTATGGTATTGATTAAAAAATCAGAAACGTAAGGCTTATCAATTAAAAACATAGAAAATATTATTTGTATAGTTTATCAATATCAGTACTGCAAATATCGATAAATAATTCTGCCATTTTTTGTGTTACTGCCTTATAAAATTGCTCTCCTTTTTCCGCGGTTGCCAGTTTAGGGTTACCTACACCGGTATCTTCACTAATTTGCGACCATTTTCTTTCTGTCCATGCCCAGCCTTCTGAAAAAGCTTTGATCCTGTGTTTTTTCTCTTTTCCTTCTCCCCATTCTTTTTTGGGTAAAACCAGTTCAGGTTTAAGGAATAACATTAAGCTGGTTTCCATTTCATCGGCATGATCTCCCGGGTCATCAAAATATCTTCTTCTATCTAATGCCTGAAACCAATTAGTAGTGCTTAGAAACATTTTTGGAAATTTCACTCCCAATTCTCTTAATATTGCTTTAAAATCATTCCCGCCATGACTGTTTAAAATTAATAGCTTGTGAATTCCCTGTCGGTTTAAAACTTCAATGATATCTGATAAAATAACTAGCTGCGTACTTGGGTTCAGGTTGATATCTAACAAAATATCTGTTTGTCCTGTATTCACTCCAAAAGGAATAGTAGGCAAAACAATTACCTTAGCCCCAGCTTCCCAGGCAATTTTTGCAGATCCTGCAGCAATTAGATCTGCTTCATAATTATCAGTTGCATAAGGCAAATGATAATTATGAGCTTCGGTTGCTCCCCAGGGAAGTACTGCCAGGTCAAATTGAATATCTTTAATGGTTTTCCAGTTGCTTTCTTCTAAGATATAGGGTCTCATTTTAAGTAAATCATTATTTATCATTGCTTTACAGGCTCAGCACCTTTTAAATACTTATCCAAAAAAGTTAAAATTTGGCCATATCCTTTGATCTCGTTTTCCTTTTTCCTAAAACCATGTCCTTCATCAGGAAACAGAACATATTCAACCGGAACACCATTTTTTCTAACCTCTGCAACAATCTCATCTGACTCTGCTTGTAGCACTCTCGGATCATTAGCTCCCTGAAGAACCATAATTGGATTTTTAACCTTGTTAGCATGAAATAATGGTGAGATATTATACAATCTTACAGAATCTATGGTGTTTGGATCTCCAACTTCATCGTAAAGGGCTTTTCTAAAGGACTCCCACCATGAAGGGATAGATTTTAAAGTTCTTAACCAGTTTGTAACTCCAAAAATATTTACACCAACATTAAATTCATCTGGAGCAAATGTCATTGCTGCCATAGTCATATATCCTCCATAACTACCTCCAATAATACCTATTTTATCAGAGTCAATATAATCTTGTTCTTGTAACCATTTTTTCCCATAAATACAATCTTTCAAATCTTTATCACCATGATTCTTATCATCCATTTTATTAAAGGTCCTTCCATAACCACTGCTACCTCTGTTGTTAACGGCTAAAATTGCATATCCATGATTTACCAGATATTGAATCAATGAAAAATATCCAACTCTTGATTGCCCTCCTGGCCCACCATGAACCCATACTAATGCCGGTACTTTATTAACTGTAGTTGCTTCTAATGGTTTATAATAAATAGCAGGGATTTCTAATCCGTCAAATGATTTATAGCGAACTACTTGTGCTGAAACCAGATTATCAGGATCAATTTCAGGATTTAGTGTATTGGTAAGTTGTTTTAATTCTTTAGTTTGTAAATTGTAAAGATATATGTTGTTTGATGCTTTTGATGTACCAACTGTCAATCGTATTAAATTTTCACTTTCAGAAATGCTTATCCCTTTAATATCTCCGTCAGGAATTTTAGGAAAATCTAGGGATGTACCATTTTGATTATCTTTAAATATTACATTGGTTTTACCATCTTCATTGATACCTATAACACGATACTTGTCATTTTTACTCAGATAACTATACATCACATCCCAGTCAGTTTCAAAAATAGTTTCTCTTTTTCCTGTTTCTATTTCATATTGAACTAAATAAGTAAATTCTTTGCCAGCATCAGTTATATAATAAAAATATTTATTGTCTTTACTGAATCCGGAACTGTTATAATTTGCAGGTATCTCAGATAATTCAACTCGTTTTTTATTTTTCTGATCAATTAAAAATAATTTATTTTCATTTGTAGTAATTGATTTACTTAAGGCCAAATAATTCTCATTATGTGAAATACCAGAAAAGCTTAATCCATCATTATTTTGATAGATCATTTTAGGCTTCCAATCACTCAAATCCATTTTATAGACATCAAAATATTTTTGATCTCTCTTATTTGATCCATAAAACATTGATTTTTTATCTTCACTCCAACCTCCAAACCAGGATTTTACATCATCTCCGGGTGTAAGATCCCTTGTAATACTGTCATTCTTAAATAAATATATATGATTTCTTTCATTACCACCTTTATCAGCACTATATAAAATATAGTTTGTACCAGGTACTTCATCAATTGCATAAAAAGATTCTTTATCTGAAAAGGTTATTTGCCTTTTGGAACCATCTTTAATATCAATTTCAAATACATTAAAAATACCAGATTCGTCACTACTAACTAATAACTTACTTTCATCATTGTTAAATGCGCCTCCAGAAATTCTACTATTTTTATAGAATTGTTCAATTGAGTAATTTTCAATTGATTCTACTTTTGTCTCAATTTTGTTTGCTTGTTTACATGCTATCATTGATATAAGCATGATGAAAATAATTATTTTTCTCATGGTAAATGGGTTGTTTTCGGATTAAACATCTTTATGTTGTTTGTGATTTTGGAATATATTATTACACTAATTTATGTATTAAAAACTAAAAAGTAAACCATTATCTGGAAAAACGCATTATAAAGCTTAATAAACTAAATTAAACAAACAACTCTATTTCAGTCGGTCCCTCTAAAATCACTTTGATAATTTCTTTTTCATTGGTTTCTTCATTGATATTTTCATACCATTTGATAAGAGATATTTTAAGATCAACTATCTCAATACCAATTATTGAATGAGGATGTACACAACTGCCATCATTAAAAAGCGGAATATCTCCCGGATCGGGGAAACGGGGCCGATGCGTATGACCGCAGATCACCATCTGATTTTTGTTTTTTACAATCCAGTTATTTAGTTTCTTCTCTACTTTTATTAAGCCTTTATAATTCTTTGCCGGACTCGTAGGGTCTTTTATTCCGAACCATTTTTGCATATATTTCCAAAAATAGCGGACAAAAAACCTGCTGAATTTCCAATGAACATAGTTCAGATAATCTGCCTGGTGGCCATGAATTACAAAAATATTTTTGTCAGAGCCTTCAATATTCAGCAACAAACTTTCATAATATGTCAGGTCGAATAACAGATTCTTTTGTGCAATATTCTTCGGAGTAAAATATTTAAACATTATTTTCTCTACAAATATCGGATCCCTGAATTCCATATCATGATTTCCCCATATCATGAATAATTTCTTCTTCCGGTTAAATTCTTTTAAAATTTCAAAGCTCTCTTTATGAGAATGAAAAATAGGTGCAAAAGTTCTGTTCTCCCATAATTCTATACCATCACCATTTTCAATATAAGTGTAATTCTCATCGAGATAACACCTTATAGCCTTGCAATAAATTTTCATATTGCGCTTAAAATCATCGGCATAACTGTTATCTCCTTTATGAAGATCACTAAAGAAAATAATTTTTGAATCCCTGTTTATGGAGATAGTTTCGGCATTTTCATAAGCCCTGTTCAATATATGGTTGACTATACTCAAACTATTGATTTTGCGATATAAAAATAAATAATTTTTGTTTTGGATTGATATATATATTTTAGAAATTGATACTTGAAGTTTATAATTTCTAAATTATCTTTGCAAAATGACAGAAAAGAAGAATCAACCGGGCACACCTTTATCTGAAGTAGGTGAATTCAAATTAATTGACCACCTTACAGATCAATTTAAAATTCATCACAAATCCACTGTCACAGGAGTTGGTGATGACTGTGCAGTAATCGAATATAAGGATAAACAAACTTTGATCACTACCGATCTGTTGGTAGAAGGTATTCATTTTGACCTGAGTTATATGCCATTAAAACACTTAGGCTATAAAGCTGTAATGGTTAACTTATCGGATGTTTATTCTATGAATGGAATTGCCAAACAGATTACCGTTTCTATTGCTGTTTCCAATCGCTTTCCTGTGGAAGCTTTAGAAGAACTATATGCCGGAATTCAGTTTGCCTGTAATGCTTATAACATAGATCTGATTGGTGGAGATACCACCTCTTCTACCAAAGGTTTACTGATAAGTATTACCGCAATTGGAGAGGCTGATGCTGAAGATATAGTTTACAGAAATGGAGCAAAACCAGGCGACCTACTTGTAGTTAGTGGTGATCTTGGAGCAGCCTATTTAGGCTTACAGGTTTTAGAACGTGAAAAACAAGTATTTCAGGTCAACCCGAATGCACAACACGAATTAGAAAACTATACTTACCTCGTCCAGAGACAGTTGAGACCTGAAGCACGAAAAGATATAGTAGAACTACTTAAAGATCTGGAAGTAAAACCTACAGCTATGATGGATATTTCGGATGGCCTATCCTCAGAAATATTACATATCTGCAAACAATCAAAAGTTGGGTGTAATTTATATGAGGACAAAATTCCGCTCGACCCTCAGGTGATCTCGACTTGTGAAGAATTCAATATGGATAGTACCACAATAGCACTTAGCGGAGGGGAAGATTACGAATTGCTTTTTACCATTTCTCAGGAAGATTATCCAAAGATCAAAGCAAATCCAAGCCTAACAGTTATTGGACATATGACCGATGAAAAAGAAGGTGCAAATTTAATAACCAGAGCAAATCAAAAAGTTGAAATTATTGCTCAAGGGTGGAATGCGATGAAATAAATAGTTCCGGGCTTATGGTTTCGGGTGAAAGCCTACTGCTTATTGCTTACAGCTTTTTCTAACTTAGCTACTTTTCCATCATAACTAATTCCATTTCTGCTATTGCTGGATACATATAAAGTAGCATTGTTATTTTTAAAAACGGTTAACGTAAAAGTAAAGTGATCACTTTTCCCTTTGGCTTTGAACTTAATGACTGCTTTTTGCTTTTTATCGTTATACTGAACATCATAATTATCTACAGCACCTTTGAAAACAATACCTCCTTCACCCCCAAAACCAACACTTGGAGATTGTACAACTCCAAAATAAGGCATATCAATGTCGGCATTTTCCTGATCCATTCTTAAGAAATTTGGGTTCGATATTAAGTTGATTCTTCTTCCTTTTTGGGTTGAAGCCCAGTCAGCTTCAAAAACATATTCCTTTGAATCAACTAATGATTTCATATCAGCATATTCTTTTGCTTCTGCTTCATTTTTTAATTCTTTTTTGGTTTGCGCATTAAGCGGAATAATAAATGCAATAAACAATATTGCCAAAACAAGTTTTTTCATGATTTAATCTTTTTAAGTTGATTCTACTTTGTGAAAATTATTAGCCTGTTATTGATAGTAACATCTTGAAAACCAAAATTACTTTTAATCCACTTTAAAGTTTCTTCTTGGTAAAAAAACACATGGGTTGGATCGGTTCTATAATACCATGTTGCAAAATCTATACCGTTATAAATATCGGTCATACAGATCAGTTTTCCGTTTGATTTGAGCATTTTAAATAAAAGTTCAAATTCTTTTTTTGGATTATAAAAGTGTTCAATTACTTCGCAAGAGGTAATAAAATCGAATTTTTTATCTAAAATATTAGTATTGTTAAAAAATATAGGATCAAAAATCTCTACCTGAAAACCATCTCTTTTTAATACTTCCGAAATTACCGGAGTATGCCCTGCACCAAAATCCAGACCTTGATGTGTAGAATTAAAAAGTTCTCTTACAGACGAAATGATCGGGTCAGCAAATTTTATATATCCTTGATCATTAATATGGTTTTCATGTAAATAATAGCGATCCTTTTCTTCACTTCTATCTAATAGATGATCTTTGTCTAAAAAAATCCCTTTGCAGTTTTCACAGAGATAATAATGTTGTTTTCCTGAAATATCAAAGATCAAACTAATTCCTGAACATAATGGACAAACCTGTTTCATATATTATTCAACTAAAAATTTAGTATGCAGATTTTTATTTTGATGAGTTACTTTTAAAAAGTAAAGACCCTTACCTAGACTCTTTATATCAATTTCTAAGTTTTTGATGTTTTTTTCTTCATTATTTATCAAAATTCTTCCATTTACATCGATAATCTGGTAAGTTAAATTTGGGAAAACCTGATTAAAATTTATTTGCAAAAAATCATCGCCCGGATTAGGAAATAGTACAAAATTGTTCTTATTAAAATCTTCAACAGGCAATGTAAATGAAGAAGAATTTGTACTTTCATTACTACCTACCAAGGTCTTATCAACAGAATAAGCAATAATTTTAAACCAAATATTTTCACCGGTTAGAATATCAGGATTTTCCCATAAAAATGAGGTCTCACTTATCCCTTCGGCAATTTTCTTAAAAGTTTGTTTGTCATCAATACTATATTCTACATCAAATAATAAGGGGTTACCTTCGTCAGGATTAGTCACGTTCCAGGTAATGTTTTCTGAAGAATTGAATGTGCCATTATTTGGATGTGTAATATTTATTTCAGGAACTTCATAACTGTGTAAAAGTTCCGCAAAACCCTTTCCGGTAACGGCAACACCATTCACATTTCCGGTTATGGAAGTTGCCCCTTCATAAAACCTAAAAGGCAATTGCACTTCGGAATCTTTATGCAGAACAGAAATAATCAGATCAATATTATTTTTATCTGATGTAAGACGCCACTTTTGAGAATAACATCTTTCTTTATCGGGAGTAAAATGGTATTCTAAGCGTTCTAAAACAAAATCCATAATTGTGTATTGGGTATTTTCATCTACATAAGCCGACAGGAGCTTATAATTTAAATTATCAGGTATTTTATCATCATCCGTAAACAAATTCCATAGATTTATATCCATTCCGTTTGAGAGTTGTATACTCATCCATTCATATTTTTCATCTTCTAAAGGATTAAGAGAACCATATTGACGATCGATCCATGAAGTACCTGTGACATCTTCGGTTGATCCGTTAAAAATAATTTTGCCCGTAACCTCATTCTTTGTTAGCGAATAATAATAGGTATAACTCGATGCTCCCTGATCAAATTTACCGTCATCGCCTAAAATTAATGGCCTTTTTACGGTAATGTATTCTAAGTCAATTTCTGCTTTATCTGATGCTGCATTAATTGTATATTCAAACGGAATGATTTTATTGTTTCCATCCTCTTTGTTTTTCCATTTTTCTGTTTTTGGAAGGAATAATGCACTAGATGCTTGAATTTGTAATTTATCTTCGGACAAAACATCATACTTTACAGGACTGGTATTAAAATATTTTTCACCTGTATCATCATTGGTGATATTTAAAATTCTGAATCCGTCAAAACCTTGATATGTGTAAAAGAAATAACTCAACATATAGCTGTAGTTTGTACCGGTAGATTTTCCTTTAAGATGACCTGTTGTGTACCACCATTCAATAGGTTCCGAAGCATGATGACCTTCATCTTTTGGAAATGAAATTAAACTTTCTGTTGGGGTGTAAGGGTAAGTTTTCCAGGTTTGAGATTTACAGATAATAGTAGAAAAGAAGATAAAAAGTAAAAATATTCTAAACTTCATAAGCTGTATTATTTTGAATATTAACCAGTTAATACTTATAAAAGTAATGAAAATTAATAGGGTTAAATATAGTTACCACTAATTAATAAATGATTGTTATTCTAACTAACTGTTACACAGAGGTACACTGAATAAAACAGAGATTCACAGAGAAAAATATATTATTCCCTAAATCTAATTTTTAGAAACTTTACTTACAAATTTTAATGAAATTCTTAAAAGCAGAGATCAACTCGTCTCTATTCTCTACATGACTCATATGTCCATCGGGTAATTCGTGAATAAATACCGAAGTGTTTTCGGTTTGATCAATTAA
>JBDLIB010000121.1:0-9335 GCA_039715085.1 Bacteroidota bacterium | reverse complement strand
CACCATTCCGGTAAATTGCCATTCTCCATACTTGTTGCTTTTTAACCAATCATCACGCATTTTTGCCTGCTCTATTGCAGGATACCAATGTACAAACTCCGCAATTCTATTTGAAGAGGCTTCTTGGTTTTGATTTTCCTGTGCTACAGCAGTACCAATTGTAAGAAATAGAACTGATGCTAATGATAATAATGTTTTTTTCATCTTTTATTAATTTTGAGGTTAGTTAAATTATTTTTTGGATTGATTATTAAATTTCCTATTTGTTATATATAAAATATTATACTCTAATCTAGTGTATCTTTAGGTATCTTGAATTTGGAGTAACTAATTTTTTATTTTTCGAGCATTATTTTAAGCTCAATAAAAAAAGACCCATTGGAACAGGTAATGCAGTAGATTCTTTATTTTCATTTTGGTTTGGTTTGGTTTGAGTTAATTTATTAGAATCTACTAAGTTAAAAAAAAAAAAAAACATAAACAGACAAAAAAACCGCCAGGAAATTAATCCTGACGGTTTTTGGTTTATTTGATTCCCAAGTTTCCCATTTTCATGGGAATGGGAATGACAGTCTTACAAAAGAATGATTTAATCTTCTTTTACTTCTTCGAAATCTACATCCTGTACATCATCTTCTCCTGAAGCTTCTGCTCCGGCACCTGCATCAGCTCCCGGTTGAGGGCCTGCTGCGCCACCTTGTGCATCTTGTTGTGCTTTGTACATTTCTTCGGAAGCAGCTTTCCATGCTTCGTTGATCTTTTCCATTGCAGGGTCAATCAGAGCAAGGTCTTTTGACTCATGCGCTTTTTTCAATTCTTCTAATGAAGATTCGATTGGCGCTTTTTTATCAGCAGATAATTTGTCTCCAAATTCTTTTAACTGACTTTCTGTTTGGAAGATCATAGCATCAGCAGCATTGACCTTTTCAGCAGTTTCTTTCGCTTGTTTATCCGCATCAGCGTTAGCTTCAGCATCAGCTTTCATCTTTTTGATATCTTCATCTGATAACCCTGAAGATGCTTCAATACGAATATTATGCTCTTTACCGGTTCCTTTATCCTTGGCTGTTACATGAATAATACCATTGGCATCAATATCAAAAGTAACTTCAATTTGAGGAACTCCTCTTTGCGCAGGTGGAATTCCATCTAAGTGGAATCTACCAATTGTTTTGTTATCGGCAGCCATTGCACGTTCACCCTGTAACACATGGATCTCTACTGATGGTTGATTATCAGCCGCAGTTGAGAATACTTGTGATTTTTTAGTTGGAATCGTTGTATTTGCCTCGATCAACTTGGTCATTACATTACCCATAGTTTCAATACCTAATGATAATGGAGTAACGTCCAATAACAATACATCTTTTACATCTCCTGTTAAAACACCACCTTGAATTGCTGCTCCAATTGCTACTACCTCATCAGGGTTTACACCTTTTGAAGGTTTTTTTCCGAAGAATTTTTCAACTTCTTCCTGAATTCTTGGCATACGTGTTGAACCACCAACTAAAATTACTTCGTCAATATCAGAAGTACTTAGATCTGCATCTTTTAAAGCAGCACCTACAGGTGACATGGAACGTTTGATCAAAGAATCAGCTAATTTTTCGAACTGTGCTCTGGATAAAGTTTTTACCAAATGTTTTGGTCCTGAAGCTGTTGCAGTTACATAAGGTAAATTGATCTCAGTCTGCGTACTTGAAGACAATTCAATTTTCGCTTTTTCTGCTGCTTCTTTTAATCTTTGTAAAGCCATTGGGTCTTTACGAAGATCCATATTTTCTTCTTTTTTGAATTCTTCGGCTAACCAGTCGATAATTACCTGATCGAAATCATCACCACCTAAATGCGTATCACCATTTGTTGAAAGTACTTCAAAAACACCGTCACCAATTTCAAGGATAGAGATATCAAAAGTACCACCACCTAAATCGTAAACAGCAATCTTTTTATCTTCTCCTGCTTTATCCAAACCATAAGCCAAAGCTGCTGCAGTAGGCTCATTGATAATACGGCTCACTTTTAATCCTGCAATTTCACCAGCTTCTTTTGTAGCCTGACGTTGCGAATCACTAAAGTAAGCAGGCACGGTTACTACCGCTTCTTTTACATCAGTTCCTAAATAATCTTCAGCAGTTTTTTTCATCTTTTGTAAGACCATTGCTGAGATCTCCTGAGGTGTATATAATTTCCCGTCAATATCAACTCTTGGAGTGTCATTCTCACCTTTTACAACTTTATAAGGTACTCTTTCAGCTTCCATTTTAGATTCAGAATATTTGTTACCCATAAATCTTTTGATAGAATATATTGTCTTTTCCGGGTTAGTAACAGCCTGACGTTTTGCAGGATCACCAACTTTACGCTCTCCTCCTTCTACAAAAGCAACAATTGATGGTGTTGTTCTTTTACCTTCCGCATTAGGAATTACTACCGGCTCATTTCCTTCCATTACAGAAACACATGAATTCGTTGTTCCTAAATCTATTCCTATTATTTTGCTCATAATATTATATTTAAATTTTTAGTATCAATTTTACGATGCTACATAGTCAATCTTTGTGCCATTGCTATTTTTTTATTTATTTGACAGAAAATGACATTTTTTAATGACAGAGTGGCAGGGTGGTCAAGTGTAAAGTGTGAAGTTAAAAGGTGTCAATGGTTGTTGGTTGTTGGTTGATGGTTGATGGTTGATGGTTGATGGTTTAAGTTGAAAAATTAATATTAATCGGTCAACACTATTTAGGGATTGACATAGAAAAAACTCAACACTCAGCACTCAAAACTAAAAACTCAATCATTGTCTCATTATAGCATTGTCTCATTATAGCATTCAGAAGTAAAGCATAAAAGAGTTTGTTTAATCGTGAAAACTATCACCTCCAACTACCTTGAAAACAGATTCTTTTAAAATGAAAAATGAGCTTAGTATAAATGATAAGGTCATTGCAATACCCGAAACAATAATGATATATTTAAACCAAAGAACTCCATTCCATAAAATGTAGATCCCTCCAAAAGTTAATATGATTGAAACAAACGGTTCGATCATTAAGATCTTTTTTATTTTTTTATTTATGGATGTTAATGAAAGTAATCCGCCCAACAACAAGAAAATAATCGACATTGATAATATGTGGTTATGGATAAGCGTTAAAACCTCTTTTTTAGATTTTTTAAATTGCATTACTTCTGCATCTTCATCATTTTCATTACCTAAATATTGAGTTTCGATACCGTTTGTTTTAAACGATGTAGTTTCATTTACGAAGCTAAGTCCGGTAAAAAAACCAATATTTAAAGTCAGTACAAATAGCGTGATAAGTAATCTTATTTCATTGGGTAAACTTGAAAGTAATCCGTGTAAAGACATTATAATTGATTTTTATTTTGCAGAATTGATACACTTTTTAATAGATCATTAACTGATTTCGTCATTGATCTTGCCGAGATTGTAGCCCCGGAAATAGCTTTAATATCTTTAGAATAATCGATCTCTTCATCTGTCAAACCAACAAACTGTTTTAACCACCTCTTACTGCTGATCTCACCTCCATAATCTTCCCGGTAAGCAAGAATCTTTATTCTTTTAATTATCAGATCTTTATCGAATACAACCAAAAAGTCAAACTCTTCTGTTTTACTCGGAGCTTTTCCGTAATAAAAATAACCGATTAAATTTTCTTCAACTAAAATCTTAAAGAAATTATCATCATCAAACGGAACAAACATTTTAGATTCTACATCCTCTTCAAAAGTTAACAAAGTTTTTGAAAAAGAATCTATTTCGAAAACAGATCCTATTTCTTTATCAATTTTCTTTTCAATAGGCTTAGGAATAGTAAAACCAAGAGTAAGAATAGAAATTACTAGAATTAAAATAGTTTGTTTCATCTGTTTAATTTTATTGTTTTTATTGGTCTGATGTACCCCCTAAATTCTCCTAAAAGGGGACTTCCTATTACACTTTTTAAAAGCGGTTTCACCCCTACCTGCTGGCAGGCAGGGATCAACGATTTTTGATTATTGGTATTTCATATATTTTTATCCGAAATTCCTTACTTCTTACTTCTTACTTCTTACTTCTTAAAACATAACACCTATTCCGGCATTAAACTGATTAATTCTGTTATCACCTGACATTTCATCATCCAACCATTGATAATCTGCTTTTAATGCTACACCGGATGCTAATTTATAATCAAGACCAAATGTTATATCTGTTCTGTCATATGCTTTGTTCTCTTCAAAACCTTCGGTCTTCTTTTGAGTATTATACTTTTCATAGCGTCCGAAGAGTACGAACTCTTTATCTGATTTCTTATCCAACAAGGGCATAAAATTATATGCAACTTCACCATAAAAACCATCCATTTCAGATCCTAAGTCTTTTCCGGTTAATTCATTATACGCCTCACTTCCGGAAATACTTGTAAAAACATACTGCCCTTTTAATTTCAATTCATTAAGCATATATCTTGCATCAAATCCTATCATGGTAATACCAACAGTTGAATCATCCAAAGAACTATCGTCTGTTTGGGTATTCCCAAAATAACCGGCCAGGCCAAGTTTTAAACCTAAGATTCCGTAATAATCAACTTTTGCTGATAAATTTGGCGAACTAATAATTGACTCTGCCCCTTTCTGACGTCCCTTTCTTAAACCATCTTTTCCTCTAAGAGTTCCTTCTCCATCTTTGTAGGAAGCGAATCCGTTAAAAATATAAGTCTGGTATTTTAGGGATAATTCATCAAATTTACCTGAAACCCCAACACCTAACTCCCTCCATGTTGTAGGTACAATATATTTATCCAGCCCCGGGCGTTCCACTCCATAAAAAACAGGAGGTTCATGGTATTCGTTAATTATTCCCATAGGAACTAACATCAATCCACCTTTTACATTAAAATTCGGATTTACATTATAATTTACAAATGCCTGTTCAACAAATATTTCTTTCACATGTTCCAATTCAATTTCAGTTAAAAAACTTACTTTGTCATTGAATTTATAACCCAAAAGCATGATCAACCTATGTACATCCAGTTTTCCTGATGTGGAACCTGATGGCTCATTATAATCTATTTGTGCATATCCTCCTATTGTTAATTTATTGGAGTTATTATATTCCAATCGGTTAATAACTCGTAATGAATCCTGCTCATTTTGTTGGGCAAATAATACTGTAGAAATAAATAATATAACTAATAATAATTTAATTTTCATAAAACTGTTATTTAGAATGATTTTAAATAGTAATTTTCGAGCGCAAAACTAAATGGATAATTCGAATAAACAAAGCTTATTTAGAATTATTTTAAATAAGAATCTATATAGCTGTTTTTCTGCTATTTAAAACACTTAAATCAATAGAATATGTGTAAGAATTCACTAACTCTGCAAATATAGACCCTCATTTGAAACCCACTTGATGGCGAGGCATATTCAAAATTTACCATTTGGAATTTGTCATTTGTCATTTGCCATTTCCACCTTACCTTTGCAAAAAAACTAACCATGCTTGGATTAAAATCTGATACCGACGTTTCCTGGGTGAAAATTGCAGAAGGAAATTTGCAACAATTATTAACCGATCACGCTTTCGCGGAACAAAAAGCTGCAGCTGCAGCAGTTTCTTTGATCATTAACTATTCTGAAGAAACAGAATTGGTCCAAAGAATGAGCGATCTGGCCATTGAAGAAATGGAACATTTTAAAATGGTTCATGAGATAATGGTTTCCCGTGGAATGACTTTAGGACAGGATCAAAGAAGTGATTATGCCAAGCACCTTTCAAAATTCTTCCTAAAAACAAAAGACAGACAACAAAGTTTGATAAATCGCCTGTTAATGGGTGCCATTATAGAAGCCCGAAGTTGTGAAAGGTTTTCTGTACTTTCAAAAAACATGAAAGATAAAGAACTGGCAAAATTCTTTGGCGACCTGTTAGCTTCAGAAGCCGGCCATTATACCTTATTCTTAGGATTCGCCCGTAAATTTATGGATAGGGAGGTTGTAGATAAGACCTGGGATGAATTTTTAACCTACGAAGCAGAATATATTAAGCAACAGGGGAAATTGCCGTTGGTACATGGGTGAAAATTGGTTGTTGGTTGTTGGTTGATGGTTGTTAGTTGTTGGTTAATGGTTGTTGGTTGTTGGTTATATGCTCTGTGTTTTATATTAAAATATTCTGCATACTGAGCCTGTAAACTGCTACTATTAATCAATCTGTTTCAGGTTACGAGTTTCGGGTTTCGGGTTACGGGTTGAATAATTATATTAAACCTTTCTTTTATTCAAAATACATTATTCTTTATATCCCAACATTTAAAATTGAAAGAAGTTTCATTGTGTTTTATCGATGAAATTTAACTTTAATACAATTCGCTTTTTGTAAGTTTGTAAATATGAAACGAACATGAATAAATTTAATCAATTAATTCTCATAAGAAAATGATTAAATTTTTCATGTGAGAGCGTAGCGTTTACATACGTTCTCAATTTTATAATTAACTTATTTATGGGCAATTATAACAATTTAAACGTATGAAAACCATCATATTGTTTGGAAGTATATTAGGTATTATAAATAGTTTTATTTTAATTATTTACGCACTTGTAACAAAAAAAGGAAACAGAACTTCAAATATACTTTTTGCCCTTTTGATCCTCATGCTTACCTTACGGATTTCCAAGTCAATTATCATAACTTATTCTGATGGTTTACACAACTTTTTACTTACAATAGGACTTTCGGGATTTATGGCAATCGGTCCTGCATATTACTTGTTTGTTGAATCGGTTATTGATGAAAAGTTTAAATTAAAATGGCAACAATTGATACATCTTCTACCTGCTATTATATTCACTTTTATGTGGATATTTCTTGATGCTATTAGAAACAATGGAAATATATGGCATATCTTTTATCGAACGATATTATTACAGTATATGATCTATGTTTCTTATGCCATTATTAAATTGAATTTTTCCAATTTTAACAGGGAAGATATAATCAAACAATTAAATATAATTGGTTATTTTCTTTTGGCTATCTGGTTTGCATACCTGTTAAATGAAGTTTCAGGTTTCCCTTATATTTCCGGTGCAATACTTTATAGTGTTTTAATATACTTCTCACTTATTATAATTCTTAACAAAGGATATATTATTAATTATACAAATCCAAAGTATCGAAATACCGGTTTAAAACCGGATGAAAATAAAAGGATTTTGATCCATCTAAGACAATTGTTTGAAAATGATAAAATATATAGATCCAATACGGTTTCATTAGCACTTCTTGCAAAAAAATTAAACACCAATACGCATATACTATCTCAGGTAATTAACGAGAATTATAACAAAACTTATTTTGAGCTTTTAGGTGAATACCGCATCAATGAGGCAAAGAACCTGCTTCAACACAATCAAAAAAGTAAAATTTCTGAAATAGCTTTTGATGTAGGATATAACTCCTTATCTGCATTCAATACAGCTTTTAAAAAAGTAACAGGAATCACTCCTTCAAAATTTAGAAATGAAACGAACATGAATAAATTTAATCAATTAATTCACAAAAAGAAATGATTAAATTTTTCATGAGAGAGCGTAGCGATTGCATACGTTCTTAATTTTATAATTAACTTATTATCAGATAATTACTGAAATTTAAACGTATGAAAGATAAAGTCCGTAATATCATAGCTTTAGCCATAATAATAGTACCCTTTTATTTTGTAGTGATTTTTGAAAAAAGCAGAGGCATTACCGATATTTCTATAAAAGGATTATTTATTAAATATCTGCTCATAAGTATATTTGGAATAATTGTTATCTACCTAACCAACAAGATATTACTAAGACAAAATTTACAAAGTTTTTTTAAACGCAAAGAAAAATTTATTGTAGACCTGTCTCTGGGTCTATTACTTTTAAGCGCAACATACTTTATCATGAGCCTGGGAAACATAACATACTTTAGGTGGTTCACCAGCCAGTTTGATAATTCAAAGATCATTGAGACATTAAAAGAAATTTTTTCTAATAAACTCTATGCTTTCATTTTATTAGGTCCTTTTATCTGGGCTACAGAATTATTTTCAGTCTTTTCAAGAGCATTTATTTTAAATAATCTATGGAAGCTTTCCGGTTCAAAAATAGGCATATGGTTGTCAATAATATTAACAGCATTGTTATTTGCCTTTACACAAATTGATAAAGGTGTACCGGAAATGATCAATACGTTTTTAATAATTGTAACCTCAAACTTTCTCTATTTTAAATATAGGAGCATCACACCTTTGCTAATTGCTCCAATTTTAATTCAAACAATTGACCTCGTTGCATTTTGGTTTTATATTAGCTAATTTTTAGTATCAAAAAGAATCAAAACTAATCTATAGGAAGCTTTTGGTAATAACTTCAGCTCGATTTAACTCCTAAAAATTCAAGCAACAAATACCCAAATAACAAATAAATTTCAATATTCAATGAACAATAAACAAATACGTTTTCAATATTGAAGATTAATGTTTTGAATCCTGATAGCTAACTGATTTAATTATTGGAAATTGTTTGTAATTTGACATTTGATTTTTGGTGCTTACTAAACGAATTTTATTCCTAACTAAACCTATGGACTTGCATTCCATAGTAGTTTAGTTATAGGTTTTTACTTTTTATTTTTTTACTTCCCGATAAGACAGTCAGTTTTAATTAAGACTTAAATTTAGTTTTACTTAAAATTTTAAATACCTTTTTATGGCTTATCTTATAAAATATATTGTTGTTTATATCATTGATCTAATTATGCTAATTCTGACTACTACATCCTAAAAAATCAATTTATCATGAAAACTGTCAAAACAATAATTTCATTATCAATAATAGTTTTCATTCCCTTCGGTTTGATGATATGGTATAGAAATCATCAAACCACCGGATTCGCTTCCAATGAATTGATACTATACCCTTTACTTTTTGGTGGGGGTAGTATTTTGTTACTCTACCTGGTAAAAAAGTATTTCTTGAAAGAAGAATTATCCGATTTCAATTCAGGCAGAGGAAGTATTGCAAAAGATATCTTTTGGGGATTAATTCTAACAGCTATGTACTTTATCCTTTTTTATATAGAAAGAGCAACCCTAAGTAATATACTAACATTCAGGTCAAACCAGGAATTACTCGGTTTAATGCTTGATATGAGAAAAGATCCATTACTATTGATCCTTTGGTTCGGCCCTGTTCTGTGGATAGGAATTGCACTTTATGAAGAACTGATAAGAGTTTTTATGCTAACCAGTCTTTGGAAATTCTCTAAT
>JBDLIB010000120.1:0-9361 GCA_039715085.1 Bacteroidota bacterium | reverse complement strand
TTCTTTCCTTCTTTGATCGCTTTACGGATAAATGTTGCAGAAATTTCTACCACCGGAGCATCTACTTTATGAATTTTAGGATGCTTTTCAAATTGTGAAGATGTTTTATCCTGATAAACACGGGGGTACACATAAATATCGTGATTTTCTAAGATAACCTCACTGTTTTTCCATTTATGAAATGATTGTAAATTATCTTCACCCATGATCAGATTAAAATGATGCTTTGGATGTTTTTCATGTAAATAAGCCAAAGTATTTACTGTGTAATTTGGCTGAGGTAAACCAAATTCAATATTACTTGGTTTTAATCTTGGGTATCCTTCGCATGCTTCGGTAACCATTCGCAATCGGTGATTATCTGCCAGTAAGGTTTTTTTCTCTTTAAATGGATTATGAGGAGTAACCACAAACCAGACTTCATCAAGATCGGAAAACTCTACCAGATGATTGGCAATGATCAAATGCCCGATATGGATGGGGTTAAAAGTTCCGAAAAAGAGTCCGATTTTCATGGGGTCAAAGTAAAAAGTTTAAAGTTAAAAGATAAAAGTGAAAATCAATTTTCAACAAAATCATTCACCAGTTTATACGCCTCTTTCTTTGCTGTTTCCAGATCATCATTCACCAGGATCACATCAAAATCTTTCGCAAATTTCATTTCGCGTTCTGCTTTGGCAACACGTTCCTTTATTTTTTCCTCACTGTCGGTATTTCTAGCCCTAAGTCTTTTTTCCATTTCTTTAATGGAGGGTGATTTCACAAAAACTGCCAGGGTTTTATCGGGGAATTTGTTTTTAATTCTAAGTCCGCCAACCACATCAATATCAAAAATAACATGTTTTCCCATGTCCCATATTCTTTCCACTTCCGTTTTTAGAGTTCCGTAAAGATTATCGGTATAAACCTCTTCCCATTCGATAAAATCATCGTTTTTGATATGATTTTTAAACTCTTCGGCAGAGATAAAATGATAGTCTTTTCCATCCACTTCGGCTCCTCTTTTATCACGTGAAGTTGCCGAAATAGAAAAGTCTAAATTCAATGCTTCTTTTTCTAACAAGTACCTTACAATAGTTGTTTTGCCTGAACCTGATGGCGCCGAAAAAACGATTAGTTTACCTTCGTTCATTACAATACGTTTAGTAATTGTTCTTTGATTTTTTCAAGCTCATCTTTCATTTGTACAACCATCTTTTGCATAGGAGCATGATTTGATTTTGAGCCTATCGTATTGATCTCTCTTCCAATTTCCTGGGAAATAAAACCGAGTTTTTTTCCATTGGATGTATCCGAGTTCAATTCCTGTAAAAAATAATCCAAATGATTTTTTAAGCGGACCTTTTCTTCGGTAATATCCAGTTTTTCAAGGTAATAGATCAATTCCTGTTCAAATCTGTTTTTATCAACTTCTACTTTAATTTCATCTATCGCCTTTTCCAATCTTTCCCTAATCAGGTCTAACCTGGTTTTGTCTTCTTTAATTACATTATTTAATAGCATGTTAATGTTTTCTGTTCGGAAAATAAAATCTTTTTGCAATACTTCCCCTTCATCTTTTCTAAACGAGATAAGATCTTTTAAAGCTTCATTAATAGTGTTCTCAATGGCTTTCCACTCTTCTTTATCGAGCTGTTCCCTTTCTGTTTTTAATACATCGGGTAAACGCATAGCAATGGCTAACAGATCATTTGATGGTACATTGAAATTTTTTAATTGACGAAGATAGTTTTGAACAATTTCTTTATTGATAACTGAAGTTGCATCATCTCCCGTGGTTTCAATAAAAAGGGAAAAGTCAACCTTACCTCTTACCAACTTTTCTGACAGAAATCTTCTTATCTCTATTTCTTTTTCTCTGTATAAAGAAGGCATTCGTGTATTGATGTCTAAGTTTTTACTGTTAAGTGTCTTGATCTCAATGGTAATTTTCTTAGTGGGTAATTGTAAAATTTCTTTTCCATACCCTGTCATGGATTGTATCATAAAATAATATTATAAAAGATAGGCAAAGTTAGTAATAAAAAAGTCTAAAGTCGAATGTCTAAAGTCTAAAGTAGTAGTGATGACATTTGACATTGGACTTTGCACTTTCGACTAGCCTTCTTCTTTCGGTTTTCTTGTCACTAAAAATACACCGATGAAAATTAGAACGGTAGCAATTATTTTTACCGAATCTAAACTGTCACTACCAACAAGTAAGGCATAGACACTTGCAATCACGGGTTGAAAGTATATAAAAATACTTAGAGTTGTTGGTTTTAATTTTCTAATAGCAAATAGGTTAAACATGTAAGTAATGAATGTTGTGGCAACAACAACAAAAGTAATTTTGTAAAGTATGGTTTCCGGAAGTGTTTCCCAACTTATCATACTGAATTCTTTAAGCCCGAAAGGAATTACCATAATCAAACCGAAAAGATATAACCATTTAGCAAAAGTCAGAGGGTTGTATTTGTTGGTCAGGTTCTTTATCAGGATCAAATAAAGCGCATAAGATGAGGCGTTTACCAATATTAAAGAATTTCCAAGCATTGCATTTCCTCCCAGATCAAATTCATGGCCGTAAAGGATCAATAGTGCCGCTCCTGCCATTCCAATAAATATACCGGCAAGTTTTAGTTTGGTCGCTTTTTCATCCAGAAAAATGGTAGCAAAAATAAGTACCAGGATAGGAGAAGTAACCATTATTACAGCGGCAGATATCGGAGTGGTCATGCTCAGGCCTTTAAAAAATGCCAGCATATTTAAAGCAATACCAAAAATTGCAGCCAGGGAAATTCTGATAAAATCCTGAAAAGCAATTTTCTCTTTTTTAATAAATAGACCTGAGATCCAGAATAAAATTGTTGCTCCTAGTACTCTAAGGACGATAAATCCAAAAGGCCTTATGTATTCAGGCATCACATCCTTGGCAATAGTAAAGGTTACACCATAAATGAGTGCGGCAATAGTAGCAAGTAAAAATGCAATATTTCTTGGTCCCATTTATGGTGTAATTTTTTTGTAAATGTATTAAAAAAACCACGGAAATATCCGTGGTTTGAATTTAACACCCAATCCTTTTCAGTACGCCATCGGGCTCTTTCACTAAAATAAGCCACCGGCTTATTTCTTAACGCTCAGTCCTTTTACTTATTTTCTTCGAATCGTTTACTTACTTCTTCCCAGTTAATCACATTATAAAAAGCATTGATATAATCCGGGCGGCGGTTTTGATAATTTAAATAATAGGCATGTTCCCATACATCCAATCCTAAAATGGGAATTCCGCCGCAACCTGTTTCAGGCATTAGAGGATTGTCTTGATTTGCTGTAGAACAAATATCCAGCTTTCCTCCTTTATGGACACACAGCCAGGCCCAACCGGATCCAAACCTTGTTGCTGCAGCTTTTGAAAAAATATCTTTAAAATTATTGAAATTGCCAAAATCTGTTTGTATTGCATTTGCCAAATCTCCATCAGGCTCTCCACCTCCGTTAGGTGACATAATTTTCCAATAAAGATTGTGGTTAAAATATCCACCGCCATTGTTCCTGACAGCAGTATTTTTCAGATCTAAATTTTTAAGGATATCTTCAATTGATCTTTCTTCCAGTTCGGTATCGGCAATAGCATTGTTTAAATTGTTTGTATAGCCGTTATGGTGTTTGGAATGGTGAATTTCCATAGTTCTAGCATCAATATAAGGCTCTAAAGCGTCATATTTATAGGGTAATTTTGGTAAATTAAATGACATGATATTTTGTTTTAAATAGTTAGTATTACATTACTTATAAAATAAGGATTTAAACTTTTTAAAACCAGCAGACTTGATAAAAAAATAGAATGGTTTGATAAGTATAATCTATAATAGAGGCAGAATCCTTGCGAAAGTTAAAGTAAACTCATCAAAAAAAATATCAATTGACCTTTGAGAGTCACCAGACCTCGAAGAGTCAGTATAGAAATTAAAATAAGAAATTGAGAGAGGTATTCCAAGCTTAAATATTGACATTCAGGCTGAATCGGATAAACAATTTCACTCAACAACATCATGAATCATGGTTGGGTATCCATCATTCCATTCAGTTAAAATATCTGTAGCTACATGAGCTCCGCTACCGGCAGCAATTGCAAATTGACTACGCCACCCGGCCAAAATTCCAGCTACATAAATCCCTTCTTTTACTTTATGATCAATATTTTTTAACTGGATACGGTTTTTCGCTTCAGGTAATTTAAGATGAGGCTCAACATAATCCATTAAACCTTTGATGTTAAACATATTTGAAGGGCCTACAGCTACTACTATTATTTTTGTTGTATAGTTATTTTTATTGGTCGTTACAGAAAAATTGCCTTCTTCGCCTTCAATTCTAATCACTTTTTCTTTTTCAATTTGAGATACATGAGGATAGGAATTAGTAAGATGGCTTTTCCCTTCCTCCAAAATTTCTTTACCGCTTGTTCCTGCAGGTATTCCAAGTACGTTATTAAATAAACCATTCGCTAAAGCAGAAGCTTTTTGATGAATAATTATACCAATATTTTTATCTTTTGCAAAGGGCTTGTCTTTAGCAGATCCCAATACCAAGGCACATGACATTCCTGCTGCGCCACCACCAATGATTAAAACGTCAAAAGTCATTTTCTTCATAAATTTAATTAAACAATCCCTGAATATTCGAAGCAAATAATTTTACGGCAATTGCCAATAAAATTACGCCAAAAATCTTCCTGATTACACTAATACCTCCTTTACCAATAATTCGTTCAATATTTTTAGAAAATTTTAGAATCAGGTAAACAAATATTAAATTAATAACAATTGCAATAGCAATATTAATAGTCTGAAACTCAGATTTTAATGATAGGATCGTTGTTAAACTACCAGCACCTGCAATCAGTGGAAATGCCAACGGAACAACACTGGCTGTTTCAGGTTCATCATCTTTGTATAATTGTATGCCCAAAATCATCTCTAATGCAAGAAATAATAAAACAAAAGAACCGGCAACGGCAAATGAGTTGACATCAATTCCAATTAATGTGAGTATTTTTTCACCTGTAAAGAGAAAGATCAACATGATGATCATAGCAACAATCGAAGCTTTTTCTGATTGTATATGGCCTACTTTCTGGCGAAGACCAACAATAATCGGTATACTGCCAATAATATCAATAACAGCAAACAGGATCATTGCAGCTGTAATAATTTCTTTAAAATTTATATCCATCTAAGATTTAATTGTTTAAAACAAAAATACATATATTTTTTCATTGTAAATATACATAAACACAAAGAAAAAATATTATGAGGGTTTACCTCTGACCAATTCTATTAAATTATTTTTTACAGAGGAAATATAGAAATTAAAAGCTTAAAATGAAAAATAAAGTATTGGAATAAAATGATATAAGTTAAACAATCTCCATTTTTTGCAACAAAAACGAAGCATTCATATTTTTACAAATTCCTTTTTTTAATTTGTAGTCAAAAGATAATTCATTATTGATTATTTCTGCATCAAAATATTTATTGTGTATTTGGGGATAATCTTTTTCAACTTCACACAAACTAAGGTCATGTGTAGCGATGATTCCGGTTGAACCGGAATTGACCAGTTTTTCGACAAATTTTTTAGATCCGATTGCTTTGTCGGTACTGTTGGTGCCTTTTAATATTTCGTCAAGAACAATAAAATAGTTATCGCTTTTTAATTCGTCTACAATAAATTTTAATCGTTTTAGTTCAGAGAAAAAGTAAGATTCATCTTTTGACAGAGAATCGGATGTTCTCATACTGGTGATCAATTTTATCGGGGAGTATATAAATTCATCAGCACAAACCGGCAAGCCCATATTTGCCATCACGATACTCAATGAAACCGTTCGTAAAAATGTACTTTTCCCCGCCATATTTGCACCGGTAATGATATAAAAATCTTTAGAATTGATGTTAAAATCATTGTCAATTCGCTGTTTTTTATCAATTAAAGGATGCCCTAAATTTTTTGACTCGATTACCAGGCCGGTGTTATTAATTTTAGGGAAAAAATGCCCGGGGTGGTTAAATACATAGTTTGCCAAACTATTTTGAGCATCAAAAAATGCAATAACCTGAAACCAGTCTTCCACCTTGTGATGGTAGGTTTTTATCCATTGCTCAATTTGATAACTTTTTGTCAGATCCCATAAAAATAAACCATTTCCTATTATTCCAAAAAACATATTGTTTCGTTGGTCCAGTGCATCCAGTGTTTTTGAAAAGTCTTTAAAAATAAGGGATGCTTTGATGTTTTCAGATCGAATATCTCCTTGTTTTTTCTGTAGAAGATCAGATTCAAACCTCTTATTTTCAATCATATCGAGTAGCTTATGGTATTGTTTAAAACTACTCTTTGCCAAACTTGAATTTTGATAAAGTCCGTTTATCTTCTTTACATAGATCATCGTTATGGCCAAGCCAATAAAGAACCATAAAACCAGTAGGGAAAAGGGAATTATTTTAAAGAATAACAAAGCAAACAATCCCCATGTAATAATTGCAAATACCTTTGGAAGATTTGCAAAGATCTTAGGTACAAAAAAAGAGTAATTGGTTAACCAGTTAACAATTGTTTTTGAATCGGTATCAACTTTGATCATTTTGGCTGTAGCCGAAAAATTTTGTCTCCATTCCGGGGTTTTTGCCAACTCTTTGGTAGAATTCTGCTTTTCCTGAATAGCATCAATTGTATTTTTGGAAAGTTTGTTTGCCAATCTATTCTTACCCGATAAAGTTGCTGTTCTGTTTAAATATTGAAAAAATGAACCTTCACCAAAAAGATCCAAATCATAGCTGTAAAAATGATCGTGGTCAATAAATTCATTTCCGGTTTTTAAGTTGGAATAGTTACCATTTAACACCTCAATTTCTCTTTGATTGATGTCAATGAGGTTTTTGATTCTTATATGTTCGTAATCAAGTTTCTGATGACGGAGAATTAGAAAAATAAACAATCCCAGGCCAATGATTAGGAAGGGAATTACAACAGAATAGTTGCCAAAGAATAAATAAATTCCATAGACAGTTAACAAAAAAACCGATAACCTTAAAAAACCGGAGACCGTCAGTTTTTTCTTTAATTCAATGGCTTTTAACTCAAATTCTTTTTTCCTGGAAATATAAAAATCAAGAGGATTTTGCATGGAATATTTTTTTAACTCACGAGATAGATGGAAGCCAATCCCGTGAGTCTGTCTTTAATAATTTTCAGTGCCCTTTTTTAAACTAAAGATCTTAAGATCAGGATATTTATCTTTTAGATCTTTTGCAGCGACATAGCTTAAAATACCTTTTTCACAAACAGTTATATATTCCTTCTCTGAATGAACTTTATAGTTATCCACTTTAAATTCTGAAAGCGGAATTTTTTCTGAAACTTCAAAAGGTATTTTGGTATTCAGATCTTCGGCAACTGAAATGATATGAAAGTCCCTGCTGCCAAATTTTTGTTTTAGTTCACTAGCGGAGATCAACAAATTTTCATCGTGGATTTCACAATTTGCATCGAGATAATCTTCGTTTTTAAAAGTTCTTAAAATACCACGTTTACCAATATTATCACAGGCAATATCCACCTTTAATTTCATTTTCAGTTGCGAATTATCCAGGCTGTTGTAGATCAGTATCTGATCTTTTAGTGGTTTTCCAATACCGGTAATTATTTTAATTGCTTCGTTTGCCTGCATCAAGCCAATGATACCGACAATTGGATTTAAAGTACCAACTTCCGAGCAATTCGGAACAGCTTCCTCCGGCATTTTTGGGAATGCAGTTCTTAAATTTGCCGAATTGTGTAAACCTTCCGGAATATTAAAAGTTGCCACATATCCGTCGTGTTTATACAAGGATCCATATACCAAAATATGATCGGTCATTACACAATAATCGTTCAGTAAATATTTGGTTGGCAGACTGTCGGTACAGTCTAAAACCACATCAAAATCATCAATTTCGCTAAAAATATTGGATTTTGTGATAGGTTTATTACTTGTACTAACATTCACAAAAGGAGAAATAGATTTGATATGATCTGCCAGAACTTCGGCTTTTAGTTTACCAATATCATCTCTTTTATAAAAAACCTGACGGTGTAAATTACTCACGTCTACAACATCATAGTCTATCAATTTTATGTTTCCAACTCCACTTGCTGCAAGGTAAACCGCAGCCACACAACCTAGACCTCCACAACCAACTATTACAATCTCTGCATCCTGTAATTTTTGCTGTTTTTCTTCTCCAAATTCGTTTAAAGTTGTTTGTCTCTTAAAAAATTGCTCTTTGCTAAATTCCTTCATTTTCAATTCTATTTATTCGTACATTTTCTGATAATAATCCTGGTATGCACCCGAAGTAACATTCTCCAGCCACTCTTCATTTTCCAGATACCAGTCCAGTGTTTTTAGAAGACCTTCTTCGAAAGTAACGCTTGGTTTCCAGCCTAATTCTTTATTTAATTTACTTGCGTCAATTGCGTACCTTCTATCGTGTCCGGCACGGTCTTTTACATAAGTGATCAGCTTTGCCGAATCACCTTCCTCTCTTCCCAATTTCTTATCCATTTGCTTACAAAGCAGGTGAATCAGATCTAGGTTTGTCCATTCGTTAAATCCGCCAATATTATAGGTATCGGCATTTTTCCCTTTATGGAAAATTTCGTCAATAGCTGTGGCGTGATCTTCCACAAAAAGCCAGTCACGTGTATATTGTCCATCGCCGTAAACCGGGAGAGACTTGTTATTTTTAATATTATTGATGAATAATGGAATTAACTTTTCAGGAAACTGGTTTGCACCGTAATTATTGGAACAATTACTAATAATAAATGGTATTCCATAAGTATTTCCGTAAGCTCTTACCAAATGATCGGAAGAAGCTTTGGAAGCTGCATACGGTGATTGCGGATCATAAGAAGTTGTTTCGGTAAATAAACCTGTTTTCCCCAGTGAACCATAAACTTCATCAGTGGAAACATGGTAAAAAAGTTTATCCTTAAAATTATCTTTCCAAATTTCCTTAAAAGCATTTAGCAGGTTGGCAGTTCCCAAAACATTGGTTTCAATAAAATCATTCGGATTGGTAATGGATCGGTCTACATGGCTTTCTGCTGCAAGGTGGATCACCGCATCAAATTTATGTTCTTGAAATAAATTATTGATAAAATCAATTTCCTTTATATCACCTTTTACAAAAGTATAATTAGTTTTACCTTCTATGTCTTTTACATTCTCAAGGTTTCCTGCATAGGTCAATGCATCGAGATTAAATATATGATAATTCGAGTATTTATTTACAAATAATCTTACTACATGAGAACCTATAAATCCGGC
>JBDLIB010000119.1:0-9379 GCA_039715085.1 Bacteroidota bacterium | reverse complement strand
ATGTCCTGCCAAATGATTAGTATTTCATTTTTCGAATAATTGTGATTTAATTGATTTGATTAGCTGCTTCGGCAGCTAATCAAAATTAAATCAAAGAGGTAGATAAACGAACAAAAGAGACGAATATGAGAGTAAACTACTACTATAAATTATCAATACTATCTTTATTTCTAATAAATCTTTCAACGATTGCAGCTCAGGATTCGAATACTTCTCAAACTGCAAATACAACAACAAGCCAGGTAGATCCTTTACTTACTGATGTATGGGGTGGTGTAAATTGTGTAGATGATACCGGGGCTACTGTTTATCCTTCTAATTATTATACACCAAGTCATTGTTCTCCGGGTTGTGTGGCAATTTCTTTAGCACAGGTTTTACATTATTACGAATGGCCAAAGCAGGCTACCGGACTGAATGTTTATGAAGACGATTATAACGGTACTTTAAAACGTCACAGGTCTTCCTGTAATGATGAACCCTACGATTGGGATAATATGCTGGATGAATACAAAAACAAACCATCAACAGATATTGAACAAAAAGCAATTGGCAGATTAATGTACGATGTTGGTATTGCTTTACAGATGGATTATGAGCCGGGCGGATCAACTTCAAACATTAATAAAACACCTTTTGTCTACACCAATTTCTTTAAATTTTCGAGTCATTATGAAGATGCAAACTGGCCGGAATTCTGGCCAAGATTATACCAAAATATCCAACAGGGAAGGCCAGTACCGGTTGCTGTAAAAGCAAGTAGGACAGGTGCCGGACATGTGGTTGTGGTTAATGGATATAAAGAAGAAGATGGTAAATCTTATTATTATCTCAACTGGGGAACATATAACGATTGGAATGTAAAGAACGGATGGTATGATATCCAGAGTTGGACGGAAGCTTCTTCGGGGTATAATACGATTACAGGTGCTTCATTTGATGTATTGCCGAACCCTGAAATTACCTCTGTTGAAAAAACCGGAAACGGTAATGATTTTACCGTAAATTGGGAAGTAAGCCAAAAACTTAAATGGCAGGAGTTTACCCTGGAGCAAAAAGCAGATCAGGGAGACTGGCAGGAAGTTGCTGTAGGAATTACTTCTAAAAATTATACCATAAACAGCCCAACTGCTAAAGTTTATCAATTCAGAGTAAAGGCAAAAGTCGATGGTGAATACTATGTAGGTTCCTGGTCGGAAGTTGCGGTTTTTGCTGTGGAGGGTGGATATAATGGAATAGTTTGTTTTGATGGAACCAATCAATACGCATATGCGAGACAAACACCGGATTATGACCTTGATTTTTTAGGAGATTATACATTCGAGACCTGGATCAAACTTAAAGATGGTGCAGCTAATGGAGATGTGATCTTAGATCAGCAAAATGTATTTGGATTTGAAATTTCTGATGTAACCTCTACAAATTATAAGGTAGTATTTAAGTCACATTCAAGTGGTACACAATTATTATCAAATACAATTCAAATCGATCAATGGGCACATATTGCTGTTTCCAAATCTGGAAATGCAACCAAAATGTTTGTAAACGGAACAAAAGTAAATGAATACTCAGGTTCGGGGTTTAATTTAACAACATCAAATTTATATTTAAATTTTGGCGAAAAATATCGTGGGGGTTATTCTTCCCGAATTGTAGCATGTTTTGATCAACTTCGTATCTCAAGTATCGGAAGATATTCCGGGAATTTCACTCCAAGTCAGGATAAACAATTTGACGTTGATAATAATACAGTAAACTATTCAACATTTCAGGATGTACATAAAATAAGATTAAAAGACAGTTCATGTAAATTGGCCTTTTTTGTAAAAAATGAATCCGGGTATGCTGAGTGGGAATTTGAATTCACAGACCAGGTACTGGCAAATGAAGACTTTGAGTTGTTACAAAGCACTTTAAATGTGTATCCAAATCCGGTAACAAATCAAAGATTGAATATTTCTTTCAGTAATGATCTGGATTTGGGAGAAATCGAGATCAATATGTTTGACCTTACGGGAAGAAAATTACCAATAAAAAGCAATACAAAATCATTTAATTCCTGGAATATCTTATTACAGGATCTAAGTACAGGAATCTATATTCTGCAGATCAAAGGGGAAGGATTTGCAGCAAGCAGAAAAATAATAATTCAATAAATATAAATCTCAAAACAAATTAATTTTATGAAAACAATTTTACAATTATCTTTAATTTTTGCACTTTTTGCACAAACAACACTTAGTGCTCAAACTGATTACGCTCTTCAATTTGATCAAACAAAAGAACAGCGCATATTATATAGTACATCTTCCGGAGACATTTTAGATACTAAATTGAATAGTGCTACCGATTATACTATTGAGTTTTGGGTAAAACCAACTTCAACAGATGTGATTGGAAGGGTATTACTTAAAAGATGGAATCAATTTGCAATAACATTATGGAAGAACGATGCTGATGAAAACGTTCATAGGAGATTTTATTTAACACGCTATAATAATGATGGTACAGCTAAAACTTTTGTAAACACTAAGGATGATGTTATAAATCTTAATGAGTGGAATCATATTGCTGTAATTTGCAATTCGACAGATAATACAATAAAATTATATGCAAATGGAGTTGATGTTACAAATGATACTGAGACAGCAGCAGATGTTGTACTATCTGATGCACCTGAAAGTTCTAATTTATATGTAGGATATGGTGGTGGTGGCACCTATTTTACTGGTCTTATTGATAAAATCAGAATAAAAAATACAGCAGAAACAATAGGTAGTTTACAAACCTCTGTTACAGATGCTGCTTATACAACCGATGATAATACAGCTGTATTGTATAATTTTAATGAAAATACTGGATTATCAACTGTCAATGAAGCAGATAGTAAAAATGCAGATTTCCAATGTCAAAAAGCAGATTGTGTTGCTGGAGAAATTTGGTGGATAGATATATCAAGTACTGCATCATTAGGCAAAAACAATACAACAACTTTTAGTATTTTCCCAAATCCTTCTGTAGCCAAAGAATTTGTAATCCAGGCAAACAGTAATGAAACAATTCAAAAGGTTGAGATGTTTGATATTTTAGGGAAAGCTGTAAAAACAATTGATTTTTCAAATAATATAAGTAGTACAAATATTGATGTTCAAAATTTACATACAGGAATTTACTTTGTAAAAACAAGTACAGATAAAGGTATTGGAACAAGAAAAATAATTATTAGATAGTTGTAGAACTATTTTTAATAATGTTGTGAATATTTTTTGATCAATTAGGCTATGATTGCCTGTTTTGAGCAGGCAGTCTGGCTTTTTAATGAGGAATGAAGATTTAAAATTATAATATATGAAACTTTTTAAAACACTTTTTTTAGTAATTATTTTTATAGGAATTACTTATCAGACTTCCGCATGTACGGTTGCGGTTATTTCGGGAAAATATACAAAAGATGGTCGCCCTTTGCTTTGGAAAAACCGTGATACGAATTATATCAATAACCAGATCATGTTTTTCAATGATGGAAAATATGAATATATGGGTTTGGTGAATTCCGGGGATATTCATGGAAAAAGTGTTTGGATAGGCCAGAATAGTGTAGGATTTGCCATTATGAATTCAGCCTCGTATAATTTGAATATTGGCGATGACACCAAACTAAGTGGTGCTGAAGGAAGAACCATCAAAGAAGCTTTGGCAACCTGTAAAACAATCGAGGATTTTGAAAAATATTTAGATCAGTTACCAAAACCAACTCGTCTGGAAGCTAATTTCGGAGTGATAGATGCTAATGGTGGTGCAGCAATGTATGAGTTAAATAACAATGGTTATGTAAAATTTGATGCTAATGACCCTAAGGTGGCTCCATTCGGGTATGTAATTCGTGGAAACTACTCATTTATGGGAAGTTACGGTGAAGAAAGCAGTGGTTATATTCGTTATAATACAACCAATGAACTTTTTTACAATGCAATGGCAACCAATAGTTTTGATGCACAATTTATTATTCAGGATGTTACACGTGGTTTATACCATTCCTTAACAAAAGTTGATCTTTATAAAGAATATGAGAATATTCCTGAAAATACACCAACTTATACCTTTTTTCATGATTTTATCGGTCGTAGAAGCACATCTTCGGCATGTGTGGTACAGGGAGTAAAAAAAGGTGAAGATCCTGATCTTACTACACTTTGGTCGGTAGTTGGGTTCCCGCTTACTTCTATTGCTGTTCCAACATGGGTAAAAGGAGAGAATTCTTTTCCTGAAATGTTGAAACGCAATGAAAAACTAAAGGATTCCCCAATTTGTAATGCAGCTTTAACTCTTAAAGATGAATTTTTTAATATCCGTTGGGGAAAATGGGCGGCAAAATACTATGTTAATATCAATGCTTTGATAAATGCCGATAATACCGGTATCAAACAAAAGATAGCTCCCTATGAAAATAAGATCTTTGAAACGACAAATAATAAACTGGATGAATGGAGATCCAATGGTATGAAAAAATCTGAGATCAAAGCATTTTATGACAGTCTTAATACTGACCTGAAAAAAATGTATGCAGTTGAATTTAATATGGAACTTAATTGAGTTTAAATCATGGTAAATAAAATTAATATTGGAGCTTTTATAGTCTTAGCCTTTATAACTTTCTATATATTTGGGTATAAAGGGAAGGAGTCAGGAGATCAAAATTCAGGATCATCTAAACTTCATGTAGCTGTTTTTAAAGGAGATGGAGCAGGAGCAACTTCTGTTGTGGAAACCTTAGAAGCTTTACGAATTGATACCGGAATTGAAGCGGAGGCTTTAACTGCTAAAGAAATTCAGAACGGTAAATTAAATGAATTTGATGCCTTGATCATTCCCGGTGGTAGCGGAAGTAAACAGTTGCTTAACCTTGGGGAAAGTGGAAAAGCGATAGTGAGAGATTTCGTTGAAAATCAAGGAAAAGGAATCATCGGTATTTGTGCCGGAGCTTATATGCTCTCTTCAACTCCGGGTTATCCCAACTTAAAACTTGCAAGTTCTATCCACATAGATAGGGCGCACTATAATCGTGGCCGTGGCCTGGTTGAATTTGAATTGACTGATAAAGGAATAGATATTTTTCCTGAATTAAAAGGCCAAAGATTATTTGCACAGTATTATGACGGCCCGGTTTTGGTTCAAAGTGATTCAATAGAAGGAAGTTATCAGGAATTGGGTAAATATGTTACCGATATTCATCCCGATGATTTTGCACCTGAGGGAATTACTCCAGGTAAAACTTTTTTATTGAATCAGAAAAAAGGAAATGGAAAGGTATTTTTAACTGCAGGGCACCCTGAATCTACACCCGGTATGCGTTGGATGGTACCCAGAATGGCTCGCTGGGTATGTGGGAGTGAATTGGTGAGTTACAATAAGAAATGGGTAAGGCCTGAAATAAATGATAAAGCAATCATTTTTGATAAGGCTCTTAAAAAAGAAGAAAAGAAAAATTTCTGGCTTTTGTTTGATGAGAATTCTGATGAACAAGTTAAAGCCATGAAAACATTACACTCCTACCGTTCAAGGCCGGCTGTAAGGTGGAATTTGGGACTTTTACGGAGTATTCATCCAGAAACACGAATGTTAGCAGCTAAGCTATTAATGGAGACAGAGTACTCTGATGCTATTGGAGATTTACAACAGGCTTTGGAAATAGAAAAGGATCCCAACGTTAAAAAAACGCTGCAAGAATCCATTGATTTTTTAAATAATAAGGACTAAAGGTATTTGACCTAAAAAGTTTTTATTTTGAAGATTAGACAATTCAAAAAGAAACACCCAAGACGCAAAGTTTTGGGTGTTTTTTCATTTTTATTCTAATACATTATAATCCTTAAAAGGAGATAATTTTATACTTTCTGCTTGTTTTCTATAGGTTAACCAATCTGTTTTATAAAATTCATTGATATCCAAAATCACTTCATCTATTTTAGCATAAGCATTATTTACCAATTGCGTTTCGGTCTTACCTGGTAGACTTTGTAATGAGTTTACATAATAGGTAGCTGTGTTCAAGTAAGAAATATTTGAAGGTGTTTTTGGGGCTGTAATTCCCTGTCTTTTATCTTCTTTACCCAACATATTATCAATTAAACCATTAATTTGCTTGATAATACTGTCACTTGATTTAATAAATTCAGCATATTGTTCTTTATCTATATCCTTTGCTTGTTTTTTATAGTTCTCGGCAATTTTTTTAGATCCTTTTAATTGTTCAATAGCTCGGTATGATAGATCAAATTTACTTTCAATTTGTTTTTGCAGATCATATTTACTTTTTAATACTTCGGTCGTAAGAGGTATTCTGGGATCATATTTAACAGTAATTTCTGTTGAATCTTTTTGATCTTGATACTTTAAAATCAATTTAAATTTTCCGGGTAGGACAGTAATTCCTCTAGGTTCGTTTTTATTTTTACTTGTTTTGCGGGATGGTCTTTTTACTCCTTTCTCACCCAGATGCCAATACATACGGTTTAATCCGTCTTCCTTTGGCACTTTATGTTTTAAAGTTCTTATAAGTTCATTTTTAGAATTATAAACAAGCAATGAGATAGAATCTTTAGCAGTATTTTTCTTTTCCTTCTTCGCTAACTCCTCCTTAGCTTTAGGTTTATTGATCACATAACTGATCATTGCACCTCTTCTTCTGTTTTCGCCATTATAAATCGCATTACCACCAAAACGGGTCCCGCTTGGTTGTTGATTATGAGTTATATATGCTGTTGGTGGAGAAAACAATTTCAATGGTTCGAGAATAATTCCGGTTCCATATTGAGCAATCTCCCGTAAGGGCCTTATATCGTCAAAAACATAGAAAGATCTACCAAAAGTAGCAATGTCTAAATCGTGTTCAGTGGGATGGATAACCATATCCATAGTAGGGACGCCAGGATATTTTTCTGTCCACTTATTCCAGCTTTTTGCTTCATCAAAACTGAAATATAAACCATTTTCAGTTCCAAGAAAAACTAAATCTTTATTTACAGGATCCTGGACAAAAGAAAGCGTATATCCGAATGTTTGAGATACATCGTTTAATAAACTCTCCCAGGTTTGCCCATAGTTTTTTGTATGGAACAGATAAGGTTTAAAATCGAAATTCCTATAGTTGTTTACAATAACATAAGCTTCACCCTGGTTGAATGTCGAAGGTTTTACCTGGGCAACCCACCCATCCTTAGGAAAATTCGCGTTAATCGGAGTTACATTATTCCAGTTTTTTCCACCGTCTTTTGTGATTTGTATTTTCCCGTCATCTGTTCCGACCCAGATCACATTTTTTTCTAATGTACTTGGGCTAATTGACAGAATAGTACAGTAATTTTCAGCACCGGTGGCATCCATCGTCAAACCGCCGCTTTCGTGTTGTTTTTGTTTTTCAGGGTCGTTGGTTGTCAGGTCGGGGGAAATAATTTCCCATTCAAAGCCCTTATCTGTTGATTTGTGGACAAACTGACTTCCGAAATAAACTGTATTACTATCAAATGGGTCAATTGCAATGGCAGAATTCCAGTTAAAACGCAATTTAATATCCGGGTTTGGATGTGTAGGGCGGATGGTTTTTGTCAAGCCGGTCTCCCTGTCATACCTTCCAACATAACCTTGTTGTGACATAGCGTATCCGTATCGGGAATCTTTAGGATCAGGTATTACATCAAAACCATCACCAAACATTAACTCTTGCCAGTAGGAATTTCTTATACCTTGTGACCTTAATACATAAGCAGGTCCTATCCATGAACCGTTATCCTGCATTCCTCCATATAAATTATAAGGGAATTCATTATCGACATTGACATGATAAAATTGACCTATTGGCAGGTTTTCTACAAATCGCCAGGTTTTTCCCATGTCTTTTGTGATATTTAATCCTCCATCATTTCCGTCAATCATGAAATTTGGATTTTCCGGATGGATCCACCAGGCATGGTGGTCAGGATGAACACCGGAGTCAGAACCATAAGCAGGCATTAATTGTTTAAAACTTTTACCTCCATCAATACTGTAATTCACATAGGTAAAAACCGAATAGATCCTGTTTTCATTTTTAGGATCTACAAAAATATCGGAATAATAAAACGGGCGGTTTCCTATACCGCCTGAACCTCTGCCACTGGATTTGTCATTAACTTTTATCCATTTAATACCTCCATCCTCTGATTTGTATAATGCATTCTTCTTCGCTTCGATCAGTGTATAAACAATTTTAGGGTTACTTTTCGAAATTGCTATACCGATTCTTCCCAGTTTTCCCTTTGGTAACCCGTCTTCATGGGTTAATTTTTTCCAGTTTTTTCCGGCGTCATGGGTAATATAAATACCCGATCCTTCACCACCGGAGTTAAATGTATACGGTTTTCTGCGATGTTCCCACATGGCAGCTATCAATTTATTTGGATTATTAGCATCTACTACCAAATCAGCGGCACCGGTTCTGTTATTTACAAATAATATTTTTTTCCAGGATTCACCTCCATCAATACTTTTGAAAACTCCACGTTCGGGGTGTTCACCCCATGATGAACCAATGGCTGCAACATAAATAGTATTAGGGTTATTTTCATCAATAATGATACGGTGGATATTACGTGTTTTAGTTAATCCCATTAATTTCCAGTTCTTTCCTGCATCAATACTTTTATAAATTCCGTATCCACCATTTACACTATTTCTTGGGTTTCCTTCACCTGTTCCTACCCAAATTACATCAGGATTAGATTGTTGAATAGTGATTGCGCCAATAGCTTGTAAATTTTCTTTATCAAAAATTGGTTCCCAATCAATTCCTTCACTTTCCGATTTCCAGACACCACCCGATGCAGCACCGACATAAATAACATTGGGTTGATCATTGACAACATCTATTGCTGTGATCCGGCCACTCATTCCTGCAGGACCAACAGATCGGGGACTCATACCCTTTAATTTTTTGACATCAATATGTTGTGCCTGGACAAGAGATGATATAAGTAGGAGTGTAAGAAGGATTCTTTTCATAAAAATATCTTTTAGTATTCTGTGATAGTTTGAGGTGTTGAAATCTTCGAATTGAATTTAAATAAATTATCTAAAAACAAATCTACAAAATTTCAGCAGTCAGTAAATTATTAAGCAACAAATGATACTATCAGGAGGGACTTTCGGAACTTTCTAAATAATTTGATTTTTTTTCCATAAAAAAACACCCAAAACTTTAAGTCTTGGGTGTTTAAATATGATTGATTATTTACTTCTATCCTTTCAAGGCTTCAGCACTTTTAAATAATTTGACTTTGCTTCGCTACGTCTAATTATCCTTTTAAAGCTTCGCTTCTTTAGATAATTTGACTTCACTTTGTTA
>JBDLIB010000118.1:0-9457 GCA_039715085.1 Bacteroidota bacterium | reverse complement strand
GAGTGTCTCCCCTCTTGAGAGGGGAAAGTCCGACGTTAGGAGGACAGGGGTGTGTAAAATTCTTTTTGACTTGGATGTTAACCTTCTTTAAATTTTTAAATTAAAAGATAAAGAATACAACATGACACGAAGAAAGATTATTCCATATAATCCTAAACTCAAATTATTAGCTCGCGAATTAAGAAACAATTCCACAAAATCCGAAATATTCCTTTGGTTAAGATTAAGACGAAAACAAATTTTTGGATATGATTTTCACAGGCAAAAACCTATTGATAATTATATTCTAGATTTCTTTTGTAATGAATTAATGTTAGGTGTTGAAATTGATGGATATTCCCATGAATTTTTAGAAGTCTATGAAAAAGATTCTATCAAATCCAAAAGAATGAACGAATTGGGGATTACTGTTCTACGTTTTAGTGATTTTCAAGTAAAAAATGATATAGAAAATGTAGTGAGAGGAATTGAACAATATATTATTGAATTTGAAAAAACACACCCCTGAAACTGACCAGAATGTTTGTTAAAAAATAAGAATGTATTTGTTTGTCAGCTTCTTCCCCTCTCAAGAGTGGAGACATAAATATCTAATATTTAGAGCATTATTCTTAAATAAGATGGTGTTTATTTGCTGTTGATTCAAAAAAGCTTAGAGCCTAAAGCCAATTGCCAATAGCTATTTTTACTTCTCTTCAAACATTGCTTTTAACTCTTCTACATCATATGGTTTTGCAAGGATAGTTTTATCGGAATCTAAGATAAAAAAACTTGGTATTTCAGTAACTCCGTAATCTTTAACTTTTTGATCATTCCACTTATTCAATACAAGGATATTAGTAAAGTCTTTGAAATTTGCAGTCATTTCTTCCCAGCCTTCAGTTTCGTCTTCCAGACCGATGGTAATAACTTTGATATTTTCAATTTCTTTGATGAAGTTGTAAAATTCGGGCATTTCTTTTTGACAATGCTGGCAATCAGAACCAAAAAATGTAACAATATAATAATCGTGATCAATTGAACCGTACAAACTTTTTTGGCTTTCATTTTCCTTCCAGGCAAAATCAGGTGCTTTTTTACCTACAGCTGTTTTCATAGCGGACTCGATCTTAAATATGAAGGCTGAATCCTGAAATTCTTTGGGAAGTTTATTGTAATATCCATTCGTTACAAAATCAACCATTTCAGTATTTTCTTCTTCTGCATATTTTTGTAAAAGGGATTCTTCAAAATTTTTAAGAAGATCAAAATCTTCAGCTAATCTTTGTGAAGCATCTTCAATAGCTTCTTTTTGTAATTTATTTCTGGTTTCTGTACTTTCAGCCTGATTCAAATAAAATACATAGTCGATTAATTTGTCATTGATGAATGTAGAATTTTTCAACTTTTCATCTTTAAAATCAACATTGTCAAAAAAATGAGATCTAACATTCCCCAAATATTCTTGTGGATCTTTTAGTGGCAATTCGGCATTGTATTGAGCACTCGCTTCTATAAAATGATAAGCTAATTTAGCTTGAGATTCGTGCTTAAAATCATTTTGTGTTTTTTGTAATTCTTTAAGTGCTATTTTATATTCCTTGATAATCTTTTTATCAGATTTTGAGTCTTCTAATCTAAAGTAAGCAACTTGTAAAGAGTCAAGTTTACTTTGTTTTTCATTGATCTCTTTATAATAATCCTGATAGATCCTATTCTCTTCTGAGGATGAAAATCGAATAGACTCTGCAGGGTTTTTAGAGTTGAATGAAAAGATTATTTCTTCTTTATTATAAAGGAATTCAACAAATAAATTGTTTTCAATTTGATAATATGCACGATAAATTCCGATAGGCTGATCCTCGGAGAGTTTAAATTGAAAATTCCCATTTTCAATGGTAGTATTATCTACAAAAGTTTGTTTGCCATTTTCTAATTTATATAGTAATATCCACGAAAAATTTCCTTCAGGAACTATTGTTCCACTAACAGAAAATTGCGCCTGAATGGCAGTTGAAAATAATATAAATAAAATAAGAATCTTCTTCGACATATGGTTACACTTAAAAAATTTATCGGATTAAGTTAAAAAGTTGATTCGATAACAAAACTTGCCCTTCCCGTGTAAACGGGAATTAGAATAATCCGTGGATCTGTGCGTCAATTTTGTCTATTACAAGGCCCAAGTCTTCCTGTTTTTCAACAATATTCAAATTATCAACATCAATTATCAGTAAATTTCCTTTGGTATATTCACTAATCCAGGCTTCATAGCGTTCATTCAATCTGCTTAAATAATCAATACTTATCGTGTTTTCAAATTCTCTGCCTCTATTATGGATCTGGCCAACCAAAGTAGGAATACTCGCCCGAAGGTATATTAAAAGATCAGGAGGGGCAACAAGGCGTTCCATTAATTCAAAAAGACTTTCATAATTACTAAAATCTCTATTGGTCATTAAGCCCATTGCATGCAAATTGGGTGCAAAGATTCGGGCATCCTCATAGATAGTACGATCCTGAATAATGTTTCTTCCGCTTTCGCGGAATTCCAATATCTGGCGAAAACGACTGTTTAAGAAATAAATTTGTAGGTTAAACGACCATCTTTCCATAGAGCCATAAAAATCATCTAAATACGGATTTTCTTCAACCGACTCAAAATGAGGTTCCCATTTATAATGTTTTGCTAATAATCTGGTTAAAGTAGTTTTTCCTGCCCCGATATTTCCTGCAATAGCTACATGCATATTTTTTATTTTAAGATGATTTTCTTTATTTTATAAGGTATAGAAAAGCGAAATTAAAGAAAATAAAGTACTTTTTTAAATTAAGAGATTATTTTATTTGGTATTTGTATAAATGTTATTAGCATACAAATAAAAATTTCCTTTGGTAAAATAGATATCCTGATCTAAATAATTAATATATAGTGACATCTTTTTTTTATCATTTTAAACTTTTGTAAGTTTGGTTAGTCTAAATAAAATATTTCTAACATTTTACAAACATTAATAATGAATAAATATATTTTAACGATTAGTCTGGTCATTTTAATAAGTTTAACTTCTTTAAGTGCTCAGAACTTTCAAGGGAAAGCTATCTATGAATCTAAAACAACTTTAGATATTGATTTTTCTAAAACAGGAATTCCTGCTGACAGAGTTAAAATGATACAGGAAAGGATGAAGAATAATTTGGAAAGAACTTACGAATTAACTTTTGATAAAACTGCTTCAATTTACAAGGAAGAAGAAAAATTAGACCAGACTACTGGTGGTGGTCGTGGAGGAATGCGTTTTATGATGATGCGCGGTGGAGTTTCAGGAAGTCATTATAAAAATGTTCAAACCAAAAAATCTGCTAAAGAAAACGAATTTAGTGGTAAGAAATTTTTAATTAAAGATGATCTGGTTGCTTATGATTGGAAAACAGAACAAGAAACAAAAATGATTGGAGAGCAAATGTGTTTTAAAGCAACTACTGTTGTTGATTTGCCGGTTAGGAGAGAAATGAGGTTTGGTAGGCGAAATAATAATGATGCAGAAAAAAAAGAAAATGACACACAAATTAAACCCTCAACAGAAGCTGTAATTGTTACAGCTTGGTACACATTGGATATCCCTATTAGTCAAGGTCCTGGAGATTATTGGGGTTTACCGGGTTTAATTTTAGAAGTTAGTGCACGAGATACCAAAATCATGTGTACAAAGATTGTTATGAACCCTAAAGAGAAATCAGAATTAAAAGAACCAACAAAAGGGAAAATAGTAACTCAAGAAGAATATGATGAGATAGTTGTAAAAAAGACTGAAGAAATGAGAGAAAGATTTAGAAATGAGCGCCAAAAAAGTGGAAGTGGGCATAGAATAATTAGAATAAGTAATTAGTTAATCTCTCCTAATCTCATTTATATTTATAATGAAGAAAATTGTATTATTTTTCACTTTTTTTGCTCCTTTTCTTACTTTTTCTCAAACTGTAAAACTAGAAGGAATAGTTAAGGACAAATCTGGTCCTTTAGAAATGTCAAATGTAATAGCCTTTAAAAAAGGGACTAATTTATTGCAATCGTATTCAATAACGAATGCTAAGGGATACTATAAATTAAGTTTAGAAGCAAATAAGGAATATACTTTAAAAGTAAGTTATTTAGGTTACGAAACCAAAAATGTAAATGTTAGTCTTAATAGTTCAGAAAAACAAACAAGAGATATTGTGATGTCTGAATCAAGTGAATCTTTAAATGAGGTTGAACTTACTTACGAAATGCCTGTTAAAATTGTTGGAGATACCATAGTTTATAATTCAGATTCATTTACTACCGGAACAGAAAAAAAACTCGAAGACATTCTGGAAAAATTACCTGGTGTTGAAATTGATGATAATGGTGAAGTAGAAGTTGAGGGTAAGAAAGTTCAAAAAATTTTGGTTGAAGGAAAAGAATTTTTTGATGGTGATACAAAATTGGCTACTCAAAATATTCCTGCAAACGCGGTTGATAAAATTCAGGTATTAAAAAATTACAATGAAGTATCAGGTATGCGTGGTATAACAAATAATGAAGATAATATTGCCATGAACATCAAACTTAAAGAAGGAAAAACAAGGTTTTGGTTTGGTGAAGTTAATGCAGGAGTTGGAACTAGTGATGAGGATCTAAAGTATCAAGGAAAACCCAAATTGTTTTATTACAGTCCTGAAAAAAGTGTAAATGTATTAGCAGATTTTAATAATATTGGTGAACCTCCATTTACCAGAAGAGATTATTTTAGGTTTACCGGAGGTTTAAGAGGAGCAATGCATGGAAGTGGGAGCTCATTCAATATATCATCTAGTGACCTTGGTTTTACTATGGCTCAAAATAATAGAGCTCAAGAAATTGTTTCAAATTTTGGTGCTGTCAACTTTAGTTTAACTCCAAAAGAATCACTTGTGCTTAATGGGTTTTCTATTGTTAATGATTCTGATACCGATATGTTTATACAGCGAAATACTGTTTATAATGAATCAGGAATGGTAGATAATAATGAGACTGTTTCAAATCAAAGCAATCAATTGGCTATGTTGAAATTTAGTACAACTTATACGCCCAATAATGATTTGCATATAGATTACGATATATTCGGAAAAATATCCAAGCAAACAGAAATGAATGATGTAACATCTACACAACGGAGTGCTGATACTTATTTGGAAGAACAACCGGTATCATTAAATCAGAATTTGAATGTTTATTACACCTTGAACGATAAAAATGTATTTTCATCAGAGTTGCAGTACATTTACCAAAAAGATACTCCTTTGTTCAATTCAATTGCCGAAGAGCAACCTTTTGAAATTCTTCCAACAATTGAGCAGGATTTTTATGATCTTCTTCAAAATAAAGAATTTTCAACAAGTAAATTTGATGGAAAAGTTGATTACTATTATTTGCTAAATAATAAAAGTAATTTAAATTTTACATTAGGAACAACTTTAAGTTCTCAAAATTTTGAATCTTATTTAAGACAAACTTTGGAAGATGGTTCTGTTGTAAATTTTGATGAAGAAATTTTAAATAATGGTATTGACTTTTATTTTTCAGATGTTTTTTTGGCAATTCATTACAAATTGGTAAAAGGAATCTTTACTTTCAATCCGGGTGTAAGTATTCATAAATATAAAATAGAAGACGAACAATTGTCTACAACAGATACAGATAAACTAACAAAAGTATTACCCGATGTATATGCAAGATTACAATTTAATTCTTCACAAAGTTTACGCTTTAACTATGCGATCACTTCACAATTTTCAGATGTAAACAAAGCTGCTGAAGGTTATATGTTAACAAACTATAAATCTTTAACAAGAGGTAACAGATATCTTGAAAACTCATTAAATCACAGATACTCATTGAGTTTTTTTAGTTTTAGTTTGTTTTCGTTCACCAATATCAATGCATCAATTACCTATACAAGAAAAGTTGATGGAATAAAAAATAATACAGAGATTATTGGAATAGATAGAATTTCATATCCTTTGAATTCAGAATTTGCTGATGAAACTTTTACAGGTTTTTTTAGGTATGGCAAGACATATAATAAATTTAAAACCAATTTTAGAGCAAATATCAATAATTCAATTTTTAATAATTTTGTTAATGATGAATGGTTGGAATCAAAAACCTTTACACAAAGCTATCAGGGCAGTGTTGCTACAAAGTTTAAAAATTCACCAAATTTTGAAGTGGGCTATCAGTTGTCTCTTTCAAAATATGCCGCTACAGGTAGTACAACCAACCGACCCTTTGCTAATTTAGAGATTCCATTTTTAAAGAGCTTTATCTTTACTGCAGATTATAGTTATTACAATTATAGAAATGATGAAAGAACCTATGAAAATAAATATTCATTTTTGAATGCTAATTTGTATTATCAACAAAAAGATAGCAAATGGGAGTTTAAATTGTCAGGAAGTAATTTAACTGATAATAAGTCGATTAATACGGATAGTTATAATGAAATATCCAATAGTAATACTACCTCTTTATATTATATCCAACCAAGACTGTGGATGTTTTCGGTAAAATATATGTTATAAAATTCTATATTGAAAAAGGATACCATTATGGAAAATATAAATTTTTCCTTTATTAAAATAAATTTCATTTTTCCCTTTTGGGAAATTTATAGAAATTAAACTTGAAACTCCATTATCAAAAAATAATAATTCATCATTTCGAATGTAAACAAACCCTTTTTTAAAGGGGAAAATTAGTTCAACATTTTTTATGTTATGAAATTCTATAAAACTGGCATACTGGTTAAATTGTAAAACACCTTTTTGATTAAATAACCATACATTATCATTGCTGCTGAAAAGATCATTTGCCATGAAATTCTCGTGGTAAAAACTTAATGGTTGTGTGGTTAAATTAATTGTTTCGTTTTGATAATCAAATAATTGTAAAGTATTGTTGTCTTTACTATAGATCCATAAATTATTTTCGGAAGCATAACTTACAAGTGAAATGTTTGTATTTGAAAAAGTAATGGCCTGTGTTAATTCGTTAAGTTTGTTATCCAGAACAATAACCGAATTATAATCTTTATATAGCAAAATGATTTTAAAGGGATTTTGGATATTTACCGAAGTTATCTTACCCAATTTAACATTGCTATAAACTAAAGTTTCACTTGTATTCTTTTTGTATAATATATTGTTTTGGATGTAATATATATTATCTAAAACGTCAATACCGATAAATTTATCTGCTTTTAACGGAGTTTCGGCTATAAATTCGGTTTTAATTTCTTGTGCAAAAGAAATATGGAGAAAAAATAAAAAACCAAAAAGTAGTTTTGTTTTCATATAGAAACAAATGTAAGAAATAATCTTCTTCTGGATGGTTTTAGTGAGAGCTTCACTCAAAGTGAAACCCTCACTTGTTTGAAAAAAAGACCTGATTTTCATCAAGTCTTTTTATTATTTATTTTATTCTTACTTATTTGAAGTTTACAATCCAAAAGCCTGTTTAACTTTATCTACATAGTCCAGTTTTTCCCATGTAAAAAGCTCAACTTCTGTGGTCAGATCAGGGAAATATCTGGATTTAAAAGTTTTGGTAACTGTTCTCGGACTTCTTCCCATATGGCCATAAGCAGCGGTTTCGACATAGATCGGGTTTCGTAATTTTAGTCTTTCTTCAATAAATCCCGGGCGCATATCGAATAATTCTTCTATGATCTTCGCAATCTCTCCGTCGGTTTTGTCAACTTTAGCAGTACCATAAGTATACACGTTTATAGAAGTAGGCTCTACAACTCCAATTGCATAAGAAACCTGTACCAGGATCTTATCACAAATACCTGCGGCAACTAAATTTTTAGCTATATGACGAGATGCATAAGCTGCAGAACGATCCACTTTACTGGGATCTTTTCCGCTAAAAGCGCCACCACCATGCGCACCCATTCCTCCATATGTATCGACAATGATCTTTCTTCCGGTTAAACCTGTATCACCGTGAGGCCCGCCAATAACAAATTTACCTGTTGGATTTACATGATAAGTAATATCATCATTAAATAGTTTCTGTAATCTCTCGGGTAGTTTTGCAACCATTCTTGGAACCAGAATCTCAATAATATCCTTTTTTATTTTTGCCAGCATAGGCTCATCTTCATCAAACTCATCATGTTGGGTAGATAGAACTATGGTATCAATTCTAACAGGTTTATGGTCATCTGAATATTCAATGGTTACCTGGCTTTTTGCATCGGGGCGCAAATAGGTTATGTCTTTGTCTTCTCTTCGAATATCGGCCAGTTCTCTTAACAATAAGTGGCTGAGATCCAAAGCTAAAGGCATGTAATTTTCGGTTTCATTGGTCGCATATCCGAACATCATTCCCTGGTCACCTGCGCCTTGTTCTTCTTTGCTTCCACGGTCAACCCCCTGGTTGATATCCTGCGACTGTTCGTGGATTAAAGAGATCACACCGCAACTCTCACCGTCAAAACGATACTCACTTTTTGTATATCCTATATTGTTGATCGTGTCTCGGGCGATTCTGGCAACATCAATATAGGTTTTTGTATTCACTTCTCCTGCTAAAATTACCTGCCCGGTAGTAACCATGGTTTCACAGGCTACTTTTGAATCGGGGTCAAAAGCTAAAAAAGCGTCTAATATATTATCAGAAATTTGGTCGGCAACTTTATCAGGATGCCCTTCCGAAACAGATTCGGATGTAAATAAATATGACATAATATTTTATTTATGTAAGAGGCTTAAAAAGTATGATTGCAGGGTGTCTAAAGAAGTATTATTGCTTTAGCATTTTTTTTGATCCTAAACTAGTTTCAGCATCAGAGGTTGCAATCATTACAAATCTATCCTCTAAGATTATTAATGCAAAGCTATAAAAACTTCAAATTAAAATACGAATTTTTCTGAAAAATTATTTTTTTTAAAAATAAGTACTATTTCCATAAGGGATTCATTTAGTCATTGATCTGTATAATTTCAAATCTCTAACTTTTAATTATTCAATTATTTAATCGTTTAATTAAAATCTTTTAATTTTTTTCCTACATTTGCTGCTTGAAACAGAAAGAATGAACAAAAAATTTAATAATATGATGGCCATGATGATGTGTAATACTTACGCAGAGGTCGCTATTGTTTAAAATTTAAGAAATATAATTTTTAAGAAAAGCCTCTGCAAAAGCAGGGGCTTTTTTTATTATCCTGAACTCGTATCAGGATAATAAGCCAGAAGATCTAATAATAATTTGAAAATATAATGTAAGTTTCCTTTAGGGGAATGTAGAGTCAAAACAATGAAAACCAATTTCAACATAATGTCAAAAATCATGAAAAGAACTATGCAAATGATGCATAGGTTCATGACACGGTATTGCCAGAATTGAAAAATATAAATTTTATTTATTTAAGTCCCTTCGGTAATACCACAAACCAAAGGGACTTT
>JBDLIB010000117.1:0-9492 GCA_039715085.1 Bacteroidota bacterium | reverse complement strand
ATATTCGGTCCACCGTTTAATTAAAAAATTAATAATTATAATACATATTAGTCAGTATGTTTGAAAAAAAATACATTATTGTTAATTTAATTTATATATTTGAGTATAATAATTATTAATTACTAACCAAGTTTACCTTATTGGTGGGCTATAAAAATTATTTATTATGTCAAATGTTTTATCAGAAGTTTCCGGAAAAATTAAGAACTGGTGGGTGTTATCAATCATTGGTGTTTTAATGGTCGTAGGTGCAATCCAGATGTTCAGAACCCCGGTTGAGAGTTTTGCAGGTATCACTGTATTTTTTAGTATGTTAATATTGGTTGCAGGTGTTTTAAGTGCATTTTACGCATTCACTAATAGAGAAGATCTTGATAATTGGGGCCTTTATCTGGCAGGTGGTATTTTAGACATTATTATTGGAATTGTTTTATTGAAACATCCTGCAAAAGCTGTACTTATTTTTTCTGTATTTATTGGTTTTTGGTTATTGTTTAGAGGTATCCTGACTATTTCAGCTTCATTTAAAATGAAAAAAGATGGTGTTGATAATTGGGGATGGATCTTAATTTTTGGGGCTTTAACAACAATTTTTGCTTTTATGGCAATTTTATATAAACCATTACTGGGAGGAGCTTACTTATCATATGTTTTAGCTTTTTCATTCTTTTTATTAGGTATGGCTTTTATATTTATTTCATTACAGTTGAAAAAAGTGAAAGGTAGAGTTGGTGACATCAAGGAAGAGCTTGGAAGAGAATAAAATTGTTTAGCATAAAATAAAAAAATCCGGTTTAAACCGGATTTTTTTATTGTTCATATTTAATTCATTTTATTTTCCAAAAACATCATCAAATGTCCAGCCAACATAATACATCGATCCAACCATTGGGCCTCCGTAAACCGTGTTATATTCGTTTTGGAATAAATTAGTTGCCCCTAATTTTACTTGTGACTTTAAATTGGTTAAAGTATAATTAAATGCCAGGTCAACAACTCCTGCACTTTCAATTTCTCCTTGCCCGAATGGTGATTGCCAAATATAGTCATCATACCATCTGTATTTAAAATTGAAGCCCAAACCTGTATCGAAAAGGTTTGAATTACTGAACGAAACATTAAACCTGTGTTCAGGAGTGTTAAAACTAGGTAAGAACCCCGGATTATTCGCAATAGCATCATCTGCATCAAAATCGGTATACGTATAATTAAATCCACCTCTGAATCCATTTCCGAAAAGGTAATCTAAGCCGAATCCTATACCATTTGAAGTGATTTTATCTTCTATATTAGTGTAAACAGCATAAGCTCTCATAACATCTACACTAAAAGTAGTGATCCTTGTTACTAAATCTTCGTAAGATGTATGGTAATAATTAAGGTCTAAGAATAATTTATTTGCTATTAAAGATTTATAACCAATTTCAAAAGTTTGATTTTTTTCTTGCTTAAGATATTGAAGGTTTGCCTTTTTTAGCAAAGAAGGATCTGGAGCTCCTGCCAATATTGATCCGTAATATTGCATAAATGATCCAATTGTATATAAATTATCAAAAATAGTATTACCATCTACAATAGCATCTCCTGCTTTATAACTATAATTATCTATATTATCCTTAACACCACCTAATAAAATTGCTTGTTTAATATCTAAATTAATATAAGCTTCCTGGGTAGCAGGATTTCTAAAGCCTGTTTGATAAGACATCCTTAGGTTATGATTTTTTTCTTCATCAAATGAAAATACTGCAGAAATTCTTGGAGTTACTTTTCCGTCAAAGTTTTTGTTTTTATCATAACGCAAAGAGCCTCTTAAATGTAGTCTGTCATTAAATATTTTTTTACCGGCTTGCGCGTAGAAACCGTATTCATCAATATCAATATTATCATCAAAACCTAAAGGGCCATCATTAAATAGAGTACCACTTGAATTCAATTGATAAAGCCTGTAATTACCACCAATTTGTAATTCCATAAAATCAATTTCTTTATTGAAATCGTAATTTCCTTCAATAGAACTTAAAGTAGAAGTGTCGTCAAATTTAGATCCTCCGGTAGAAAAATCAGTATTTGATAGGGTTTCATCTAAATATTGATTGTATTGATCACTTCCTATAGCAGGCATAAAACTATCGGCATATTCCCTTGCAGCATCATGGCTTGCACCACTTCTAAATGCTTCACCGTAATCTGCTCCCCATTCGGCATTAGACCTTCTTCTTCCTTCTACATATGCACCTGTATTGAGCATTGCATATGAATCAGCTGCATCCTCCATAGAATGAAAAGCTAAGATATTTAAACTACTACTTTCTAAAGCCAGTCTATGGAATTGCTGTTCCCAATTCATTAAGGGATACATGGTAGTATGCCTGTAAATTCCATCACTTTGAATATATCGGTAATCATATGATAGTTGCATGTCATCTTTTATCCTGTAATAAATACCGGCATCAAATTTATAGCTATTGATATCGTAATCAATAATATCCTCTTCATTTATTCCTGTTCTGTTGATTGGTGTCTCGGGTGTTCCGTCACCATCCAGGTCTACTGTTGCTACTAACTCATCACCGTACACATTTACAGCATTATAATTTGGATTATTCCTAGGTAGAGCCAATAAGTCATCTTTAATGGAAACTTTATCATTCGTGATATGATATGATTCATCATTTGCAGTCCAGTCGGTTGCTGTAAGCATACCAAAATTAACTTTAAAAGCCCATTTGTCATTAAAAGCATGTGCATAACGTACACCAAAATCATAAAGAGGGTTGGTGCCTCCGGCATCCTGTACAGTAACTCCAAATTTTCCATATGCACTTAAACCTTGATAAGTAAATGGATTCTTGGTTTTCATGGAGATTAATCCGTTAAATGCATTGGCTCCATATAATGCAGAGTTTGCACCGGGTACTAATTCCATACTTGCAATATCAATATCTGCCGGACCTGAATTACTTCCTAATGGGAAATTTAATCCGGGGGCACTGGAATCCATACCATCTAATAACTGTACAAAACGAACGTTATTCATATCGGCAAAACCACGTGTATTGATAGAGGTAAAGGTTAAACTTCCTGTATTTGCCTGAACTCCTTTCAAATTGTATAATGCTCCATATGCATCAACCGATGCAGTTGTACGTAATTCAGCCAAGCCAATTTTCTCAATAGTAACAGGTGCCTGAACGATTGATTCTGCCACTTTAGAAGCGGTTACTACAACCTGATCTAAACTTTCGGACTCTTCCTGGAGGTTTACTACAATACTTTTGTCTGTACTTGATATACTAATGGTCTTAGTTTCAAATCCAAGATAACAAATACATAATTCAAACGGATATTCACCTGAATACTTAAAACTAAATGTTCCGTTTTCATCGGTTTGTGTACCAATTCCTTGATCTTTTATGGTTACACTTGCCCCAAAGATGGGTTCGCTGCCATCGTAATTATTTACTTTTCCTTTGATAATATCTTGAGCTACTGTTGTAAAGCTGATAAGGAAAAGAAAAATAAAACTTGAAAGGATAAATTTTCTAATCATAGTTAATCTGTTAAATGTTAATACGTTATATTTTTGTAAAATAATATACTAGCAATTTACAGATAGAGGCCTACTTTATTTGGTACGAAAAAGAATATAAAATAATCTAAAAAGAATTTTTGATGTAATTAAACCGGAATTGTTTAGGGGTAATATTAAAATATTTATAGAAAGTGTTTGCAAAATATCCCCTGTTGTGATAACCAACTAAATGACAGATCTCGGTAACCGGCATATTCGTGTTTAATAGTAAATGTTTTGCTTTTTCCATTCGTTTTGAGATAATGTATTGTCTGATTGTGATCTGGTACATTTGTTTAAACAATACTTTCAGATCATTTGTGTTCAGTCCAACTAATCTTGCTAATTCTTTAATATTTGGAGTAGAGGACAGGTTATTATCAAGAATATCTTTTGCTGAGTTTATCATTCGCTTATGATAGTCAGAGACATTAATATGGGGTTGACAGTTACTATTTAAAAATTGCAGCCAATAATGTGTAAATTCAATAAATTTACTTTCCAGGATCATTGCATTTTGAGAATCTGTAGACTGTATTGAAAATATTTCATCCAGTATTACCGATCCTTTAAAGGAATTGCAATATTTTTCAAATTCATCGTATAATCGGATATGTCTTTTTTCCTTCATTTTATTTTCAGGAATAAAAAGCCTTAAGCCATTAATTCTGGTTATATCCCATTCATATATGTTTTCCTTCTTTAAGAAAGAGGATTGTACTGATTTATTTTGAGCTATCCTGAAGTCGATCAGATCATTTGAGCCGACATTGTCATTTGATAAGAATTGGGTTGGTTTGTCAAATTGCCAATTACCTCTAATAAAATGAAAATCCTGCCATGAGAATATTTGTAAACATCCTTTGCCCAGGTAAGCAGGCACATTAACTTTAAGGAGATTCCAATTTTTATTCCATCCAAAATTGTAGTTGTTTGTTAATTGATTTATGTAGCGGTTGGCATTCGTGTAATCTAACTTAATTAACATATTGACTGATAAATTTTCACTAAAATATGTATAATTTAAATTTAATGCAAAAAAAAGAGTTCAATCAAATTGAACTCTTTAAATATTAGTATATTTTATTATAAATTTTCAGCCAACCAGTCTCCAACTTCACTTGTTTTATAAGCTTTTCCACCATCTGCAAGATCTTCTGTAACAATTGTTTCCGATAGAGATTTATTTACAACATCTCTAATTGCCTGAGCTTCATTTTTCAAACCAAAAGCATCTTCAAACATCATCGCAGCCGATAAAACTGTTGCCAGAGGATTTGCAATATCTTTTCCTGCTGCTTGTGGATATGATCCGTGAATTGGTTCATATAAAGAAGTTTTTTCACCTACTGATGCCGATGGCATTAATCCCATTGAACCTGAAATAACGGAGGCTTCATCTGTTAAGATATCTCCAAAAAGGTTTTCGGTAATTAAAACATCATATGAGTTTGGCCATTGTACCAGACGCATAGCTACTGCATCTACAAATTCATAGCTAACTTCAACTTCGGGATACTCTTTCTCTAATCCTTGTACTGTTTCTCTCCACAAACGGGATGTTTCCAATACATTGGCTTTGTCAACACAACACAATTTTTTGCTTCGTGTCATCGCTAATTCAAATCCTTTTTTAGCCAAACGTGTAACTTCAACTCTTGTATAAACACAGTTATCAAAAGCTGTTTCACCTCCGTCTTTTCTTCCCTTTTCACCAAAATAAATACCTCCGGTCAATTCTCTTAAGAAAACCAGGTCGGTTCCTTCAATTCTTTCCTTTTTTAAAGGAGACTTATCAATTAAAGAGGGAAAAGTAAAAGTAGGGCGAACATTAGCAAATAATCCTAATTCTTTACGCATTTTTAATAATCCTTGCTCCGGACGAACTTTTGCCGATGGATCGTTATCAAATCTCGGGTGTCCGATGGCTCCAAAAAGTACTGCATCTGAATTTACACAGATATCATGCGTTTCTTGCGGATAAGGATCACCAACAGCATCAATTGCTGCGGCACCTGTTAATGCAGGTGTCCAGGTAATTTGGTGGTTATACTTTGTTGCTACTGCGTCACAAACTTTTACTGCCTGGTCTATTACTTCAGGTCCTATGCCGTCTCCGGCTAAAAGTGCTATGTTTAATTTCATTTTTTATTTATTAAATGATTAAAAGATTAAATGATTGAAAGATTCAACATCTAATCTTTAATAAGTTTCTATATAAATCTTTTAATTATTCAATTCTATATTATATTCAACATTTTTTGTGTTGCTACAATTGCTGATACGGTTTGATCGGAATCTAAACCTCTGGTTTTAAATATTTTGTCTTCTTTTTGCCATGTGATTACCGTTTCACATAATGCATCAGATGCAGATCCTGGAGGGATCCTTACTACATAATCTGTCAATTTTGGTAGTTCCATTCCCTTGCTGTTATAGACTTTTCTCAATGCATTCATAAAGGCATCAAACTGCCCGTCACCTTGAGCATGTTCTTCAAAGTTTTCATCTTCAATTGATACTGAAACCGTTGTTGAAGGGCGTAATCCTTTGGAGTGGGTTAGAACATAAGAATTAATTTTTATCTTTTCTTCATACAAATTGCTGCGTAAAACATCACTAATGATATATGGAAGATCATCCTGTGTAACTACTTCTTTCTTATCTCCAAGTTCAATAATTCTTTGTGTTACCTGTGCAACATCTTCATCACTTAAATGTAAACCTAATTCTTCTAAATTCTTTTGGATGTTTGCTTTACCCGATGTTTTTCCTAAGGCATATTGACGTTTTCTGCCAAATCTTTCCGGCATAAGGTCATTAAAGTAAAGATTGTGCTTATTGTCTCCATCAGCGTGAATACCAGCTGTTTGTGTAAAAACATTTTCTCCAAGAACAGGTTTGTTTACCGGGATTCTGAATCCTGAAAAGGTTTCCACCAATTTGCTGACAGAGTACAATGCTTTTTCTTTAACCGATATCTCAACTTCGGGTAAGAAATCATTTATAACAGCCACAACACTTGCCAAAGGAGCATTACCGGCTCTTTCACCCATTCCGTTTAGAGTAAGGTGAACACCGTTAACTCCTGCTTTTATCGCTTCCAATACATTTGCAACACCAAGGTCATAATCATTATGAGCATGAAAATCCAAATGCATTTCAGGGTACTTTGCTCTAATCTCAGATATATATTTTGCCGATTCACTTGGTGATAATACTCCTAATGTATCGGGTAATAAAACTCTTTTGATAGGTTGTGTGCATAAAAAATCCAGGAATTGATACACATATTCAGATGAATTTCTCATACCGTTGCTCCAGTCTTCTAAATAAACATTGGTTTCAATACCTTGTTTTTTTGCTAATTCGATAACATCAGCAATCCCTTTAAAATGTTGTTCGGGAGTTTTCTTTAACTGATGGGTTAAATGATTTAGCGAACCTTTAGTTAAAAGGTTCTGTACTTTGGCACCTGCTTCAATCATCCAGTCAATCGACATTCCTTTGTCCACAAACGATAGAACTTCAACTTTGTCGATACAGCCTTTTTCGTTTGCCCAGTCACAAATTTTTCTAACTGCTTCAAACTCTCCTTCCGAAACACGGGTAGAAGCAATTTCGATACGATCAACTTTTAATTCTTCCAATAAAAGTTGTGCAATAGTTAATTTCTCGGATGACGAAAAAGATACTCCGCTTGTTTGTTCACCGTCACGGAGTGTGGTATCCATTATTTCTATCTTTCGTTTCATATTGAAATGCTTTAGGCTTTAGGCAGTAAGCAATAAGCTAATAACTTATAACTTAATATTTAAAGCTATTTTAAAAAGGCCTTGCTTCCCCGAATTCTTTAATATCCGCACTCATATTTTGTAAATAGTCGATATCGTCAAATCCGTTAAGCATATTTTCTTTTTTATAACCGTTGATATCAAAAGATTCTGAATCACCTGTTGACAGGAGGGTTACTTTTTGTTTTTGAAGATTTACTTCAATTTCAGTTTTTGGATCTGATTCAATTGCATCAAAAACTTTTTGTGCAAATTCTTCGCTTACCTGAACCGGTAAAACTCCAACATTTAGGCAGTTATTTTTAAATATATCAGCGAAGAAGCTTGAAATCACACATCTGAATCCGAAATCGTAAACAGCCCATGCAGCATGCTCGCGAGAAGAACCGGAACCGAAATTCTTTCCTCCAACCAGGATTTTACCGCTGTATTTCGGGTTGTTTAATACAAAATTTTCTTTCGGAGTTGCATCTGCATTGTATCTCCAATCTCTGAATAAATTATCACCAAATCCTTTTCTTTCTGTTGCTTTTAAAAACCTTGCAGGAATTATCTGGTCGGTATCCACATTTTCTATTGGTAATGGATATGCTGTACTTTTTAATATTGTAAATTTATCGTAAGCCATTGTTTTTTAATATTGCAATAAGCTGTAAGCTATAGGTTATAAGCTTATTGTGTTAGTTTTAAATGTAAATTATATAATTTTCTTTTTATTGTATTTATTTCAAGATCTAATTCTTTAAATATTTCATTTTCTAAATAAGAAAGATCATTAGAAATTATGATTAAATTTTCTACCTCATGAGCAGAGCCTAAAGCAATATTAATAAAGTTAGCAAACTCTTTATCGCTATTTCTACCACATCCTTCACTTATATTTGTTGGAATTGATAGACTTGCTCTTCTAATTTGACTAGTCATTCCGTAAATTTCTTCTTTAGGATAATTCTTAGTCCTTGAATAAATTTCAGAACAAAATTTTCTGCTTAATTGCCAAACTTCATATTTTTTAAAATCTCTCATAATTATGATTTTCTTAGCCTATTGCTTAAAGCCTATAGTCTAAAGCAATTCTCTAGGATCTGTAACCTTCCCTGTAACCGCAGCAGCAGCAGCAACTAAAGGGCTTGCCAATAATGTTCTTGATCCGGGGCCTTGACGGCCTTCAAAGTTTCTGTTTGATGTACTTACCGAATATTTTCCGGCAGGAATCTTATCATCATTCATTGCCAGACAGGCAGAACATCCGGGCTGACGTAATTCAAACCCTGCTTCGGTTAGAATATCTAAAATACCTTCTTCTTTAATTTGATCTTCTACAACATGTGAACCGGGTACTAACCAAGTTATGACATGATCAGCTTTTTTTCTTCCTTTCACGATAGAGGCAAAAGCTCTAAAATCTTCAATTCTACCATTAGTACAGCTTCCTAAGAATACATAATCTATCTTTTTACCGATCATATCATCCTCTTCAGAGAAATTCATATAATCTAATGATTTTTTAAAAGTATCTTCCTGTTCGTTAGCATTTTCAGCTTTAGGAACTTTTTGAGAAATACCAATTCCCATTCCCGGATTCGTACCATAGGTGATCATTGGTTCTATATCTGCTGCATCAAAATTTAATACTTTGTCAAACTCAGCTCCTTCATCTGTTTTTAGAGTTTTCCAGTATTCCATAGCTTTATCCCAGTCGGCATCTTTTGGAGAGAATTCTCTTCCTTTTACATATTCGTAAGTTTTTTCATCAGGAGCGATCATTCCACCTCTAGCCCCCATTTCAATACTCAAATTACAAACGGTCATACGGCCTTCCATAGTCATATTTTCAAAAACATCACCTGCGTATTCAGCAAAATAACCAGTTGCCCCCGAAGTTGTTAACTGAGAAATAATATATAAAGCAACATCTTTTGGTGTAACTCCTTCACCTAATCTTCCATTAACATTGATCTGCATTTTCTTAGGTTTTGGCTGCATGATACATTGACTTGCAAGAACCATTTCTACTTCCGAAGTTCCTATACCAAAGGCAATAGCACCAAAAGCTCCGTGAGTTGATGTATGAGAATCACCACAAACAATAGTAGCACCCGGTAAAGTAATTCCGTTTTCAGG
>JBDLIB010000116.1:0-9656 GCA_039715085.1 Bacteroidota bacterium | reverse complement strand
GCAACCCTGACTGAAGTCAGGGTAAATTGATATTTGCTAAGGGTCTTTTTACTTGTTCATTTTTAATTGACTAACAGGAATACCATAATAAAATTCTAATAATTTCACTTTAAAAATATAATCGTACTTAGCACGCAGATAATCAGATTGGGCTTTGAGTAACCTGTTTTTAATCTGGCTGTATTCAAAAGAATTCATTACACCTACATTGAATTTTTCCTGGGCATATCGAAAAGACTCTTCCTGGGCTGATACTGATTTTTGGGCAGCATCATATACTTTTAATGCACCTTCTGCATCGGCATATACTGTGTGAATAATTTTTTCAAGAGCAAGTTCTTCATCTTCTAAACGATTTTTTTGTTTTTCTAAATTTATTTTGCTCCTTTTTACATTATTAGAGGCTTTGAATCCATTTAAAACAGGAATCCTAAGGCTTAATCCGTATGAATATCCTTTATTCCTGTCAAATTGATCCATAAAATCATTGGCACTACCAGTTATAGCCATATAATTAGGCGATAGGACATTTTGCCCGGTATCTTCCACCTGTCCAATTATCATTGTTGGTTGATCAGGGTCTATTTCACTTCCAATAATTCTATCTAAATTGGAAGCCCTTGTATTCCAGTTAAAAAAACCTGAAAGGGTAGGTTGTAAGTCTCCTTTAGCTAATTTGATATCCTGTTCGGCCAGTTCTATATTGGATTGTGCTACTTTAATTTCATAACGATTTTTTAAAGCTTTTTGATAGATATCATCCACGGTATAACTTCCTAAATTAACGAGTGGTAAACTTTCAATTTCTTCTTCGGCTATATCAAAACTATCGTAATTTTCTAATTGTAATAATTGTGCAAGGCTGATCAAAGCGAGTTTTACATTATTTTGAGTTACAATCAGATTTTGTTCATCATTGGCTAAAGTTGCCTGGATCTCCAATAGGTCACCTTTTGGTAAAGTGCCTGCTTCTACCAATTTGTTGGTTCTGTTCAATTGTTCTCTTGAGATCTCTAATTGAGGCTCGGCAACTTTTACAGCTTCTTTACTGAAAAGTACTTGTAGATATGCATTAACCACATTAATAGCAATATCATCTTTAATTTTGTCAACCTGGTAGCGTTGTGAGAGAATTGCAATTTCTGTTTTTCTTAACTGGTTTAAATTATTTAATCCGCCATAGATCAAAACCCCTGAGGAAATACCACCCGAGGTGGTTTGTGTTGTTTGATTTCTTAAAACTCCGGTAGTAACATCAGTTGTAAGCCCGGAATTCCATGAATGATTCCCGTTAAGATTCAGATTAGGTAGATAGTTTCCAATAGCATCCTTCTTATTTATCTCAGCTATTTCAACATCATATTCTCCTTGCTTAACTGTAAGATTGTGTTTCAGTGCATAATCAACACACTCTTCCAGTGTCCATTTTTGAGGTTGGTTGTTGTCCTGAGAAAATGCTATAAACGATATACTTAGAAATATAAATAGTGTAAGTTTAGGTTTCATTTATTTAAAATTTTGCTATATGACGTTTGAAAATGAGATTCGTTACATCAAAATTAATGAATTCTAGGTATTTTTCATTTTCTGTTTTTAGAATATTTATAATAACCTATCATATATCTAACTTCCTGCAAATATTGATATTAAAAGAAGTTTTTCAATAAAAATAAATTTTACTCAAAAAAAAGTGTAAAAATGATTTGAGAATTGTAAAAATGTATTAAATTTGCCCCCGCAATCGAGAGGTTGTAATGTTCATAAATATACTGCGAAAGTAGCTCAGGGGTAGAGCATCACCTTGCCAAGGTGAGGGTCGCGGGTTCAAATCCCGTCTTTCGCTCTACACTGTTAAAATATACCAATAATTATACGCTCGGATGGTGGAATTGGTAGACACGTTGGACTTAAAATCCAATGGACAGTAATGTCCGTGCGGGTTCAAGTCCCGCTCCGAGTACAGAGAAAAACCTCAACACACTTATTATTAAGGAGTTGAGGTTTTCTTTTTTATGTTTTTGTCAACGATATTTAGATCAGTGAAGTTTGGCTCATTTCCATATGGCTATAACGTTGCTGAATTTATATATTGTTAATTGACAACATACGTAAAAGCTATAAAAAAATTATGATGATATTGGGTGTAGAAACTCAGAGTTATACCACAGATTGCTATATTAATTCATATGAACATAAAACAAAGTTTGACTGCTCTTATTGGTGAAACACCAATGCTCCAATTAAAATCTGCGAGATCAGATTGGGAAATTTATTTAAAATTAGAATATTTTAATCCTGCAGGAAGTTTCAAAGACCGTACTGCTAGCGCCCTTATTGAAGCTGCGGAAAAATCTGGAAAACTTAAAAGAGGAATGACACTTTTTGAGTCATCATCTGGTAATACCGCCAAGGCTCTGGCTATGCTTTCGGCTGCCCGTGGATATAAGTTTGTCGCTATTGTGGATAAACATGCTCCTTCTGATAAATTAAATGCCATTCGTGCTTATGGAGGAAAGTTACACTTCTGTACTGATGAAGAAGATGCGGAAGGAGGTCACCTTGTAGACGTACGACGAAATTTAGCTAAAAAATTAGCTGAAGAAACAGGTGGTTTAAATTTAGATCAGTATGATAACCCTGAAAATCCTTTGGGCTTCTATAATTCTCTTGGAAAAGAGATTTATAAACAAGTACCTGATCTTGATTATCTAATTGGGACTGTTGGAACAGGTAGTTCTCTTTCTGGTGTCGGGCGTTATCTGAAAGAACACGGTCAAGCAAAAGTTATCGCCTTAGAACCTCAAGGTTCAAGTCACTTTTCTCCACACGGACATGGGTATTTTATTTCAGGGCCGGGATATCCGGCTGGGGCTATTTTACCTAAAAATATTGATGTTTCAATTTTTGATAATAATGATTTTGTTTCAGATTCGCAAGCATTTAATACTATGCGGTATTTTGCTCACCATAAGGGACTCCTCTTTGGTGATTCTAGTGGTATGCTCCTTTATTATGCTATGAATTTCATCAAGAATGCACCAGTATCAGACAGGGTAAAAAAGATGGTTCTTATTATTGGTGATAGTGGAGAAAGTTATCTGTCTCATACTTTTAACGATGGTTGGATGATAGAGAATGAGCTCTTGGATATGCAAATTATAAATGATTTATCTAAATTCTATGTTTAAGAAACTTTAGTTATCATTGCCATCCTGATGAAAGATGTTAAAATCATAGAATGTCTGCGTGATACTATTAAAGGTGTCAAGGAGTTTATCTGGATAGCCTTTTTTTGTGATTTGCACAGGTATTGTACAATTTTTATTTAAAACTAAACTAATTCTTTCTTCATAACTAAATTTAAAGCTAAAGGTTTCGATGTCTCGCATCTGCACAAAGCTAAAAACCTGAATAATGTTGACTAAGTAGATAATTAAAAATGGTCATCTAATTTATATTTTTTAAGGTAATTTTCTGAACCCATAGCAGCAGCTTCTTTTTTAAATACATTTGGGGAACTACCGAATTGTTTTTTAAAACACTTAGAGAAATATTTAGGATCATTAAACCCTGAAACATAGGCAGCTTCGGTGATACTATACCCATATTTTCCTATTACAATTGCAGCTTTTTTCAAACGCAGTAAGCGAACCAAATCTATCAGCCCCTTGCCTGTAATAGCCTGACATTTTCGGTATAGAACAGAATAACTTACATTTAATGCTTCTGCCAATTCTTCCATTTTAAAATTAGGGTCTTCTATCTTCTCATTTATTGCTCTTATCAGGTTTTCAAGGAAAATATCATCGTTTGATTTATTGATATTAATTTCAGGAGTATTAATAATCTCTTTTCTAAAATTTGAGATAATCTGCTCTGTTGAACTAATAATATTATTGATTTTAAGTAGCAGCTCATTGGTGTTGAAAGGCTTGTTAATGAACTCAATAGCTCCGGACTCTAAGCCTAATATTTTAGACTTAGTAGAGTTTTTTGCAGTAAGTAAAACAATTGGAATATGTTTGATCAATTTATCATTCTGGATTTTTTTACACATTTCTATTCCATCCATTTCAGGCATCATGATATCGCTCAGGATAAGATCGGGTTGACTATTTTTGGCATGATAATAACCTTCTTTTCCATTTTCAGCTAAAATAACATTATAGATTGGAGAAAGCAGATCCTTTATAAAATGCAATAACTCTAAATTATCTTCAACAATTAGAATTGTTCTGTTATGTTTAGAGGATGTAGTCGTTTCAGTTTCCGAACTTGCAATAACCCGATCATCTGTTTTAATTTCTTCGGTTTCTGTAACTATTCTTTCATCTTCTAAATAAGCATCTTTTGTAATAGGCAATGAAATGGTAAAAGTAGTTCCTTCAACAGGATTTGAATTCACTTCAATTTTACCTCTATGAAGATCGATTAATTCTTTGGTTAATGCCAGTCCTATTCCGGTACCCTTTGTTTTCTTACCAATTTTAGATTGATAAAATAGTGTAAAGATATTGCTCATCTCTTTCTCTGAAATCCCGGGGCCGGAATCCGAAACGGATATTTTTATAGAATTTTTATTGTTAATTGGAAGTGCAATAATCCGGATATTGCCCTCTTTAGGGGTAAATTTAAATGCATTGGAAAGTAAGTTGTAAATTATATGCTCAAATTTTTCTCGGTCATACCAGACTTCAGATAGATTTTCGGGACAATTTATGGAAAAATCTATGTTTTTTAATCGGGCCTGTTCTTTAAATGAAAGCCCAATATTATTTAATTCCTCAAACAAATTGTTTTTGGTCACCATAAGTTTAGTTTTACCCAGTTCTATATTTCTCACAGAGGTTAGCTCAAAAACAATTCTAGACAGGCGTTTTACATTATTAGATATGATTTGTAGCCTTTGTTTTAGTAAAAGATTACCATTTTCTGAAGCACGAATAAGCATATCGTCAATCGGCCCTGAAATAAGCGTCAAGGGTGTTTGAATTTCGTGAGACATTTTGGCGAAAAAACCCATTTTCAAAGCATGTAATTCCTTCTCATTTTTATAACTCATTTTTTCTGATATCAACTTTTTCTTTAAGTCATACCAGCTTTTTGCTCCCACACCTAATAATAATAACAACAATGCATATACGATATACGCAATTGGCCTGTTCCAAATAGGTTGTAAAATTATAATGTCAATTTTTTTAGATGGAATATCCCAAACACCTTTCTTAATCCCCGCTTTTACTTCGAAAGTATATTTTCCTGATGGTATATTGGTATAGGATGCAAGCCGTTCATTTTTTACAGGGATCCATTCGTCATTAAATCCTTTTAAACGGTATGAATAGTGGTAATTAGGATTTAACACATTGTCAAGAGCCGAAAATCTAAATGTGAAGGAAGACTCATCTGGTTTTAGTATGATTTTTTTTAAGTATTGAATATCTGATTTTATTTGATTTGGAATAATTGTCTTTGCAGGTTGATTTAAAATATCGATTGAATTTATAAATAGGTTTGCATCAGACTCTTTTTTCCTGATATCTTTTGGGAAAAATTCATTGAGTCCATTAACTCCGCCAAAATAAAGCGCTCCATCTTTATCTTTAAAAGCACTTCGTGATATAAAGAGATTATCTTGAAATCCGTCTATATCTAAATAATTACTTACTGTTGAGTCTTTTACGTTAAAATGATAAATACCATTTGTCGAACTTAGCCAAAGATTATTTTTATCTTCAACCAAAACTGATTTAATATTGATATCTTCAAATTTTTGGAAATTTCTATAGGATTTATGGCTGTAATCCATAGGGTTATAGCTGTGAAGTATCCCATGCGAATTTATCAGCCATATTAAACCGGAATCATCAAGTGCCATTGACCTGACACCGGGAATATCATTACTGAACTTTTCCTGTTCGTAATAATTGATATGCGCAAAGTTAGATCTCGTAATATTATTGGAGTTTTCTTCAAATTTAAAAAGACCTCCTTTATAATAGCCAACCCAAATAGTACCGTTATTATCTTCAATAATGCTTTCTGCAATATCTCCTCTTAAGCCATGAGTATTATTCTCGAATGTTGCCAGCAGACTTCGATTGTTTGAGTATACATTTAATGATAAATTTGACCCTACCCATATTCGATTTTTCGAATCAGTAAATACAGTTCTTACGTCTTGTACATTTTGACCCATTGAATTTTTAACGAGTATCTTTTCAAATTTATCTTTTTTATTATCATAATACCATAGGCCGTTTTTATATGTTCCAAACCATACATTTGATAGGTTATCTTCGGTAATTGACTGAACGTAAAGGCCTTTTTTTAATTTATCCCCTGAAAAGTATTGTTCATTTGATGTTTTGTTTTGATGTGTTTCAATCCTGGTTATTCCATCACCGTCAGTCCCAACCCATAACCTTCCGTTTTTACTTCTGTAAACAGATAAAACTTTGCTTGGCGTATTGTTTTCAGAGCCTTCGAAATACTTAAGTTTGTTGTTAATTTCCGGTAGGATATGAATTCCTCCATAATTTGTCAAGACCCATATATTCTTGTGAGAATCTTCATAAATATCAGTTACGGTATTACTGCTTAATGAAAATTTATTGGTTTCGTGGTGAACAAATAACTGTATCTTTCCACTGTTTGTATCAACTCTGTAGAGGCCTCCTCCATCAGTTCCGGCCCATAGATACCCTTTACTGTCGCAGAACAATGAAATAAACATTTCATTTTTAATACTATAAAGTGGACTCTTGTAAATACCATCCTGTATGAATTGTTTTTTAGCAATATCATATGAGAAAAGGCCAAATGTTTCTGTACCAATCCACAATTTATTTGAAAGGTCCAATTCTATTTGAAGATTTTCGGGATGATCAGAAAATGGGCCATGTAATGATTTAAGCTCATTTTTTCCGGGAGAATATTGAAAGATCTTCCCCTTATCAGTACTTATAAATAGTTCGTTGGTGTCTGTCTCAACAATGTCTAATATTTCTAAAAAATTATGAGATATATCCGGAATTGAAGTGATTAATTCCAATTGATCATTATTGTAATTATATTTAAATATTTCACCATTTTTGGTTCCTAGGATAATGGATTTATTATTGGTATATACTAATTTAACCTTTTTTTCTTTGGCAGCTTTCAGAACATTGAAATTCCCAAGAGTATCGCATACAGATATAAGACCATTTTTTGAAGTGATCCAGATATTATTTTTGTAATCCTTATTGAGTCCTATAATTTGGTCATCAGATTCATGCTGATCGAATATCTCATTTATGGGTGTATGCATAAAATTATACCCATCATATCTGGCAATACCCTTATCATATCTCATCCAAATGTAGCCATAGTGGTCTTGAATAATTTCTACAACACTAATGGACTTATTATTATGAGTTGGAGAAATATTAAAAAACTTTGAACGCTCCTGTCCAAAAAAACAATAAGAGTTTAACAGCATGACTACATAAAGCCCTACTATTATTATAAAAGTATGATTTTTAATATTTGGTTTTACTCTATAGAAATTCATCATAAAATATTAAATATGTATAAAAACTTGACAGTATTTATTTCAAATTTTATTGCCCAAAACTACATATATTTTTTTATTGAAAAATATACTTTATTACAATGAAAAAACATTCTGTGCTTTTTTCTCTGATTTGATTTTTGAATCATTTATTACAGAGGAAATATATGAACATGTGCTATAAACTCATGTAAATAACTGAATTTAATTTTTAAAAAGGTGTAAAAATTAATCACAAAGGGGTACATATTTTACAGTTTCGCCAAATATATGGAAATCACCACCACTTCGCTCAAAAATTCGACTTCTTTCTTAAGACTAATGATCAAATTTGAAAACTTAATGAAAATATTTTTGAATGAAAACACGAAGAAATTTTATAAAAAAAGCCGTTCTGGCAGGAGCCGGAATCTCCTTACTACCGAATATGGCATTCGGAGGGAATGGAAATTTATTTAAGAGTGAAAAAAAATTAAAGATTGGAATGATAGGTGTTGGGTTGCGAGGTACGAATCATCTCAACAATGTTTTACTGAGGGATGATGTACTTGTAACAGCAATATGCGATATTGACCCAAATAGAATATCAATATCCTTAGACCTTATAAAGAAAAGCGGACAGGAAAAACCGAAAGTTTTTGGAAGTAACGACTATGATTATCGAAATCTTTTGGCCTTAGAAGATGTTGATGCTGTGATCATTTCTACACCTTGGCTTTGGCATACCCGTATGGCTAAAGATGCTATGTTGGCCGGAAAATATACCGGATTGGAAGTGTCGGCTGCCAACACTTTGGAAGAGTGCTGGGATTTGGTTAACACTCATGAAGAAACCGGAACACATCTAATGATCTTAGAGAACGTAAATTACCGAAGAGATGTTTTAGCCGTATTAAATATGGTAAAACAGAATGTTTTCGGTGAAATGGTACACTTTAGGTGTGGTTATCAACACGATTTACGTTTTGTAAAATTAAACGATGGGAAAACCGCATATGGAAAAGGTGTTGAGTTTGGTGAAAAAGGAATCTCTGAATCTGTATGGAGAACCCAACATTCACTTTTAAGAAATGCGGATGTTTATCCAACTCATGGCGTTGGCCCGATAGCGGCAATGTGTGATATCAACAGGGGTAACCGTTTTTCATCAATATCATCAAATGCAACGAAAGCAGTTGGCTTGCATGATTATATTGTAAAAAACGGAGGAAAAGATCATCCCAATGCAAATTTAAAGTTCAAACAAGGAGATGTAATCACTTCAACTATTGAAACAACCAATGGTGAAACGATTATTGTAACACACGATTGTAACTCACCAAGGCCATATTCACTCGGATTCAGGGTTCAGGGAAGCAATGGCCTTTGGGAAGTAGATGGAAATCGCATTTATATCGAAGGAAAATCTGAGCCGCATAAATGGGATGTTGCTGATGAATGGCTTAAAAAATATGACCACCCACTTTGGAAAAAGTATGGGTCATTGGCAACCGGAGCCGGCCATGGAGGTATGGACTTCTTTGTAATCCATGCATTCGTAGAATCTGCCAAAGAAAATATTGCGCCACCGTTAGATGCTTATGATGCAGCGGCATGGAGTGCTGTAACCCCTTTATCTGAATTGTCAATTGAAAACAACGGGGAGCCCCAGGATTTCCCTGACTTTACGCGTGGAAACTGGATTAAGCGTAAGCCGTATAATTGGATAAAGGATACCTATTAGAATTACTATTTCACTATATATGAGTTCAATCAGAACTCAAATAAAATTAATTATTAACTCAAATAAAGTTTTTATGAAAAACAGAATTTCAAATCTATTACTGGTTTTTATGCTTGGGTTTACATTTACAATGTATGCTCAGCAAAAAACAGTCACTGGCGTTATTACAGATGCTGCTGATGGAAGTGTTTTACCGGGTGCGACTATAATCGTAAAAGGTACAACTACAGGAGTAACATCAGATTTTGACGGAAAATATTCTATAACCGTTAATGAAAATGATACTTTATTAATAACCTTTATGGGGTATTATGATCAGGAAGTTAGTGTACAAGGCAAAACCATTATTAATATTCAACTTGAGGTAAATAAAAACCT
>JBDLIB010000115.1:0-9694 GCA_039715085.1 Bacteroidota bacterium | reverse complement strand
TAATATTATAAAGCGAGTGATCGTTTAAATTCACTCAGCAAAATAGCAGTTGCCATTGCTGCATTCAAACTTTCGGTATTTTGAGTTTTTCCAAACTGGGGGATGGTTATTTTATTGGAGATTATTTTTTCAACAGAGGCTGAAATTCCATTAGCTTCATTCCCAATAACAAGTACAGCATCAGTTGGTTGGATTTTTTTATAAATATTTTCACCTTCTAAAAATGCTCCGTAAACAGGTCGTATTTCATTTATCAAAAATTCTTCAATATCGGTGTAAACTATAGAAATTCTGGACAAAGACCCCATTGTTGCCTGTACAACTTTAGGATTAAAACAATCTACAGTATTTAAAGAACAAACCAATTGGGAAACATCAAACCAATCGCATAAACGGATAATAGTACCTAAATTTCCGGGATCATTGATCTCATCTAAAACCAATGTAAGTCCATTGTTTTTTAAGGTGTCCACTTTTGGTATTTCAAAAACTCCAACTACCTGATTAGGAGATTTTAATAAACTTATTTTTTTTAATTCGGATGGTGAAACAGGCTCAATGTTAAGTTCGGAATATTTATTTATAAAGGTATCAGTTCCGAAAAGATATTTTACTTTCACATTGGATTTAAGCAGTTCAATAACTGATTTTTCTCCTTCGGCAACAAATAAGTTATGCTTGTTGCGAAATTTTTTTTGAGATAAACTGTTTATTAATTTAATTTGACTTTTGCTTAACATGTAAATAATGTTACTTTTGAATTAAAATTTATTCCATCCTTGTCACGACAGATTGTAAAAATAGTATTCTTTTTTCTTTTCACTATAATATTAGTGTCGTGTAATACTACTAAGTATGTTAAAGAGGATGAATATTTATTACACGAAAATACAATTTATTTAGATGGTGAAAAATCCAGAGATGCCAATTTATACAGTTATATAGTTCAAAGGCCTAATCAAAGTACTTTTGGAATTCCAATTCCTTTAATTTTTTATAATTGGGGGAATCCTGAGTTTGAGAAGACTTTTGAAGAGTGGATTGTCAATCATCCTGGAAAATACAATTTTTATAAAAATATTTTTTCAACAAAGCAAACCAATGTTATTTATAATTCAAAAGTTGGTTTTAACAATTGGTTCTTAAATAAAGGGCAAGAACCAATTGTATTAGATCTTAATAAGGCAAAAAAAACTGTAAACTCATTAAGAAGTTATTATTTTTCGAATGGATTTTTTGATGCCAGAGTATCGTTTTCAGATACTTTGATCAAAGAAAAACAGAAAGATATTGCTTATCATATCAAACCAAACGGACAATATTATATAGACACGGTAAAGAGTCAGATTCCATCACCTGTATTAGATTCACTTTATCATCTTAATTTAAAAGAGTCTAATTTAAAAAGTGGAGAGCCTTTTGTTTTTGATAAATTTGAATTAGAAAACCAACGCTTATTTAAGCTGTTTAGAAACTCAGGAATCTATCATTTTAAAACAAACAATATTGGGTTTTGGACAGATTCTACTAAAACAGATTCTACTAAAAATATTACTTTAAAGATTCCTAACCGAATTATAACAGAAGGAGATAGTACTTATAGTGTTCCTTATAAGATTCAGAAAATAAAAAATGTGAATGTTTATACAGATTTTGATCTTTCAAACAAGGAAGTTATTCAAAAGGATTCGGCCATATATGAAGGGGTTAACTTTTTTGCAACTGAAAAATTGAAATATAACCCAAAACATTTATCCAGGGCAATTTTTATTCAGCCTGAAGATATCTATAAAGATGAAGATTTAGCTTTGACGCTCAGTAATTTAAGAAAATTGCAGAATTTTAAATCAAGCATTAATATAAAATATGAAGAAAATGAAGATGAAACTTTGGATGCAAACATATATTTAAATCCATTAAAAAAATACGCCCTTACTTTTAATGTAGATGCAACAACTTCAAACACAAAACCATTTGGTATTCTGGGTAAATTTTCATTTTTAGACAGGAATGTTTTTAAGGGATCAGAGATATTTGAAATTTCATTTCAAGGGTCTTTTTTAGCTTCCAAAGATGTAGCCGATGATTCCAGTTTTTTTAACGCATGGGAATTTATAACAAACGCTTCACTAACATTTCCAAGGATACTATTCCCTTTAAATACATCTTCCATTATTCCAAAACATACATCTCCGCAAACGAATATGAATATTTCATACGGAACTCAGAAGAATATTGGTTTAGACAGGAATACATTAACCTCAGGTTTTGGTTATAACTGGCGAACATCCAGAGAGATAGGGCATAAGTTGGATCTGTTAAATACGCAATATATTAAAAATCAAAACATTGGCAATTATTTTGGTGTTTATAATTCTGAATACAACAAATTAAACGATGCTTCGGAAGATATTAAGGGAATCCCACTTGAAAAAAATAATGACTCAATTCTTAAATTTATAGATGTTGTACTAGATCCCGGCAATGATTATGATAATTCTCACCCCGAATCTTATGATGAAGTATCAGATGTAAATGAACGAAGAGATATTTTAATTGAAGATGTATTGGTGCCGGTCATTTCCTACTCGTTTAATTATAACACAAAGGAAAATTTAAAAGACCAGGATTTTAATTTCTTTACAGGAAGAATTATTTCGTCAGGTTTTTTATCGACTGCTTTATCCTATGATACCAATGATAACGGTCAAAAATTGATGTTGGGTGTACCAATAGCTCAATATTTAAAAACAGAATTTGAATTTAAAAGATATTGGGATCTTAGAAATAATAATATTTTGGTTTTTAGAGCATTTGCAGGTGCAGCATTTCCTTATGGAAACTCAACTGATATTCCTTTTAGCCGTAGCTATAGTGCCGGGGGATCAAATGACATTAGGGCCTGGAGAACTTTTGACCTTGGCCCCGGCGGAGAAAATAATAACCTGGAATTCAATGTTGGAAGTTTTAAAATAGTATCTAATATTGAATACAGGTTTAGATTAATGAATAATATCTACGGTGCCTTATTTATTGATGCGGGAAATATTTGGGATATAACAGGTTCTGATCTTGTAACAGACCAGGGGAAATTTAATGACCTGAGTTCTTTAAAAAATATTGCTGTTGGTTCGGGTTTTGGTATTCGTTATGATTTCGGATTTTTAGTTTTCCGTTTTGATACCGGGTTTAAAACTTACGAACCTTATCTGAAAGATGGCGATAGGTGGTTTAAACATTATAATTTTCATAATGAGGTTTATAATATTGGAATTAATTATCCTTTCTAATTCCATATTCTTTTCACTAAAAATTATAATAACCCAAATTCAAAACTATATGCTTTTTTTCATTCTAATTATATAAACACAATGAAGAAATATTTCGTAATTTTGTGAACTTAATCTTTTTTAATAAAAAATATAAATCATGTCAAAAAAATTCATATCCGGAGTAAACACAGGTAGTGCAGTTCAAGAAATTTTTAAACTAGCCAAAGAAAAGAATTTTGCCCTTCCTGCTGTAAATGTAACCAGTTCAAGTACCATCAATGCTGTACTTGAGACATCAAAAGAATTAAATGCACCAGTAATTATTCAATTTTCAAACAGTGGTGCAGCATTCAATGCCGGAAAAGGATTGAGTAATGACGGGCAGGCAGCATCTATTGAAGGAGCAATTGCAGGTGCAAAGCACGTTCATGTAATGGCAAAAGCTTATGATGTTCCGGTGATTTTACATACAGACCATTGTGCAAAAAAATTATTACCGTGGATTGATGGTTTATTAGATGCCGGTGAAGCATTTTATAAAGAAAATGGAGTGCCATTATATAGTTCACATATGATCGATCTTTCTGAAGAATCTCTTAAAGATAATATTGACATATGTAAAACCTATTTGGAGCGTATGAGCAAAATAGGCATGACATTGGAGATCGAATTAGGAATTACCGGAGGAGAAGAAGATGGTGTTGATAATACCGATGTGGATGTTTCAAAATTATATACACAACCTGAGGAGGTGGCTTATGCTTATGAAGAATTATTAAAAGTAAGCCCTAATTTCACGATTGCTGCTTCATTTGGAAATGTACACGGAGTTTACAAACCAGGAAATGTTAAGCTGACACCAAAAATTCTGGATAATTCTCAAAAATATATTGAGGAAAAATACAACACAGAAAAAAATCCTGTTGATTTTGTTTTCCACGGAGGTTCCGGTTCTTCATTGGAAGAAATTAGAGAAGCAATTGGTTATGGTGTGATTAAAATGAACATTGATACCGACCTTCAATACGCATATATGGAAGGTATTAGAGATTATTTTAAAAAATATAATGACTATTTACAAGGTCAGATAGGTAACCCTGAAGGGGAGGATGTGCCAAATAAAAAATATTACGATCCAAGAAAATGGGTTCGTGAAGCAGAACAGACATTTAAAGCTCGTTTAAAGCAGGCTTTTGAAGATCTAAACAATATCGATACTTTATAATTCGATAGAATTTTTATTGGGAGAATCAGATTTAATTCTGATTCTCCTTTTTTTTACTAACTTGCCAGCCAGTTTTACAAATTCAAAAATACGCATATATGTCTTGGTTTAAACGAAAAAGCAAAGGAATTCAAACTCCTACCGATGAAAAAAAGGACGTTCCAAAAGGCCTCTGGTATAAAACACCGAGTGGAAAAGTTATTGATTCCGACGAGTTAAAGGAGAATTTATATGTGAGCCCGGAGGATGGATATCACGTTAGGATTGGAAGTAATGAATACTTCGAGATTCTCTTTGATGATAATGAATATGAAGAGTTTGATGTAAAAATGATGTCGAAGGATCCACTAAAATTTGTGGATACTAAAAAATATACAGACAGATTAAAAGACGCCCATAAAAAAACCACATTATATGATGCCGTAAGGACTGCTGTAGGGAAATCGTATGGTAAAGATTTGGTAATTGCTGCTATGGACTTCAGTTTTATTGGTGGTTCCATGGGAAGTGTTGTTGGTGAGAAAATTGCAAGAGCTATTGACTATTCTATCAAAAAGAAAATACCTTTTTTAATGATATCTAAATCGGGAGGTGCCCGTATGCAGGAGGCTCCATTATCATTAATGCAATTGGTTAAAACTTCGGCTAAATTAGCTCAATTGGCAGAAGCAAAAATTCCTTATATTTCTCTTGCTACTGATCCGACTACCGGAGGTACAACTGCATCTTATGCTATGTTGGGTGATATTAATATTGCCGAGCCAAATGCCTTGATAGGGTTTGCAGGGCCGAGAATTGTAAAAGATACTACAGGAAAAGATCTTCCTGAAGGATTCCAACGATCGGAATTTTTATTGGAGCACGGCTTTTTAGATAAAATTGTAGAACGTAAAAACCTCAAAAAACAAATTAATCTTTACCTCGATCTGATTTTGAATACTCCGGTGAGAAGTTAGGTTTTATTTAAAGTTATAGTTAATCACCCGCTGACTACTATTTATTGCGAATACAGTAAGCGGGTGATTTTGTTAGTATTCATCTGATAAATGAAATGGAAAAATATAATATTGTCAATCAAAATAATAGTATTATCTTTGCCGCCTGATACAACTGAGTATCAAAAATGTACATAAAAATTATTAAAAATTAATGTTAGCATGTATTTAACAGCAGAAAAAAAGAAAGAGATTTTCAAAAAGTACGGAAAATCTGAGAATGATTCAGGATCAACTGAAGGACAAATTGCGTTGTTCACACATCGTATTGCTCACTTAACTGAGCACTTAAAATCGAATAGAAAAGATTTTAACACCGAAAGATCTCTAGTTAGATTGGTAGGTAAACGTAGAAATCTTTTAGACTATTTAATTAAGACAGATATCGTAAGATATCGTGAGATAATTAAAGAGTTAGGTATTAGAAAATAATTATTTTTAAGAGAGGCTTTGCGCCTCTCTTTTTTTATTCTGTTCAATTCATTGGCAAACTTTAACAACACAACTACTAAGTTTAACCATGAATTATTATTCCGTATTTAACGGAAATTCACAAAAATCAAAAGTATGAAACCACAAGTTTTTAAAGAAACCATCACACTAAATGATGGAAGAACTATTTCAATTGAAACAGGTAAGTTAGCAAAACAGGCCCACGGTTCTGTTGTAGTTCAATCAGGTAACTGTATGCTGTTATGTACAGTTGTTTCCAATTACAAACAAAGCGATGTAGACTTCCTACCTTTAACGGTAGATTATAGAGAGAAATTTGCAGCAGCAGGTAGATATCCGGGTGGATTTTTTAAGCGTGAAGCAAGACCAAGTGATGGTGAAGTTTTAACGATGAGGTTGGTTGACCGTGTTCTGCGTCCACTTTTCCCAAAAGATTATCATTCAGAGACTCAAGTTATGATTCAGTTAATGTCTCATGATGATGATGTTATGCCGGAGGCAATGGCAGGGTTAGCAGCATCTGCAGCTATTCAACTTTCAGATTTTCCTTTTGAATGTGCAATTTCAGAAGTAAGAGTTGGCCGTGTAGATGGTGAACTTATCATTAACCCAACAAGATCACAACTAGAAAAATCTGATATTGATATGATGATTGGTGCATCAGCTGATTCAGTTATGATGGTAGAAGGTGAAATGGAAGAAATTTCTGAAGAAGAAATGGTGGAAGCAATTAAATTTGCACACGATGCTATTAAAGTACAATGTGATGCTCAAGTTAAATTGGCAGAAGCATTTGGAAAAAAAGAAGTTCGTGAATATGAGCCTGGTTTAGAAGATGAAGATTTGTCTCAGAAAATTCATGAAATGGCCTATGATAAAGTTTATGATATTGCAAAAGCAGGATCTTCAAAACAAGAAAGAACTACAGCCTTTTCAGAGATAAAAGAGGAGATTAAAGCCAGTTTCTCAGAAGAAGAATTAGAAGAGTATGGAGATTTGATCTCTAAATATTATCACAAAGCAGAAAAAGCAGCTATTCGTAATCTTACTTTAGATGAAGGTTTGCGTTTAGATGGTAGAAAAACTGACGAAATCAGACCAATTTGGTGTGAGATCGATTATTTACCTTCTACACACGGTTCAGCAATTTTTACAAGGGGAGAAACTCAGGCTTTAGCTACAGTAACTTTAGGAACTTCAAGAGAAGCCAACGTAATTGATATGCCTTCTTTCGAAGGAGAAGAAACCTTCTATTTACATTATAATTTCCCTCCTTTTTGTACAGGTGAAGCAAGACCTTTAAGAGGAACATCCCGTAGAGAAGTAGGACATGGTAATTTAGCGCAACGTGCTTTAAAAGGCATGATTCCTGCTGATTGTCCATATACAGTAAGGGTTGTATCTGAAGTATTAGAATCTAATGGTTCTTCTTCTATGGCAACAGTTTGTTCAGGAACAATGGCATTAATGGATGCAGGTATCCAAATGAAAAGACCGGTTTCGGGTATTGCAATGGGATTAATTTCTGATAGCGAAACAGGAAAATATGCAGTTTTATCTGATATCTTGGGAGATGAAGATCACTTAGGTGATATGGACTTTAAAGTAACAGGTACTACTGAAGGTATCACTGCCTGTCAAATGGATATTAAAGTTAAAGGACTTTCTTATGAAATATTAGTTAATGCTTTAAAACAAGCTGAGGCCGGTCGTTTACATATCTTAGGTAAAATAACGGATACAATCGCAGAACCAAATGAAGATGTAAAACCACATTCTCCAAAAATGATTACCAGGACTATTCCGGGTGACTATATTGGTGCGTTGATTGGACCTGGCGGTAAAGTAATTCAAGAATTACAAAAAGAAACAGGATGTACTATTGTTATCAATGAAGATCCGGTAACTGAAGAAGGTATTGTTGAGATTTTAGGAACTAACCAGGAAGGAATTGATAAAGTTTTAGAAAAAATTAAATCTATTACTTTTAAGCCTGAAAGAGGAAATGTTTATGAGGTAAAAGTAATTAAAATTTTAGATTTTGGTGCAGTAGTTGAATATCTTGAAGCTCCCGGAAACGAAGTATTATTACACGTTAGTGAATTGGCATGGGAACGCACAAACAATGTTACCGATGTTGTTAATATGGGAGATATCATTGAAGTTAAATACTTTGGAATTGACCCTAAAACACGTAAAGAAAAAGTTTCTCGTAAGGCATTGTTAGATAAACCGGAAGGTTATGTTGCAAGGCCACCAAGAGATAATAGAGACAACAGAGGAAGAGATAATCGTAATCGCGATAACCGTAGAGACGATAGAAAGTCAAGAGATAACAAATAGTTAAATGACTAAATCTTCATAAATAGATTGATCTTTTGAGATTATTTAAAAGCTCCCAAAATTTGGGAGCTTTTTTATTTTTTTACATCATAACGTAATCTATATTTCAGAATAAGATAAAATGGAGATAGTTAATGTTTTCGAGTTTGGCGCGGTTGTTGAGTTAAGGCGAGAGATATTTAAACCCGCTTTATGCAGTAGAGTTTCGTAATGAAAGAAAGTTATACTGCATAAAGTGGGTTAAAGTAGGTGATTGCACCAAGATGAAGAATTAAGGTTTTGATACCAAAACAAGAAAAGAAAAATTTTATTATCAAGACCCGAGTGCAGATAAAATAAATATAAGTTTTAAGCGTTTATTTAATTCAAAAATGCCTAAAAATTCAATATTTTGAGGTTTTTTTCATCTTTTTGTAACATTTACCCGGTTTCTTACGTATATGTAAGTACACCCACAAAACTAAATTAAATTTAAACTTATTAAATGAGACAGTTAAAAATTACCAAACAGGTTACCAATCGTGAAACAGCATCGTTAGACAAATATTTACAAGAGATTGGTAAGGTTGATTTGATTACTGCGGATGACGAAGTAGAGTTAGCACAGCGTATTAAGGCAGGAGACCAAATAGCTTTGGAAAAATTAACCAAGGCAAATTTAAGATTCGTAGTATCTGTTGCAAAACAATATCAAAATCAAGGATTAACACTTCCTGATTTAATCAATGAAGGTAATTTAGGATTGATAAAAGCAGCAAAACGATTTGATGAAACCCGTGGTTTTAAATTTATTTCTTATGCCGTATGGTGGATTCGTCAATCAATTCTACAAGCATTAGCTGAACAATCAAGAATTGTTCGATTACCACTTAACAAAATTGGTTCCATAAACAAGATCAATAAGACTTTTGCACGATTAGAGCAGGATAATGAAAGGCCACCTTCTGCAGAGGAAATTGCGAAGGAATTGGATATGACAGTTTCCGACGTAAAAGAATCTATGAAGAATTCAGGGCGTCACGTATCTATGGATGCACCTTTAATTGAAGGTGAAGATTCTAATTTATACGACGTTTTACGTTCCGGTGAATCGCCAAATCCTGATAAGAGTTTATTACACGAATCATTACAGGTAGAGATCTTACGTGCATTGGAAACACTTACTCCGAGAGAAGCGGATGTTGTAAAATTATATTTCGGATTAGGAAATCAACACCCAATGACTTTGGAAGAAATAGGTGAGACTTTTGACTTAACCCGTGAACGTGTTCGTCAGATCAAGGAAAAAGCAATAAGAAGATTAAAGCACACTTCAAGAAGCAAGATCTTGAGAACTTATTTAGGATAAGTTATTTAGAATTAGACAATATCGAAAAGCTCATGAGACATCATGGGCTTTTTTTAAT
>JBDLIB010000114.1:0-9733 GCA_039715085.1 Bacteroidota bacterium | reverse complement strand
TTGTCCTGGAAATATATGACGGTGATGATCTGGTTTTACTTGGATTAAAAACAAACCTGACTTATGATGATTTGGAAGGATTGGATATTTGAGGTATTCCAATTTCTAAGTCACATTCACTTTTCTAATAACTTTTGAAAGAATATTTGGGAAAAATCGCTTCAAGTACGCAGCAGATGTTTCTTTAAACCCACCAATTACCACTTCCTGCTTTTGTTTTGCTATCGCTTTTAAAGCTTTTTGCGCAAAGACTTCGGGAGAGAGGCCATTAGCAGTAGCATTATCCATTTGATTATGTTTACTGCCATCGGCAGATAGAGCATTTTTAGAAATTTGGGTATTCACATATCCCGGACAAATAATTGTAACTTTAATATTTTTGTTGAATAATTCAGCTCTTAAGCTGTCAAAAAAACCGTGTAATGCATGTTTAGAAGCAGCATAAGCGGATCTTAGCGGTGTGCCAAATTTTCCCATCACGCTGCTAACTACCACTATCTGACCACTTTCTTTAGTAATAAAATGAGGCAATAAAGCTTTGGTTAATCCAATGGTTCCGAAATAATTCACATCAAAAAGTTGCTTATCTACTTTTAGGCCTGTTTCAGCAGTCAAAGACCTCTGACTAAGTCCACCATTATTGATCAGAATATCCACTCCATCAAAAAGGTTTAAAGCTTCATTTACTTTATCATCAAAAGATGAGTGCTCTTCAAGATCTAAGGGTAATACTTTTACCATTTCGGGTTGCTTACACAACTCTTTAACCTTGTTCAATCCTTCTTCATTTCTTGAAGATAGAATCAAATTAGTATCTTCTTCTGATAATGAAATTGCTAAAGCTTTACCTATTCCGGAAGAAGCCCCGGTGATCCAAATTGTTTTGTTTTTAAAATCTACCATTATTGAGTTTAGATAATTCAGTATAAGACTGTTGCAAATTAATGTAAATTATTGGATTTAAGTGAAAAATAATGATTCAATGATATAATGCTACAATAAATCAAATTCTAATTTTTCGTTAAGAATACTTTTGAGCTCATCGGTAGTAGCAGGATCAATTAAATTCAGAGCTTTCACATTGCATAATTTTTCAATTAGTTCTGCTCCTGCATAAGTATTAGTAGCAATACCACTTACAATATCAGGTTTTAATTTAAAACTTTCCATTACCCCTAATACAGCATAAGGGTCTGAAGCACATAAAACAATACATTTTACATTCTTTTTAATCTCTTCAAAAGCAATATCACCGTTATATGGTTCCAGAGGGGAAGCTCCCAGTTCGACCACGGCAACATCTACATTTACATTATTAATTCTACTGAGTAATTGCATCAGCTTTTTACGGAATTTTTCCCTCGGATAAACCGATGATGGTAATCCTACATCGACAAAATCAAAAATATAATCGGCTCCTACATCTTTTAATGATAAAATATCCCTATACCTGCTGGCTCCTGTTAACTTACCCGCAACTACTTTTAATCCGGCTCGCTTTAACAGATCAACGATTATCCTTGCTGAAGTTGTTTTTCCTGCCGACATGGAAGTACCTACTAATAATATTACCGGTAAATCTAATTTTGAAGGTTTGGCTTTACGAACAAAATCATCCATCTTGATTATTTCCCCGTCTCGTACAACATGGCCTTTATATTCTATCTCCATCAAACTGGGCATATAAACCGATTTAGAGGTACATTTACCAAATAACCCTGCACCGGTTAAAAGATGCATAATTCCATCTTCACCAACATCTTTCCAGGATCCGGTAGCCTCCAAAGTAGCATACCTCTCTCCTAAAGCTCCAACAACTAGGTCTCCCTTCATAACACTTCGCATCCTGCCATTGATCAGTTCAATCTTTAGTTCATCACTTCCGGGATCTGTAATCTTACCTACCACATAATCACCTGTTTTCCATTTAATTTTATCCAGTTTTTCTGTAGAAAATGGATTTTTATCCAGATCTGATTTTCTTAACATGGAAGTAAAAATATATCCTGAACTCATTTTTAAAGATTTTAAAATATTTATTATCTAATTGTTACCTTTCAACGGATCTGCAGTTAGCAATAAAGTTAACAATGCGGTTCTTTCTATTAATTTATCCGAAAAGATATACTCATGCATTGCATGTGCTCCGTCACCGGTAGTACCTAAGCCATCTAAAGTTGCTGTAAACTGACTGGTTGTATTACCATCAGATCCTCCACCTGCACTGGCTTCTTTTAAATCTAACCCTATCAATCCTCCAAGATCCTTTGCCATTCTCCATAGAGTCTGATTTCTTACAGTTCTTTCCATAGGAGGCCTTCCAATAAAACCATCGACAAAAAGATCCACTTCTTTATCGATTGGTTTTAAACTCAAAATTTCATCAGTTATATATTCGGCATCCTCATTATTATTTATCCTAACATCTACAACGGCTCTACTTTCGGCGGCGATTACATTTGGTGATGTGCCTCCTTCGATCATTCCTACATTAACAGTTATGCCTTTTTTAAAATCATTTAATGAGAATAGGTGTTGGATGTGATAGGAAAGCTCCATTATTGCACTGGCTCCCTGATGGGGATTGAGTCCGGCATGTGCCGGCTTACCCCTAACGGTCAATGTAAACCTGCCAATTCCTTTACGAGCCGTTTTTAATTTTCCTTCTACACCTAAAGGAGGTTCCAGAATAAAAGCTCTCTCGGCAATTTTTGAAATATGCTTTATAACATTTGTAGATTCTCTGCTCCCGATCTCTTCATCAGAATTTATGATAATAATCGGAATAAATGGCAGATCCATATTCAAATCCCTGATAGCTTTCAAAGCAAATATCATTTGAGTTAAACCTGCCTTCATATCAAATATACCCGGACCCGTTATTTTATTATCTCTGTGGATAATAGGCATTTCGTCAATTGTATTTTTGTCCCATACCGTATCACAATGCCCAATTAACAACTGAATTGGTTTATCTTTGCTTTTTATATTGGGCCTTGCATAGAGATATCCTCCGGTATTTTTCCCGGATATCTTCAAAGTGAAAAAATCTAACTCTTTAAAAGCCGATTCCAATAAATTCAAAATTATATTTTGAGAAGCCTTGTCTGAGGAAGGTGATTCAACTTTCACAAGCTCTTTAAGGAAAGCAATCATATTTTCGTGATTATCTTCCAGATACTTCATTATATGTAAAGCCTTTTGCTTATTCATGGCTTAGTTCAATTCTGTAACAAATACTATGTACTAAAATCCTTTGGAAAAGGGAAACAATAAGTTTCTTTAATATTTGCAAATCTTCCCCTGGCGACATAAGCTAAAAGGGGATTATTATATATATGTTCCTGTTGATCTTCTTCCTGATAAATTTTATAATCCTTATGAACGAATACCTCCTCAATCTTTCCGGTTATGATACTACATTCACCAAAACCATCAATAATTTTAAACAGGCTGCAATCAAACAACACACAGGAATCAGCAATAAAAAGATTATCGTTATTTGAGGTGGGAATTGTAGGCAGATCATCTACTATGGTCTTTGAAGAATGTTTTTCATCACATCTGGGCAATGCAGCTAAAGAAGTGAGTAAGATCTGATCGGGCCTTACAAAGCTAACGCTGAATTTTTTTTCTTTCTTAATATTTTGATATGTTCTATGGCGTGGTGTACATACAAAACCAAAGTAATTTGAATATCCGATGGGAGTTGCCATATGTTTTGGCGCCAGATCATATGTTTCACCTTCTTTGGATCCGATGATCACCAGTGGGGATATTGTGTAAAAATGTTCCCAAATACTATCCTCTGTGTTTAAGGATAAGAACTTTTTAAATTTTCTTTCTTCCATAACCCAGCTGCTTTTGTCATTCTAAATTCCATTAAAGTTACAAAAAAAAGGCCTGTTTTACAAGGGATTAGTTATGAATGTTCTTAATTTTAATTTAGCTATACTGACTCATAAACAAGCAATCAATTTTATATTGTTCCGACGTAATTGGCCAGATTGTGTTTTAATGATCTTCCGGAGTCTAGAAGTCCTGGAAGAGTCAGTGAAAAACAAGCAAATTTTGTAAAACCAATATTAAAAATCTTCGAATAAACGGTACAGAAATATTCAAAAGTAAGTGTATTCTTTAGACTCTTCGAGGTTTTCAACTCTCGAAGGTCTTGCAAAACAGATTTATTATTAAAACAAAAAAAATGCGAGCCGTAGCTCGCATTTAGATTTTATTTAAATGAGTTGAAAATTATTCTTTTCCTTTTTGGATCAATTCTTCAACTTCTTTACCTTTTAAAGTATCAACTTCAACTTTTTCTTCACCATCAACTGTAGTTGTAGTTTTTACAACAGCAACTTTTTCACCATTGTCTTTTACCTCAACCATTACTTTCTTTTCTACTTTTTTCTCAGCTACAGCTTTATCTTGCAATTCAATTACTACTGCTTCATTTTTAGCCTCTGCTTTATCTAAATTCAATGCGATACTTGGCGCAATTACCAAAGCAACAACCGACATTAATTTCAATAAGATATTCAATGAAGGTCCGGAAGTATCTTTAAAAGGATCACCTACAGTATCACCTACAACAGCAGCTTTGTGAAGTTCAGAACCTTTTCCGTATTCAACTCCATCAACAGTAACACCTTCTTCGATCATTTTTTTAGCGTTATCCCATGCACCACCGGCATTAGACTGGAAGATCGCCATTAAAACACCTGTTACGGTAACACCTGCCAATAAACCACCTAACATCTCTGCTCCACCAATAAAACCTACAAGAACAGGAGTAGCTACCGCTAAAAGTCCCGGTAACAACATTTCTTTAATAGATGCCTGTGTTGAAATATCAACACACTTATCATACTCGGCAACACCGTCTGCTTTATCAAAAATTGCTCTGTCTTCCGGAGTAGCTTTTGACATATCAGAATCGTATTTTCTCATAACTTCCAATGCACTTTTCAATGCAGGAATATCTCTAAACTGACGTCTAACTTCTTCGATCATTGCCATCGCAGCTCTACCAACAGCTCCCATAGAAAGTGCTGAGAACACAAATGGTAACATACCACCAACAAATAAACCTGCCATTACAGTCGATTTAGAAATATCAATAGAAGTAATATTTGCTTGCTGCATAAATGCTGAGAATAATGCCAAAGCAGTTAAAGCAGCAGAAGCAATTGCAAATCCTTTACCGATTGCTGCAGTAGTATTACCAACAGCATCTAATTTATCGGTTCTTTCTCTAACCTCTTTTGGTAACTCAGCCATTTCAGCAATACCACCGGCATTATCAGAAACAGGTCCGTAAGCATCTACAGCTAACTGGATACCTGTATTAGCAAGCATACCTACCGCAGCGATAGCGATACCATATAATCCTGCAAAATGATAAGATAAGATAATTGCTGCTGCAATTAAAATAATTGGAATTGCAGTTGACATCATACCCACACCTAAACCTGCAATGATGTTTGTTGCAGAACCTGTTGCAGATTGATTTACAATTCCGGTAACAGGCTTAGTACCTGTACCTGTATAATATTCGGTGATCATACCTACACCTAAACCGGCAACAAGGCCAACAATAGTAGCCCAAAAAACACCCATTGCTGTGAAATCTGTTCCTCCAAATGACCAAGCCTCCGGTAAGAAACCTGTAATCAAGAAATAAGAAGCAACGATCATGATTGCTGAGGATAAATATTCACCAATATTTAAAGCTGTTTGAGGATTTCCTCCTTCTTTTACTTTTACAAAGAAAGTTCCAATTATTGAAGTAATGATTCCGGTTGCTGCAAGAGCAAGAGGAAGTATAACTGCTCCTAATTTAAATTCTGCGAAAGCATCTACATTAAAGAATACTGCACCTAAAACCATAGTTGCGATAATTGAACCTACGAACGATTCAAAAAGATCGGCTCCCATACCGGCAACATCACCTACATTATCACCAACGTTATCTGCAATAGTTGCAGGGTTTAAAGGATGATCTTCAGGAATACCTGCTTCCACTTTTCCTACAAGGTCAGCTCCAACATCGGCAGCTTTGGTATAAATACCTCCACCAACACGGGCAAACAATGCGATTGAAGAAGCTCCTAATGAGAACCCTGAGATAATATTTAATACGGTAATTAAACCGTTTTGATCATCAACACTATATAAATTACTGTAAAGTAAGAAAAGAGCACTTAATCCGATAACACCCAGAGAAACAACTCCAATACCCATTACGGCACCACCTGAAAAGGCAACCTCTAATGCTTTATTTAAAGATGTACGAGCAGCATTCGTAGTTCTAACATTTGCTTTGGTAGCGATTCGCATACCGATAAATCCGGCTAAAGCCGACATTAAAGCTCCTACTACAAATGATAATGCTACTAATCCGCTTGAATTTTCTTCTGAATTACCTTTAAAAACCAACAAAACTGCTACTGCAATTACAAAGATCGATAGTACTTTGTATTCTGCTTTTAAAAATGCTAATGCACCATCAGCAATGTGCTTTGCAATAGTTCCCATTTTTTCAGTCCCTACTTCTTGCTTTGATACCCATGCAGATTTATAAAACATAAACAAGAGTCCTATAACTCCGGCAAGTGGTAACAAGTAAATTAAACTTTCCATACTTTATTTTATTAATTTAATATTTTTAAAACGTCTGCAAAAGTAGTAAAACTAAGCGTAAAAAAAAAAAAGAGCTTATATTTCTGTGAAACTTATAATATACTGTTTTTGTGTACTTTATGTGTTTATTTACTTGAATAACAATTTTTTACACATAATGATCAATAAAATATAAAGCATATCAAACAAAAAATGACCAAATAAAAAACTAGACTCTGTACTTTAAGTAGTAAATATCCTGCAATTTTCAAAAAAGTAAACTAAAATATTAGTTTTAACTATATATTTAGTTATATTTGTGTTGTTAAACTAAAACATTAGTTAGAGATGAGTAAACAATTAACAAAAGCTGAAGAACAATTTATGCAGGTATTATGGGAGTTGGAAGAGGCTTCTGTAAAAGAAATTATTGCAGAATTACCTGAACCAAAACCTGCTTATAATACGGTGTCTACAATTATAAGGATATTAGAAACCAAGAATATTGTTTCACACAGAGCGAAAGGCAGGGGCTATATTTATTATCCATTAATTAAAAAAACCGATTACACTAACCAAAGATTACACAAGTTGGTGGATGGCTATTTTGGAGGATCATTTAAAAGTATGGTATCATTTTTTTTAAAGAAAAACGATATGGATCTAAAAGATCTGGAAAGTATCTTAAACGAAATTGAAAATCAAAAAAAATAAATCATGATTAATTATATTGTTCAGGTTTTGTTATTTCAAACTGTATTTTTAGCAGTCTATGACATAATATTAAAAAAGGAGACCTTTTTCCAATGGAACAGGGCATATTTGATAATCACTTCCGCTTTGGCTTATGTTTTACCCTTATTGAAATTTCAAACTGTTCAAGAGAATATACCTCAGGAATATGTAGTCATGTTACCCGAAGTAATGCTTTCACCCTCTGCATATATTGAAAAGCAAATAGATTGGTCGGTTATATTATTTGAAGGATTACGTTGGGTTTTCCTTATCGGAATTGTTATTGCATCATTAGTTTTTATCTACAAATTGTTACAAATAGTTAGATTGATATCTAAAAACAGTTCCGAAAAAACCAAAGATTATAGTTTGGTTTTCTTGCAGGAGAATAACACTGCGTTTTCATTTTTCAACTATATATTTTTAGGGAAAACTGTAAAGAAAAAAGATGAGATCATAAAGCATGAACTAGTGCATGTAAAACAAAAACACAGTGTAGATCTGTTATTGTTTGAGATTCAAAAGATAGTATTTTGGTTCAATCCTTTTAGCTATTTGTATCAAAGCAGAATATCAGAAATTCACGAATTTATAGCCGATTCAGGATCGGTTTCTAAGAAAGAAAGAAGTACTTTTTTTAATAGCCTTTTGGCCGGGGCTTTTCAGGTTGACAAAATAGCTTTTGTCAATTCATTTCATAAACAGTCATTAATTAAAAAACGAATTATTATGTTTAGTAAAAACGAATCAAAAAGGATTTTAAAATTAAAGTATTTATTGATGCTTCCGGTATTGGCAGGTATGTTGATATATTCTTCTTGTGAAAATACTGAAGCAGATAAGAAGTTGTCAAAAGTAAATGAAAAAAGACATACTAAATTGGTCTTTGGAGGATATACAAAAGATGATGGTACTGTTGTGAAAGAGAAGATTATAGAAGGGAAAAAAGAAGGATATTTTGACTTCTATTATGGTAGACAGCCTGAAGGTAAAGAAATACATATCTCTGACTTAACTGAAGAGGAAAGGACTGATTATATGGATATTACAGATCGTTTTAAAAAGGATGAAAATGGAAATTATAATACATTTAAAATATTCGAAATGGAAAACGGCAGTAAAGCTATCCAACACATAGTTGATTTTAAAGGGATGAAAGAAAGTTGGAGTAAAAAGGATTATTCTAATGCTGATGAAGTACCATTTGGAGTTATTGATAAAGGACCTGTTTACCCGGGTTGTGAAAATGCAGAGGATCCTAAAAAATGTTTTGAGGAAAGTATGATGAACCATATCTCTGCCAATTTTGATAAATCAGTTTCAAAAGGTTTAGGTTTGGAACCCGGTAAAAAGAGAGTGTATGTACAATTCAAAATTGATAAAACAGGTGAAATTGTGGATGTAAAAGCTCGAGGTCCACATGAAGAGCTTGAAAAAGAAGCTACAAGAGTTATCAATAGTTTACCACAAATGCAACCGGGAGAAGAGAATGGTAAAAAGGTAGGTGTAAAATATACTTTGCCAATTAGTTTGGTTGTTGAATAATTACTTTATAGATATATATTGAAGAAAAATAAAATTGATATGAGAAAAACCGCATTAATCTTATTGTTCACAATTTTATATATAAATAAAACCGAAGCTCAAACTTCGGTTTTATCTGTTGCAGATAGTTTGTTGCAATCCGGAAATTATATAGCTGCCATAGAGAAACTGGATAGTTATTATCCTCAAACTTTCGAGACTTTAGTAAAACAAGGATATATTTTTCAAATAACAGGTAATTATTCAAAGTCAATTTCATCCTATAATGAAGCTTTAAGTAAAGGAGAATCTGTTAAAGTAACACAATCTTTAGGTAAAAGTTATCAATTACAAGGGAATGCAAACAAAGCAATAGAATTGTATGAAGAAGTTTTGGAAAAGGATTCAACAAACCTGATCTTGAAATACAATTTAGCTAAAATCTATACCAAGGAACGTAAGTCTAAGGATGCAATCAAATTACTTAATGAGCTTATAAAAGCTGACTCTTTAAATCCGAATTATCACTATTCACTAGGGAAAATTCATCAAAATAAGGGAGCCTCAGGTTTTATGAAAAGCGGGAATTATTTTTTATCTGCTTTTAAAGTTGATTCCTCTCATCTAAAATCCATTTATGAACTTACAAAGTTTTATAAGAAAATTCATTTTAAAGATTCTGCAACATTGTTTATTAATAAAGGTTTGAAAAAATATCCGGAAAGTATAAATTTCAATCAATCAAAAGCAAAAGATCTTTTTTATAGGAAAGAGTATGACAGTACTTTGGTATATTTAAAACGATTGGAAGATTTGAATTATAAAACCATGTTTACCTATAAATTATATGGTT
>JBDLIB010000113.1:0-9819 GCA_039715085.1 Bacteroidota bacterium | reverse complement strand
GTGGAATCTTAAAATTGGATTAAGTCCAAAAGCAAAGGAAAACTTTGAAAAAGCGAAAGAATATTTCAACCATCATCAAATATGGAAAGAAGAGGTAAGTAGTAAATAAGTGTTAAAAACAGTTGCAAATCAAATTATTTTAGGGTTTAAGCCAAAAATTCACCCAACTTCATCGTTGTCGAAAAATAAAATATTTCTTGAAATGAACTATCCTCGAGGCAGAGCCATAGAGGTATTTCGTTCATTTCATTTTGACCTAAAGGTGCAAAAATCGAAATTTATTTATTTACACCTCACCCAAAACTGTAAAACAGTTTTGACCTCTCCTCTAGGAGAGGTTTAAGCGGAAACCCCGAGGCAAAGCCTCGAGGAATTCTTCCTGATTAAAAGTCCTCATTTACAAAAGTAAATTGTGGGTGAAATTTCCTTACTCCTCAAATTTGAATAAATTTTTAACTTTAGCAAGGGTCTTGTTTTGTTTAAATAATATTTAGTAACTTTCTCAACAACAAAATTGTACAGTGAAAGAATGAACCATATTAGCCAATTTATTAACGAAACAACCGGAATAGCCGTTGAAACACAGAACAAAATATTTATATCATTAATCATTATCCTGTTTTTTTCTGTATTCCGTTTTCTGGTTTTAAGGTTAGTATGGAGACAAACCCAGAATATTAAAACCCGCTACCAATGGAAACGAACACTATCGTTTGTTATTCCTTTTATTATAACAATACTGGTTGGTTCGGTCTGGCTTCCGGCTTTTGAACAATTCGGTGCATTTCTGGGGCTTATAACAGCAGGTTTGGCAATTGCATTAAAAGATCCGTTAACTAACCTTGCAGGCTGGTTTTTCATAATTTTTCGCAAACCATTTGTTGTGGGTGACCGCGTTCAGGTAGGGCCACACACCGGAGACATTATCGATATTCGGTTGTTCCAGTTTACTTTACTCGAAATTGGCAACTGGGTGGAAGCCGATCAAAGTACAGGAAGAATCATTCATTTACCAAATGGCAAGGTTTTCCTGGAACCACAGGCAAACTACAGCTCGGGGTTTGAATATATCTGGAATGAAATATCTGTAAATATTACTTTCGAAAGCAACTGGGAAAAAGCTAAAACCATACTTCAAGAGATTATAAATATCCATGCTGAAAATGTAGATATAAAAGCAGAAAAAGAGATAAAGGAGGCAAGTAAGAATTACATGATCTACTACAGACACCTTACACCAATTGTGTACACCAAAGTAAAAGAACTTGGTGTACAATTAACCATAAGGTATCTGTGCAACCCCAGAAGAAGACGTGGTTCGGAAAATGAAGTTTGGGAAAAAATACTAACACAGTTTAATGCCCATAAAGATATTAGTTTTGCTTACCCAACTACAAGGTTCTATAAATTGGGAGAAGAAAGATAATAGTATCTATTTAACAGCAATGTATTAATATACCCCATTTAAACTCTCTTGTTAATTTGTGATTTATAAAATATAAACTTTTTGTCTAAGTCACTTTTTTAATGAAAAACTAAAATTCTTATAAAAAACTCAGGATAAAATATATATTTTTGTTCTCGTCAACCAAATCAATATAAAAATGAAAAGAATACTACTTGCTACAATCTTAATTTTAGGTACTACATCAATTTTCGCACAAGATAAAACTGAAAAAGACACTATTCCTGATGGATGGAAAAAAACCGGAAAAATAACGTTCCTCGTTAATCAATCTGCTTTTTCTAACTGGCAGGCCGGAGGAGATAATAGTTTTGCAGGAAATATTAATGCAAATTACGATTTCAACTATAAAAAAGGTGATCTGACTATTGATAATAAATTATTAGCCAGTTATGGTTTGACAAACACTAAAGATGACGGCACAAGAAAGACAGATGACAGGCTGGAGTTTAATTCTATCTTAGGTAAAAAATGGAAGAGAAACTGGAGCTATTCCTTTTTTATGAACCTAAAGACCCAATTCACAGATGGTTATGATTATTCTGCTGATTTTACCGGTGACAATGAGGATTTCCCTGTATCCGGAATATTCAAACCTGCCTATTGGAGTTTTGGCCCGGGTCTTTTATGGAAAAAGAATGACAATCTACATGTTAATTTTGCTCCTCTTGCTGCAAAATTCACTTTTATTTTTGGAGAGGTCTTTAAATATAATTCCGGATTAGGTATTTTCGAATCGAGTGATGACATTGAAGTGTTCGGTGTTGATCCGGGTGACAGCAGTTTATTCGAACTTGGCTTCAACATAAGAGCTTACTACAAGTTTGATCTAATGAAGAATATCTCAATGGAAAATATTCTCTCTCTTTATTCAAATTATTTAAATAAACCGGGAAATATAGATATTGATTATACTGCTAACCTAGTTATGAAAATCAACGATGTTTTTTCAACCAATCTTACTTTTCAAACAATTTATGATGATAATGCTTATTCAGGATTTCAAGTTAGAGAAGTTTTTGGTGTTGGGTTAAATTATAACTTTTAAATTGATGCTTATATAACTTTTTTACCTGATTTGGCAGATATTAGTTTTATATATCAATAATGAAAATAGAATATAATTCGTTTTAAATAATCCAAAATTTTATACCTTAGCATTAAATTTAAAAAATTAAATGACGCTACTAATTCTTTATGGAACAATATCCATAGCTTTCTCTTTTTTGTGTTCAATATTAGAATCTGTTTTATTAAGCGTAACCCCAACTTTTATTGCAGTTAAAAAAAATGAGGGAAAGAGCTATGCAAATACTCTTGAAAAATTAAAAGATGATATTGATAAACCAATTATTGCCATCCTAAGTGTTAATACCATCGCGCATACTGTTGGTGCTATTCTGGTTGGTGTACAAGCCGAAAAAACATTTGGTTCAGGAGATAATTCTGTTGGTATTGTTTCTACAATAATGACTTTATTGATATTAATTGTTTCTGAAATTATTCCTAAATCTATTGGAGCAAAATACTGGAAAGAACTGGCTAATTTTTCATCAAAGGCAATCACTTCTTTAATGTTTCCTTTAAAGTATACCGGTATTTTATGGTTATTACAATTTTTCACAAAATTGGTTGGGGAAAGTCACTCAGCATCTGTAAGCCGTGAAGATTTACATGCCATGGCAGATATGGCCGAAGAAGAAGGAGTTTTTCAGGAAAAAGAAAGTAAATTGATGAAGAATCTTATCAATTTTGAAAAAGTTTTGGTGAAAGATATTATGACGCCAAGAACAGTGATGAAGATCTCTTCCAACAAAAAAATAATCCAGGATTTTTATGAAGAAAATCTAAAATTGAAATTCTCCAGAATTCCGGTTTATGATGAATCTGTAGATGATATAAGGGGATATATCTTAAAAGATGAAATGCTGGAATCGATAATCAAAGGAAACGGGAAAAAGCCATTAGAAACCATTCAAAGAGAAATTATGGTTACTAACAGAGATGAACCCATCCCTTCCCTCTTCGATAAACTGATCGAACATCAGGAGCATGTTGCTTTGGTTGTAGACGAGTTTGGTTCGGTAAGTGGCCTGGTTACTCAGGAAGACATTATTGAAACTCTGCTCGGCTTAGAAATTATGGACGAAAGTGACAGCGATGAAGATCTTCAGGCATTGGCAAGAAAATTATGGGAGATCAGGGCAAATCGACTTGGAATTATCGATAAAGAAATTAATGATAATCAGGAAAATAAGGAAGACCCCGGAGAAAAAGACTAAAAAAACCCATAACCACAAACCCGAAATAACCTTTACTCATATTCCTGATATAAAAAATCATTATAAGGAAAACGGGTTATATGAATTCTCTTCACCTCTTCGTACACTTTCTTTTTAAATTCCTCTAAGTTATCTCTATTCAAGGCCGAAATAAAAATGCAATTCCCATCCATTTTGCCCATCCAAGTCTTTTCCCATTCCTTTAAAGTATAATGTGCTTTGGTTCTTTCCGTAACCAGGTCATCTTCATCTATAGTTTCAGGTTGGTAAGCATCAATTTTATTAAAAACCATCAAAATTGGTTTGTCAGCACTACTAATTTCATCTAAAATTTTATTTACCGAATTGATATGCTCTTCAAAATTTGGATGTGAAATATCTACCACATGCAATAAAAGATCGGCTTCTCTAACCTCATCTAAAGTAGATTTAAATGATTCAACCAACTGTGTGGGTAACTTTCTAATGAATCCAACCGTATCGGTAAGTAAAAAAGGAATATTCTTGATTACAACTTTTCTTACAGTGGTATCCAAGGTAGCAAAAAGTTTATTTTCGGCAAAAACATCGCTTTTACTAATAACATTCATCAAAGTAGATTTACCAACATTGGTATAACCAACCAAAGCAGCACGAACCATTTTTCCGCGGTTCTTTCTTTGAACTGCCATTTGCTTATCAATTTTTACCAGTTTCTTTTTTAAAAGTGAGATCTTATCACGAATAATTCTTCGGTCTGTCTCAATTTCTGTCTCCCCAGGACCACGTAAACCAATACCCCCTTTTTGTCTTTCGAGGTGTGTCCATAATCCGGTTAAACGTGGTAATAAATATTGATATTGTGCCAGTTCAACCTGGTATTTTGCATAAGAAGTCTGCGCTCTTTGTGCAAATATATCTAATATCAAATTGGTTCGGTCTAATACTTTTTGTTCCAGGATCTTTTCGATATTTCGCAATTGTCCCGGATTTAATTCATCATCAAAAATGACAGTTTTAATATCATTTTCATCGATATAATTCTTAACCTCATCTAATTTTCCAATTCCAATAAATGTTTTTGGATTTGGAGATTCTAATTTCTGAGTAAACCTTTTTTTAACTGTCCCGCCAGCGGTATAAGTAAGAAACTCCAGCTCATCTAAATACTCTTTGGACTTTTCTTCATCCTGATGCTGGGTTATTACACCAATTAAAATAACATTTTCTATGTTCTCTGTCTTTTTTTCAATCATATTGCAAATTTATAAATTAAAGCTTTAAAAGCTTACGCGGAATATTTTTTTTGTTCTTTCACTACAATTATTTCTGTATGCCGAATAAAATTTCTACAAATATTTTTCCGATAGCATTTTACAATTTAGAGAATTTATTTGATACCCAAGATAACGATTATACTTTGGATAAAGGTTTAACTCCTGATGTAAATATGCGCTGGGATGAAAAGAAATATGTTTTAGCTAACTAATAATTTTAGTATCTACATATTTCAATTATTTTTTTGTTATTTTAGGTTTTTGGTTGTTACTTTATCATTCTAAAATAATTCTATGCAAAAATTACTCTCTCTACCACCTAATCTTGTAAAGTATTTTTATGAAGTTGAAGAGAAAACCTCTAAAGAGTGGTTTTGTGCATCTGACCCTCCTGATTGTCGCATAGGATCCGGTGGAGGAACTTCCTGGATTTTAAAAGAGAGTTGGGATAATGATCAAACTTCAAAAGATTTCTCCAATTGGTTAAAAAATGAGAAACGAATTATTATTAATGGAGGAGGTCAGAGTAGAAGGTTACCAGCTTATGCTCCATCCGGAAAAATTCTTACTCCTATTCCAGTATTCAGATGGGAACGTGGGCAAAAAATTGATCAAAACTTACTAGACTTGCAAATACCATTATATGAAAAAATCCTCAATAAAGCACCTGGCCATTTAAACACTTTAATTGCAAGTGGTGATATTTATATTCGAACAGAGGGAAAGATTAAAAACTTGCCGGATGCAGATGTGGTTTGTTATGGGATATGGGTTGATCCCGAATTAGCAAGTAAACATGGAGTCTTTGTTTGTGAAAGAAATAATCCTGAGGAATTACTGTATATGCTTCAGAAACCATCTTGTAGCCAATTGCAAAAATTATCTCAGGAGAATTTGTATCTGATGGATATCGGTATCTGGGTATTAAGTGATAGAGCAGTAGACTTACTGATAAAACGTTCAGGCTACAATATAGATAAAGAGGGAAGATTAGTAGCTCCGGAAAATCCTGAATTTTATGATCTTTACTCTGATTTTGGATTAAATCTGGGAACTCATACAAATAGTAAGGATACAGAATTAAATAAATTAACTGTTGCTATTTGTCCTTTACGCAAGGGAGAATTCTATCATTTTGGTACTAACAAAGAATTGATATCTTCCACAGTAACTATTCAAAATAGAGTTATGGATCAGCGCTCTATACTTCATAAGGACAGTAAGCCACATCCTTCAATGTTTATTCAAAATGCAGATATAAAGATCAGATTATATCCTGATCAAAGAAATTTATGGATTGAAAATTCCTTTATTGGTAAAGGTTGGAAAATTCAATCAGAACATATTATTACAGGAATTCCAGTGAATGATTGGAATTTGAATTTACCAAAGGGAGTTTGTTTAGACATAATCCCTATAAACAATGAGGAATATTGTATACGTTTCTATGGTTTTTATGATGATTTTAAAGGTTCAATAAATTCAAAAGAAACCAAATGGTTAGGAAATTCATTTAGTCAATGGCTGTTAGAACATAATTTGGTTTTTTCTCAAATGGAATTTCCAATGAATACTGATATACAGTCTGCGAAAATTTTCCCTGTAATGAAAAAGAAAGAAATTAATGAAGATTTTTTAAACTGGATAATTCATCCTTCTAAAAATAAAAAGTATGCTCAACTATGGAAATCGTACAAGAAAATTTCTGCTAATGAGATAATTGATAAATCTAATTTAAAAAGACTTTACCAACAACGTGAAAAGTATAGAAATTATAATATTTCACAACTTCATAAGAATTATAAAAAGAGTGTTTTCTATCAGGTAGATCTTGATGATATAGCCAAAAGAGTAGCAAAAAATGGGATAGAATTACCGACGATGCTAAAAAGCGAAGATCCTTTTCTTCAAATGCGTGAATATATGTTTCAGGCCAAAGTGAAACAATACCTAAACAGAAATTATAAGAAAGAGGAACAACAAGCTTTTAAAATATTACAAAACACTATTATTCAAACACTTGGTTGTCAAAATTTACAGCCAAAACTAAATGTTTTTCAAGACCAGATCGTGTGGGGTAGAAGTCCTGTGAGAATTGATGTTGCAGGAGGTTGGTCTGATACACCTCCTTATAGTTTAATCCATGGAGGAGCAGTTGTTAATATGGCTATAGAATTGAATGGTCAGCCGCCATTACAAGTATATATCAAGCCGTCAAAAGAGTATAAAATTATACTTCGTTCTATAGATGTAGGTACCAGAGAAGATATTACATCTTATGATGAAATTTCTCAATATAACCAAGTAGGGTCTGCTTTTTCTATACCTAAAGCAGCTCTATTTCTGTCAGGATTTCATCCTTCCTTTTCAACAGAATCCTTTAATAGTCTACACGAACAATTAAAAGCATTTGGCGCTGGGATAGAAATTTCTACACTGGCAGCAATTCCTAAAGGTTCTGGGCTGGGAACCAGTTCTATATTAGCATCTACAGTATTAGGGGCTTTATCTGATTTTTGTGGTTTTGATTGGAGCCAAAATGAAATAAGTCATAGGACTTTGGTACTTGAACAACTATTGACTACCGGAGGTGGATGGCAAGATCAGTATGGAGGTGTATTACCTGGAATTAAGTTACTTAGCACAAATAGTGGAAGTAATCAGACACCTGAAATTAAATGGGCTCCTGATTTTTTATTTACTCGACCAGAAAATAAAGCCACTATGTTGTTGTATTATACCGGCATTACACGAACTGCAAAAAATATTCTAGCTGAAATCGTAAGAGGTATGTTTCTTAATAATAGTGTTAATACAGCGATTCTTAAAGATATTAAGCTTCATGCTTTAGATACTTTTGATGTTTTACAACGTGGTAATTTTGATGCTTTTAGTGATTGTGTTAATCTTACATGGGAGCAGAAACAATTATTGGATAAAGACACTAACCCTCCTGAAGTTCGAAAGTTGATCAATTCTTTCAAAGACTATACTGCAGCCCTAAGCATTCCTGGAGCCGGGGGTGGAGGTTATATTTATATAATTGCAAAAGATCCTGAGGCCGCCGCTAAAATTCGAATTATTTTGAATGAAAATCCACCTAATAAAAATGCTCGTTTTGTAAATATGAATTTATCCTTAACAGGATTTCAAGTGACTAGGTCTTAAATCAACATTTGAAGAAAAGGCTTTAAAGAATGGGGTACAAGTACATTGGGCTGCTGATGCAGATGAGTTTAACAAGATTGTTCACCATATTTTAAAATATCACAATGCCAAAAGAATTGTAATAATTAAGTCAATGCTTACTGAGGAGTGCCATCTGAATCCTTATTTAGAAGGATTGGGTTTCGAAATTATTAATACAGATCTTGGAGAGCGTATTATTCAATTAGCTAAAGAACGAACTAGTCATATAGTATACCGGTAAAACATAAAACGAAAGAAGAAGTAGATGCATTTTTCAATCATTTTGCAAATTTATAAATTAAAGCTTTAAAAGCTTACGCGGAATATTTTTTTTGTACTTTCGCTACAATTATTTCTTTATGCCCAATAAAATTTCTACAAATATTTTTCCAATAGCATTCTACAATTTAGAGAATTTATTTGATACTCAAAATAACGATTATACTTTGGATAAAGGTTTTACTCCTGATGGAGATATGCGCTGGGATGAAAAGAAATATAGAACTAAACTGGAAAAACTAAGTAATGCTATTTTGAAGATCGGAAAAGAACAAACCGGATCTCCACCTGTTTTTTTAGGAGTCTGCGAAGTTGAAAATGAAAATGCTTTAGAAGATCTTATTAATTCAGAAGCACTATCCAGTTATGATTATGATTTTGTGCATTATGAATCTCCTGATGAAAGAGGAATTGATGTGGCATTTTTATACCAAAAGAAATATTTTGAATTGATCTATTCAGATACTTTTCCTTTGTTATTAGAGGATGAGAACCAAAACAGGGATTTTACACGTGATATTTTGTTAATCTCAGGAAAGCTTTTTAATAAGCAAGTTTTTATTATCGTAAATCACTGGCCATCAAGAAATAAAGGAAAGATATCATCCGAAATAAAAAGAGTAAAAGCAGCAAAATTAGTACAAGAAATTGTAGAAAAAATCTATTCAGAAAATAAAAATCCAAAAATAATTATCATGGGAGATTTTAACGATGAACCCAAAAATAACAGCATCAAAAACTTTTTAATAAGTCCCAATTTCTTTAATCCGATGTTAGGATTTCAGGAGAAAGGAAAAGGGACAACTAATCATCTTGGAAAATGGTATTTGTTTGATCAAATTATTTTAAGTGATAATTTTAAGGAATCAATCGGCCTACAATATAAAAAAGCCGAAATTGTTAATGATTATTCTTTGCAAGAGCACAAAGGAAAAAGAAGAGGTGTACCAAGAAGGACTTACCTTGGAAAACACTATATTGGCGGTGCGAGTGATCATTTCCCGGTTTGTGTATATTTGAAAACCTCCGACTGAAGTCGGAAGCTATTGATAATTGAAAATATATCACGATAACCACCGACTAAAGTCGGCGGAAATTGATAAATAATTTTAAAAATAATGGCAAAGACCAAAACCACTTTTTTCTGCCAGAACTGCGGTACACAATATCCGAAATGGATTGGTAAATGTACTGCTTGTAATGAATGGAATACGATTGTTGAAGAAGTAATCCAAAAAGAAGAAAAACGCAACTGGAAACAAACTACAGGAAGTAAAAAAGCTGCTAAAGCCCAAAAAATAAATGAAATAACAACTACTCAGGAAGAAAGGATCAATACTTTAAATAC
>JBDLIB010000112.1:0-9981 GCA_039715085.1 Bacteroidota bacterium | reverse complement strand
TTAATTAACTCTCGTAGCAGCTGTTCCACCTGTGAATGCAAGGGGATCGGACTTGAATGGTCTATTGATATTTTCATACAGTATGTCTATATGTTCAAACATACGAATAATTTTTGGTTTCTATTTCCAAATAAAGATTTTTTCACAAACACAAAACCCTTGCAGTACAAGGGTTTAAGATGTTTCTCTATTTTATGAGAAGTTAAAAAGTCGGGGTGAGAGGATTTGAACCTCCGACCTCCACGCCCCCAGCGTGGCGCGCTAACCGGGCTACGCTACACCCCGAAAATGGTTGCTCTGGAACAACCAAAAAAACTTTTTCTTTTTCAGCTTAATTTAAAGCTGTGGCAAATATAATTGTGTATTCATTATTAAACAACTTAAATTGTGATAATTTAAACTAAAAGAATTTTATTTGATTATGGAAATGCAAGGGCTAACTTAGTTGCTCCCTAATTACTCCGGCTCTGCAAACACACACACGATTTAAAGAACAAGTTTAAATTTTCCTATAAATTTTACCAAATCAGGATTAAATCTTTTCTTTTTTTGATGTTTTTTCGTTTCTCTTTTGGAAAAATTTATTCAAAATTACTCATACAGGATTTTTTTACTTAAAAAACTACATATAATAAAAAAAATTCATAGCTTAGCCAATCGATTGTATTATTGTTTGTTTTTCATTGGTAATTCTCACCTCACAGACAGTAATATTTTTTAATTTTTAAACCAATCGATATCGATTAAGAAGTTTTATTAAGTCTTTAAATTTTTAAAATAAAATATGAAACCAAAAGAACGAGTTCTAAAAGCATTAAATGGAGAGAAAGTTGATAGACCGCCTGCATTTATGACCTTAACACCGGAGGCTGCAAGAAAAATGTCAAATCATTTGGAACTTCCTTATGAGCAACCATTGGATTCGATGTTGTCTACAAGGATTTCACATATGGATCTATTGACGAAAATGGGAAATGATTGTGTAGGAATTGCTGCTACTGCTCCAACAAATTCACCTACAAGAATTATTGATGAAGAGAAGAAAGTATCGGAAAATGAATGGGGGATGAAATTTATAGATGTTGGAATCTATTTTGAATTTTTTGAATACCCTTTGGCTCATGCTAAAACTGTTGAAGATATTGAAAATTACAACTGGCCTGATCCAATGGCAGAAGGTAGATTCGATGCAGCTGCTGAAGCTATAAAGAAATATGGTGATGAATATGCTATTGTGGCAGATTTAGAAACCTCCTTTTTTGAAACATCCTGGTATTTATTAGGGATGGAAAAGATGCTGATGGATATGGCAATGGAAGAAGAATATATTTTTGCTTTATTCGATAAAGTTATGCAGATCAATACTGAAATAGGTAAAAAACTGATCGAAATGGGTGCTGATATTATTTGGGCTGGTGATGATTTTGGCACACAAAGAGGAATGATGATTTCACCTGATATGTGGAGAGATATATTTAAACCCCGTATAAAATGGATGTTTGAAGAGTTTAGAAAAGTAAACCCTGATGTTAAAATTGCCTGGCATACCTGTGGGTCTGTAATTCCAATTATTGATGATTTTGCAGAAATAGGATTAGATATTCTAAATCCGATACAACCTTTAGCAGAAGGTATGGAACCGGAGTTTTTAAAAGATACTTATGGAGATAAACTTAGTTTCTTTGGCGGGATTGACATTCAAAATCTTATGCCTCACGGTTCTCCTGAGGAGATAAAAAAAGAAATTAAGAGAAGAATAGATATTTTAGGAAAGAACGGAGGCTACATTGTTGCTCCGGCCCATAATGTTCAGGATGATACACCGGTAGAAAATATCGAAGCTTTCTTTGAAGCTTTAAAAGAATATGAAGAAGAAAATAAATAATAAGAATTTAAATAGAATAAAATGATAGACTACGCACAACTCAATCAATATATGTACGAAGGGAAAGCACCAAAAGTACAGGAAATAGTTAAAAAGGCATTAGCTGATGGAATTCCGGTAAATGAGATTTTATCAGAAGGATTGATAGCCGGAATGGCAGTTTTAGGTGAAGACTTTAAACACAATATACTTTATGTTCCTGAAGTTTTGATCGCTGCCAGGGCTATGAAAGCCGGGTTAAACGAACTAAAACCTTACCTTGGAGAGGGAAATGTTGAGAAAAAAGGTGTCATAGTTATTGGAACCGTAAAAGGAGATCTTCATGATATTGGTAAGAATTTAGTAAGTATGATGAGTGAAGGTGGAGGTTATGAAGTCCACGATATAGGTGTTGACAAATCCTATGAAGATTTTATCGATGCCGCACTTAAACACAAAGCGGATATCGTTGGTATGAGTGCCCTTCTCACCACTACAATGCCATATATGAAAACTGTTGTGGATAAATTCAAAGAAAATGACCTTGGGCATGTAAAATTAGTTATTGGAGGGGCTCCAATCAATAAGGCTTACGCTGAGGAAATCGGTGCCGATGGATTTGGTGCAGATGCTGCATCTTCTGTTGAAGTATTTCATCAATTGATGGAGGCAAGTTAAAATGTCTGCTTTAAAAAACATATTAGAATCTGAAGGGTTCAAAATTGGGGTGGAACTGGTTTCTTCTAGAGGCATAGATACTCAACTTAAGAATCAAAAAGCAATTCAGTTTGGAGAGCAACTTTGTCGTGAAAATGATATTGACTGGATCTCCATTACAGATAATGCCGGTGGCCATCCTGCAATCTCATCTTCAAATATTGCCAGAGCTTTGCAAAATAAAGGCAAGGAAATTATCATTCATCTTACTTGTAAAGACCTGAACAGAAACGGACTTGAAAGTAAGGCATGGGAACTCTCGAGTGATGGTTTTGATAATATTCTGGCGATAACAGGTGATTCGCCTCTAGGAGGAATTAGCGGAAAATCAAAACCTGTTTTTGATCTCGATTCGATAAGTTTATTGTATTTGCTAAGGACATTAAATTCGGGGTTGGAAGTTGGTATCAAAAAGAAAACGATACTCGATAATACTAATTTTTACACAGGAGCTGTTATTTCTAATTTTAAGAAGAATGAAAATGAGATTGTTCCTCAATATCTGAAATTATTGAAGAAGGTCGAAATGGGAGCTTCCTATATCATCAATCAAGCAGGTTATGATTCAGTGAAAATGAGTGAATTGCGAAGTTTTCAGCAGTATAAAAACCTGGAGCATATCCACTTGATAGGAAATGTTTTTGTACTGAGTAAGTTCACCATGAATTTATTCCATAAAAATAAAATTCCGGGAGTCGTTTTGTCTGATGAATTATTTGAAAAAAGTAAAGAAGCAAGCAAATCTTCTGATAAAGGAAAATCATTTTTTCTTGAATTAGCAGCAAAAATGCTTGCTATTTATAAAGGTTTAGGATTTAAAGGAGGTTATCTTGGTGGAGTGCACAATCTGAATGATTATAAAAAAATTATGCAGATATTTAACAGTTATTCTCATGATGACTGGAAGCAATTTTACAAGGAATTACAGTTTACAAAAGATGATGATTTTTTAATATTTGAAAAAAATCCGGTAAGCGGAATTACAAATCCGGAAAAGATCAATCAAACTCTTTTTGAAAAAGGAGGGAAGACGAAAAATGTAAATTTTAAATATGCTGTTTCCAAAAACTTTCATCAATTTTTATTTACAAAAAAAGAAGGTTTGTATAATGCCGGGAAAAATATTTGCAGTTCTTCGGGAAAAGCTCCAAACTGGCTTTACGGAATTGAAAAAATTGGTAAAAAAGCGCTATTCGATTGTCAGGATTGTGGTGATTGCTCATTGGATGAGATCAGGTATTTATGCCCCGAATCGCAATGTGCAAAAAATCAACGAAATGGGCCCTGTGGTGGAAGTACGGATATGATCTGCGAATCAACCGATAAAGATTGCATCTGGACAAAAGCTTATGACCGGCAAAAATATTCAGGAGATATCTGGAAACTTTTGGATCATGCACCCGTTATTCAAAATCATCAATTAAGAGGCTCTTCAAGTTGGGCAAATTATTGGTTGGAAAAAGATCATGTAAATCACAAAGATGACTTGTTTGAAGGAACAGAAGAAGAAAGCATAGAATATAAAGTACCATTAACTTCAATCAGCAAATAAAAAGATAGTATGAATAAAATAGGAATAATAGGAGACCTAATAAATAACGCTTACGGAAGAGCACGTAAAGCATGGAAGAACAGAGATATAGAAGCATACCAGGCATTGGCAATCTCTCAAACAGAACAAGGCTCTGATTACCTGGATGTAAATATCGATAGTACCCGAAATATGAATGTAAAGTTGGAGGAAATGCTTGAGTTTTTACCAAAATTAATTCCGGCATTACAGGAAGTTTCGTCAAAACCTTTGTGTTTTGATCATCCTTCATTAGCATTTCACAAAACAGCAATCGAGGCTTATAATTTTGAAAAATCACCACCGCCATTGATCAATTCCATTGCTGCATCCAGACAGGAACTGGATGAACTTATTGATCTTGCAGGAAAATACAATGCATCGATTTTGTGTATTGTATCCGAAAAATTTACAGAAAACGGAAGTGCTCCCTGTGAAACTGCCGAAGAAAGCTATGAAACAGCAAAGAAATTTGTTGGGATGCTTAGAGAAAAAGCAGGGCTCAAAAACGAACAGATATTTTTAGATCCGGGATTACCTCCTGTTGGTGCAGACACCCAAGGGTTGGTAAACATGGGCTTGGATGCTATAAAATTGATTAGAGCCGACAAGGATCTTGAAGGAGTACATATTTCAGTAGGATTATCCAATTTTGCATGGGGTACACCTAAAGAACTACGTGCAAGCATGGAACGCGCATATTTAAGTGTTGCCGGTGAATTGGGCTTGGATTATTCTATTTCGAACCCTGAACACAACCCAACTCCGCTTCCTATGGATGATGAACTGGTTATAGGACTTAAAAATGCTTTGAACGAAGGAAGACCTCAAGAAGGTGAAACCATCAATGAATCAGGATTCAGGCAAACAACTGCTATTCTTGAATTGGTAACTGATGATGACGATGATGATTTTTAGAATTATCAAATAAAGAATAAATTAGAAATGTCAAACTTCTCTTTAAACGGAAAAACTATCTCCTGTAGCACAGGTCAATCATTATTTGATCTTGCTGAAGGGATATTTGTACATGTTCCTTCCTCTTGCAAGAAACAGGGAAAGTGTAAAGAGTGTTTGGTTGAAGTAAGGTCGGGTGAAGAGTTTTTGTCAGCTCCAGCACTGGAAGAGAAGCATTTGGCACCCGGGTATCGACTGGCCTGCCGGACCTTTATCGAAAGAGAAGGTGAAATAAAGGCGGAAACATTAAAAAGAGCCGATATAAAGATCGAAGAAAACGGGGACAGAAATATTAATGATTTTGAATTAGATCCTTTAGTTCACCGGAATGGCAATACCGTTTTTTTAGAGGATAAGGCTATTGCCGAAACTTCCGGCGCTTTACTTGGATTGGTTGTAGATATAGGTACAACTACTGTAGTTATTAGATTAATCGATGTGGAAGAAGGAAAGATAAAGGCTTCGGCATCTTTTGAAAATCCGCAAAGATTTGCCGGAACAAATGTAATGTCCAGGATTGCTTATGATACTGAGGTTGGCAAAAAAAAGCTGAAAAGAGTTTTTACCAGGCAGCTTTCCGATACTATTCTGTCTATTTGTGATACTCCGGAAAATATTTTTGAAGTGATCATTGGCGGAAACACAACCATGAGGGATATCTTTTTTGGTTTGGATGTACATTCAATTGGACAGAAACCATATAAATCCATTAGTGAATTTGCTTTTGAGAATGGAGAAAAGGATTTTACTTCTGTAGAGAAAACAGCCAAAGAAATGCGTTTACCAATCCATACAAAAGCCAGAGTTTACGGTCTGCCGATAATTGGAGGACATGTTGGAGCAGACACATCGGCTGGATTGTTGGCAATTGAACTTATTAAAGAAGATAAGATGGTTGCTTTTATGGATATTGGTACAAATACCGAAATTGTAATAGGAAATAAAAACAAAGCAATTACGGCTTCAAGTCCGTCGGGACCATCGTTTGAAGGAGGAGGTATTTCATGTGGGATGCCTGCTTTAACAGGTGCTGTTGAAAGTGTTTATATTGACGAAGATGATCAGATAAAAATAAGAACTATTGATAGTGAAAAACCAACAGGGATTTGCGGTTCAGGATTGATGGATGTGCTCGGCGAATTGAGTAGAAAAGAAAAAATAAACGAATTTGGCAGATTTGAAGAGGAAATTGAAAAGTTTTACCTCGATAAGGACAATCAGATTTTTATAAACGAAAATGATATAAATCTTTTAGCTCAAACTAAAGCGGCAAATGTTGCTGCCCTGAAGATCCTCGTTAAAGAATACGGTATAAACTTTAATGAAATTGATACTTTTTACCTGGCAGGAGGATTTGGCGAACATATAGATTTAGGTGCTTGTATCAGGATTGGGTTATTACCGGATATTCCAAAAGAAAAGTTTAAAAAAATTGGTAATGCTACGATAGAAGGATTAACAATTGCACTATTATCAAAAAGAAAAAGAACAGAACTGGAAGAATTTGTAAAGAATATCGATCAAATAAATCTGGAATCAGACCCTGATTTTTTTGATCATTTTGTCGATGGCTGTTTGTTTCAGGAAATAGAATAAAATAATTGAAGAGATCCCGCTTTTCATCGGGATTAGTTTAACTAACATTTTTGAGGAGTTTGAAAAATGAACTCAAAAATGAGTTTCACTAAAATAAATTAATTATGAACATTAAAACCAATCTTTTAGGAGAACCACTAAGTATAGAGATTGATCAGTCTCATTATCTGAGGCGTTTGGGCTTTCCTAAGGATTATGAAGCTCCAGAACATGTACAGGAATCAATGGATTGGGCTTCCCGGTGGTATCGGGAAAATGGAAATCCATGGTTAGAGATTTTTGAATTGGATGTTGCTCTAAATGAGGAGAATATCTTTTTGAATAATATCTTGATCAAGGCTCCTAAAGTTTATAAAAGATTTAAAAAATACGATGTAAAAAAAGCAATGCTGATAGCTGCAACAGCAGGTGAAAAAGCAGATCAGGAGATAAGTAATTTGTGGTCTTCTGATCATCCAGACAGGTCTTTCTTTTTAGAGACCTATGCATCATCTGTTACCGAAAGCCTGGTTGAGTTTGCCGTTGATCAGATAAAGAACTGGACAGGTCATAAAAATCAAAGTACGCTTTCAAGATATAGTCCCGGATATCCAGGTTGGGAATTAAAAGAGCAGATAACATTAATGGAAATTATAAGGAATTTAACCGATGAAATACCTGTTTCTGTTTCTGATACATCACTTTTACTTCCATTAAAAAGTCAGCTGTCACTAGTTGGAATTTATCAGGGAGAACAAAAAGAGAAAGACATAAAAATAGAATGTATGCAGTGCAATTTTAACGATTGTTCTTGTAGAAAAAAAGATATATATATTAAAGTATAACCGAATAAAATTTATTGACATGAAATTTAAAATTGGAACAGAAAACAAAGCAGCAGAAGAAAAATTGGCGGCAGATTTTCCTGATAACTCTGGTATAGGAGTTCATTATATGGATGCATATTTAAAACCATTCAACAGTAAAATGGAGGGTGAATATGAAGTAAAAAGTAAAAGAAGAGGATTAAAGGTTTCTTTAAAAATTAATGGAGAGATAGGCCATGGATTAATGAGAAGACTTGATGTAAGTACTGATCCAAAAGTTATGATGCAGGCTGCATTAAAAGAAGCTGCAGAAAATGCAGGATATAATTACAGCCTTGAAAATGGTGAAATCTGGTTTGATAAAGCCAATTAATTGAAAAAATATTTTTGAAATGAAAAATAATAATTTCCAGTTTGTAGACTATCTGTGGGATACTGAAAAAGCAGATAGAATTAAGGATGATGAAGTAGAGTTATTACTTTATAGATCCAACCTTTTAGGAACAGATTTAAGAATTACAAATTACGGTGGAGGAAACACAAGCTGTAAAGTAATGCAGAACGATCCGCTTACAAAAGTGGAAACGGAAGTGATGTATGTAAAAGGTTCGGGAGGGGATATTGGTACTTTAAAAAGAAACGGTTTAGCCGGACTTTATATGGATCGTCTTAACAGCCTGAAAAATGTTTACAGAGGTTTAGAATTTGAAGACGAAATGGTGGCACTGTTCGATAGATGTATCTTTGATCTTGATTCAAAAGCGCCGTCAATTGATACAGCTTTACACGCATTTTTACCTTTTAAACATATAGATCACCTACATCCTGATGCTGTGATTGCAATTGCTGCAGCAAAAGATAGTAAGGAGCTAACTCAAAAGATCTGGGGAGATGATATGGGATGGTTAGCATGGCAGAGACCCGGTTTTGACCTTGGTTTACAATTATCAAATTTGGTTGCTGAAAATCCTGATATCAAGGGAATAATTCTTCAAAACCACGGATTATTTACTTGGGGAGATACTTCGTATGAATGTTATATCAACAGTTTGGAAGCCATTGAAAAAGCAGCAGCTTATTTAGACGCCGAATTTAAAAAAGGAAAAGCTTTTGGAGGAGATAAAGTGAAGAGCTTGTCTTCTGAAAAAAGAAAAGAGCAAGCGAGTAAAATAGCTCCAATTTTAAGAGGTTTTTGCTCTAGAGAACAAAGAATGATAGGACATTTTACCGATGATGAAAGAGTGTTGGAATTTATCAATTCTAATGATTTAGATAAATTAGCTCCAATGGGTACTTCTTGTCCTGATCATTTTTTAAGAACCAAGATCAAGCCATTGGTTTTAAATCTGAGTCCGGATGAAAATTTAGACAATGTAGATCTTATTATAGATAAAATTCAGGGATTATTCGATCAGTATGTAGAAGATTATTCTGCTTATTATGAGAATCATAAGCGCGATAACTCTCCCGCAATGCGTGACCCAAATCCGATTGTGATATTATATCCGGGGGTTGGAATGTTTACTTTCGCAAAAAATAAACAAACTACCAGGGTTGCCAGCGAATTTTACATCAATGCAATAAACGTAATGAAAGGAGCCGAAGCTGTTTCCGATTATACATCATTGCCATTACAGGAAGCATTTGATATTGAATACTGGTTGCTTGAAGAAGCTAAATTACAAAGACAACCCAAAGAAAAACCTCTCTCTAGAAAAGTAGCTTTGGTAACCGGTGCAGGAGGTGGAATTGGAAAAGCAATAGCTGATAAATTAGCCGATGAAGGGGCTAATGTTGTTTTAACCGACCTATCGGAAGAAAGATTAAAAGAAGCCATTTCAGGCTATAAAAATGATGTTGCAATCTATGCCCAGGGAGATGTTACAAATAGTAATTCGATTAGAGATACATATAAAAAAGCTTGTCTTGAATTTGGAGGAGTTGATATTGTTGTACATAGTGCAGGCTTGGCAATTTCCAAGCCATTAGATGAAACGACTGAAAAAGATTGGGATATCCTTCAGGATGTACTTGTAAAAGGTCAGTTTGAGCTGGCAAAACAAGCTGTTGGAGTTTTTAGAAAACAAAAACTTGGTGGTGATATTGTTAATATTGCGAGTAAGAATGGTCTGGTTTCAGGTCCGAATAATGTTGGTTATGGAACAGCAAAAGCAGCACAACAGCATATGTCAAGATTATTGGCTGCTGAATTAGGCACTGATAAAATCAGGGTAAATGTTGTGAATCCTGACGGAGTTATCGTAGGAAGTAAGATCTGGGAAGGTGAATGGGCAGAAGGCAGGGCCAAAGCTTACGGAATTACCGTTGAAGAATTACCTGCTCATTATGCAAAAAGGAATTTATTAAATGAAATCATTTTACCGGAAGATATTGCCAATGGTGTTTTTTCTTTGGTTGCTATCCTTGATAAGAGTAGAGGGAATATTATTAATGTTGATGGAGGTATGGCA
>JBDLIB010000111.1:0-10090 GCA_039715085.1 Bacteroidota bacterium | reverse complement strand
TAAATTGTGTACTGTTATCCCATACATTTTTATAGTTATAAGCTCTTTTAGAAAATAATTCGTAATCATCTTCTTTTCCAAGTTCTTTAGCCAGTTGCGCAATACACCAATCATCATAAGCCAATTCCAAAGTATTTGGAACAGCTTCTGTTACTTTATCAATAGGAGCATAGCCTAATTCTTGATAATAATCCAAACCAGAACGGCCGGCGTAAGCAGGTATAGGTGGTTTAGGGTTTTCGATTGCTTTTTTTCGCATAGCTTCATACAAGAATTCAATATCATAATCTTTATATCCTTTTTTATAAGCATCAGTAATTATCGGAATTAAATGATCCCCAACCATTGCTTCTCCATATACATTTAAAAAATGCTGTGCAGGCAACCAACCGTAGTTTTCGGTCTTAGCCTGAATGGATTTGATATAATCATTAACATCTTCAGGCTTTATTAGTGTAAGTAGTGGATGTTGAGACCTGTAAGTATCCCAGCAGGAAAAAGATCCATAAAAATTAAAGTCTTTAGCCATGTGAATATTACCATCAGAACCGGAATATTTTCCATCTACATCCTGAGATATATATTGAGCTAAAAGTGAGCGGTAAATGCTTGTGTAAAAAATCTCCTTTTGCTCATCTGTACCACCTTTGATTGTAACTTTTTCCAGTTCTTTTTCCCAAATTTCTTTCGCTTCAAGTTTTGTTTTATCAAAATCCCAGTGAGGAATTTCAGCCGTTAAGTTCTTTCTTGCACCTTCAATTCCTGTATAAGAAATACCAACTTTAACCAAGATTTGTTCATCCTTATTTGTGTTGTATTGTAGAAAAATTCCAATATTTTTACCTGTTTCTTCATTTTTATAGGGGAAAATCCCATGACCTGATTCGGGAGCCTTAAAATTGGCATCAAAAGTCCCGAAATATTGAAACGGTTTACTGAATTCAGCTACAAAATATACTGTTCCTAAGCCCGAAGCCCGTGTTCCTTCAATATGTGTTTTATCAATTATCTTAATATTGCTTAGCTTATCGGAAGTCATATTTCCAATTTGATGGCCTAAATCCAGTATTATTCTAGAATTATTGGATTTTGGAAATATGTATCGGTGAAATCCTGCTCTTTGCGTTGATGTGAGTTCTACCTCAATATCATAATCCGATAAATTTACAGAATAATACCCTGCAGATGCAGTTTCCTGCTCATGGCTATACCTGGATCTGTACCCTTTATCAGGATTTTCTTCAGAACCGGGAGTTACCTGCAATTTATTACTTACGGTAGGCATTAATAAAATATCACCTCCATTTGTCATTCCCACACCCGACCAATGTGTATGTGAAAATCCTATGATAGAATTTGACTGGTAAACATAGCCGGCAGCAAGATTCCAGCCTTGTGTACCGACATCAGGACTCAAATGAACCAGGGCATTTGGTACAGAAGGTCCCGGAAAAGTGTGTCCGAAAAAATCTGTTCCCAGAAATGGGTTAACAAAACTAATGGGATCCTTAGATTTTTTTGATTGATTATTAGAAATATCTGACTGGTTACATTGTATGAATGTAAAAGCAATAAGAATAATAAAAATATGCTTCATAGAATTTTAGCTTGATATACAAACTTATGATTATTTTATTAATTCAATGGTTAATATATTATGTAAAATGTATAATATTACAGAAATAATTTGTAATTAATAAATCCTATATTTGTTTATAATATCCTTATAGTCAATCAAATTAATTTAGTGTTTATGGATTTTAAAAGATTTTTGCTCCCAAAATTCAGTACAATCCTTCTATCGTTAGTTTTATTTGCATTATCGATAGAAGCTCAAAAAATAGAGTTTAGTTCATCCAATATTTTTCCTTTACAGGATAAGCATGTACATGGTAGTTCGATAGTAGAATTACCAAATGGACAGATTTTAGCTTGTTGGTTTGAGGGATCCGGAGAACGGAATGCAAATGATGTTGTAATTAAAGGTGCGAGATTAACAAAAGGAAAGTCTGAGTGGACTGATACATTTTTAATGGCAGATACTCCCGGACATCCTGATTGTAATCCGGTTTTGTTTTTGGATAACAATAAAAAACTTCGTATGTTTTGGATTGTTGTTCAGGCAAATAAATGGGAGACTTCGGTTTTAAAGTATAGGGAATCATCAGATTATTTAAAGAGTGGTGCTCCAAAATGGGATTGGCAGGATGTAATATTGCTAAAACCCGGAGATGAATTCAGTAAAACCGTAGAAGAAAAATTCAAGGGAATGAAGTCTCGAGATTTGGCCTGGGCAGAATATGCCCCAAAATATGAAAATATGGTACTTGAATCCTCAAAAGATAAAAAGAAAAGAGAAACCGGTTGGATGACAAGAATTCACCCCACTATATTGCCTAATGGAAGGATTTTGCTTCCGCTATATTCCGATGGATTTAATCTATCATTGATAGCAATTTCAGATGATAGCGGAGAAACCTGGATACCAAGCCTGCCTATTGTAGGTTATGGAAATATACAGCCAAGTATTGTACAAAAAAATGATGGCAGTTTAATTGCCTATATGCGTGATAATGGAGATTCACCCGGAAGAATACTGGAGAGTATTTCAACTGACAGGGGTTATAGCTGGACAGCTGCTCAAAAATCGGATATTCCTAATCCGGGTACCAGTATAGAGACAGTTAAGTTGAAAAGCGGTGATTGGATCATGGTGTATAATGATATTGAATCAGGAAGGTACAGCCTTGCTGTAAGTATGTCAGAAGATGAAGGGAAGACATGGAAATGGACAAAAAATCTTGAAAATGATTCAAGTAAAGTAGGCAGGTTTGCTTATCCTTCGGTAATTCAAACTAAAGACGGACAAATTCACATAACTTATTCATATCATATAGAAGAAAGTAAGACCATAAAGCATGTTTCTTTTGACGAAAAATGGATAAAAAATTAGTAGAAGTTATTTATAAAAAGTAGAATCCTTGATAAAATCTTCATCATGATGCCCCAGCTGTTTTTCTATCAGCTCATTTTGAATGCTTTTTACACAATCAATTGATGGTAAATAGGGTTTTATATCAAGCAAAGGAGTATTATCAAAAGCATCAATACCAGACACATACAATATTCCGTCTTTAACTTCTTCGAGTTTTATTATTGAAAAACCGATTGGATTTGGCCTTTTTGGACTGCGGGTTGCAAATAATCCGTAACTATGCTCGTTCTTTGCAGCAGGAGGACTTACTGATGGTTCCCATTTTTCCACTTCACTAAAATGAAACAATACAATTATGTATTCAAAAAGCCACAAATCACGTAATGCTTCTCTGTATTCAGGGTATATTTCAATAGTTCCTTTTGTTTCGGGTTTTAAGACTCCCTGTCGGGGAGCTCCTGTATCTGTGGTATATGCTGTGTGAAAAACGCCAATAGGCGTATATTTGATAGTTTCTTGAGCGTTCATGTTAAGAATAATGATTTGAAGAAATAGTATGGTAATAATATATTTTTTCATTAATGTGCAGATTTACAATAGTTTAGTTTCGTATTATTCTATCTAAAACTTTTTCTGTATTCCGAAGGGGTTTTACCCATAAGGTCCTTAAAGTAATGATTGAAATTAGCAAGGTTATTGTACCCGCTTTCAAAACAAATCTGGGTTATTTGTTTATCTGTTTCGGCTAGTAATTTTGCTGCTATTCCAACTCTTACACTTTTTACATACGCCATAAAGGTTTTATTGGTTTTCTTCTTAAAGTATCTGCAAAATGAACTAGGTGCCATATTTAAAATTGAGGATGCTTCTTCCAATTTTACTCCTTCATGTATATTTTGGAATACATACTCATATACTTTATTTATTTTTTCCAGATTTTTTGAAAATACAGTTGAACAATTACCCGGATTTGATAATTCCTCACGATCCTCTATCTGAAGCAATATATTGAACAGTTTCAATAAATTAATATAGTATTCTAATCCCTTAAGATCAGCCATTTTTTCTAAAGTTTTTCTTACCTCAGAACTCTTATTAATTTTAAATCGTATCCCTTTGTTTGCTTGTTTTAATAACCCTAAAACTTCTTCCAGTTCAGGCATATTAAAAAAATCGGAATTGAGAATATTTTCTGAAAAATGAGTAACGATGCAGGTAGGTTCAGCACCTTTGTCAGCATCTAAAAGCTCCCAGCAATGAGGTAAATTCGGCCCAAGAAGTACCAGGTCTCCATTTTCAAAGCCGGAAATATTGTCTCCTACTATTCTTCTTCCGGTACCGGATTTTATATAATTCAGCTCGAAATTTGTGTGAGAATGAATCTTAGCTCTCGATTCTAAAGGTAATTCTCTTGAAATAAAGGAATGCTTGTTTGGTACAAAGATTTTTTCAAAAACGAATTCCATATTTAATTATTTTAACCAATTTTATTCAAACTTATAAAAAAAAACAATATAAGTGTTAAAATATGATGTGTATTAAATAATATTATAGTGGTTTTTAAGACTTAATTAATCTTAATTTGTTATAGATAAAACTATAATTATGCTAAATCTACCTTTAAAAGGAATTATCCCCCCAATGATAACCCCACTTCTTAACAATCATGATCTGGATGTTGAAGGCTTAAAAAAATTAATTGAGCACCTTATATCTGGAGGGGTTCATGGAATATTTTTACTTGGAACCAATGGAGAAGGGCCTAGTTTAAGATATAAACTTCGTAAAGAACTCATAAAAAGAGCTTCAGAGTTTGTCAACAAAAGAGTTCCTGTTTTAGTGGGAATTACTGATACATCCTTTGAAAAATCAATTGAAATTGCAGAATATTCAAAAAGTGTAGGTGCAGATGCAGTTGTTGTAGCACCTCCTTATTATTTTCCTGTTTCACAGGAAGAAGTGCAGGAATATTTTGTAAGTTTAGCAAAGAAATTGCCATTGCCATTTTTAATCTATAATATGCCCAGTTGTACAAAATTGCACTTGTCTTTAGATACTGTGAAGAAAATAAAAGGATTAGGTGCAATTGGAATTAAAGATAGTTCGGGAGATATAACATATTTATATTCCCTTATTGAGGCTTTTAAAGATTCACCCGAATTTTCAATTATAGTTGGAACAGAATTATTCTTACCTGAAACAATAAGATATGGTGGACATGGTGCGGTAGCAGGTGGTGCTAATTTCTTTCCGAAGTTATTTGTAGATCTCTATAAAGCTTCTATTGAAAATGATTTAGATAAAATTGCCAAACTCCGTGAAGAAGTGATAAAAATATATGATACTATTTATAGTGTAGGTAAGTATTCATCGAGGTTTACCAAAGGAACTAAGTGTGCTTTGTCTGTTATGGGAATTTGCAGTGATTATATGGCACATCCGCTCAGAAAATTCGAAACAAAAGAAAGAGAGCTGATAAAAAAATATATTGCTGACTTTAAATATTATTACGAAAAAGAAAAAGTTTAAGTAAATAATGAATTATCATTTAGGTTTAATAGATACATCTATTCTTGTTCTTTACGGATTGATCCTGGTAGGAATGGGAATATATTTCTTCCGGAAAACAAAAACATCTGAAGATTTTATGGTTGCCGGAAGGGGAATTCCTGCTTGGGCGGCCGGAATTGCTGTAATGAGTGCTTATACAAGTAGTATCTCATACATTGCTGTTCCCGGAAAGGCTTTTGATTCTAATTGGCATCCGTTGATATTTGCCCTTTCAGCCATACCTGTAACCTGGTTCGTTACCAAATATGTAATTCCGCATTACAGAAAAAATAATATCATTTCGGTTTATAAGTATCTGGAAGATAAGATTGGAGAATGGGGGCGTGTTTATGCATCCTTTTCTTTTTTGTTGTTTATGGTTGGCAGAATAGCAGTGATCCTTTACTTGTCATCCTTATTACTTGTTTCTTTTATTGATATGGATATACGAATGCTTATTTTCTTAATAGGTGTTGTAACTATCATTTATACTTTGATGGGAGGGATGGAAGCCGTTATCTGGACAGATGTAATGCAATCTGTAGTAATGATAGGAGGTATTCTTTTTGCCGGATATCTTTTGACAACCGAAGTTTTTTCAAAACCGGAGTTTTTAATTCAAAATGCGTTTGATGTTGATAAATTCAGCTTGGGAGACACTTCTTTTTCATTGAGTAGTCGAACGATCTGGGTGATGATCATCTATGGTGTTTCCGAAAATGTTAGAAATTTAATTGCCGATCAGAACTATACACAAAAATATTCTTCCGTGCCAACGGAGAAAAAGGCAAAAAGATCGGTTTGGATTGCAATGTTGATATATCTTCCACTAACCGCAATTTTTCTTTATATAGGAACCACTCTTTTTGCATTTTATTCAGGATCTGCCAACACTTTAGATCCTTCCATTGTAAAAGGTGATCAGGTTTTTCCTTATTTTATTGCTACCGAATTACCTGTGGGGATAAAAGGGCTGATCATTGCCGCAATTCTGGCTGCTTCAATGAGTACTGTAGATTCAGCATTAAATTCTTCGGCAACAGTTCTTTTCTTAGATTATTATAAAAAATACTTTAGAAAAGATGCTACAGAAGAGAAAAGTATTAATTTTTTACGTTGGACTACAGTTTTTTGGGGAATTCTTGGAATTGCCTTTGCACTTTTAATGATTAAAGCAAAAAGTGCTTTGGACGTATGGTGGCAGATATCGGGGATTTTTGGAGGAGGAATTCTGGGATTATTCTTGTTAGCGATATTTAATGTCAAAATCTCAAGAACCCAGGGAATTATTTCTGTAATATTCAGTATCCTTATCATCATTTGGGGGACATTCCTAAGGGATCTGCCTGATAATTTATCATGGTTGGAATCTACAATAGATCCAATTATTATTGGAGCTGTTTCTACGGTAGGATTAGTGATGCTGGCATTGATTTTTGTTGTTGTAAATAAGAAAAAACCAAAACTCTCATAACTTTTAAAATGAAAAATATAAATATTTTCCCTTTAATATTTCTTTTATTCTTTACTGGAGTTATCAACTCACAATCGTCAGAAAAACAGATAGGTAAAAAAGAAATAATTTATCAGGCTGATGAATTGAAAAATGGAAAGTTTATACAAGATTTCATGATGCTGGGAGCCTTTCCAAATTCCTTGCCTGAAGGAGTTACCGATTACTTTCATCTTGAGCAGACCTGTACCGGATTTTCAACCGATTATTTGATCGAAGTTGGCAGTGAAAATAATGTAAAGCCTGAGATTAACAAAATAGTAAATTATAAAAAACTTGAAACAAAAAAGTGGTTTAAGTATTTTTCTCCATCTGAAAAAATTGATCTGAAAAAGATATTTAAACAAAATGAAGGTGTTGTGGCCTATGCTGCAATTTATATTGAAAGTGATAAAGAACAGGAAAAAATATTCGGAGTAGGTTCAAACGATGGCATTAAAGCCTGGTTTAACGGAGAAATGATCTTAAAAGTTCATAAACCAAGAACGGTAAGTGTAGATGATGAATATTTAAAATTAAATCTTAAAAAAGGAAAGAATTTACTGCTCCTGAAAATTGAACAAGGCCTTGGCGGATGGGGGTTTGTATTGCGTCCTGTAGATAATGAAACTGCATGGAAACAGGTTCAAAAGAATATTAATGTTGCGATGAACAGCGAATTTGTGATCGATGGAGATTTCATCATAGGTACTATTGGTGATAATAATATTGTAGGGCAATTGAGTAATTTGCCGATGGCTAAGGTTGAATTTAGCTCTATTGATAGAGGCCATATAAAAACAATGAATGTTCCTGTGGGTTCTCAACTAAAATTGCCAAAATCTGATTTTCCGGATGAGGAATATTCTATTAAGATTTCTTTTAATACAGATTCCGGAGAACATACCACCTATGCATATTTGAATACTTCGGTTGATGTTGTAAAGGAATTGAGAGATCTTTTTGCAAAAAAATATGTTGTTAGCGATCTGATTATAGATCCTTCGCCCCTTGAAAATTATTATATCGATTATATTAATACAGTAAAGTGGTTAGATTCGGCAAATAAACTCTGGGAGCATCCGTACGGATATCGAAGATATTTAGGAGGATTGCAAAAAGCGTATAAAGGTTTGGAAGAACTATCAGAAAGTAATAATAATTTCGAAAAGGTTTTCCCGCAACCAAAGAAAATGAATTTCACCTCTGAAATTTGTGAAGTCAATAAGAATTGGAAAATTTATGATGAACCGGTTGCAAGCGATTTCATATCTGATCAATTGATTGATTTTTGGAAAGAATCTTTTGGTTCAAAACCAAAATTTATTTTGGAAAGCAATAATAAATACGCAATAAATCTATTGATATCTTATGATAAGTTGCTAAAGAGAGATGATGCATATATTCTTGAAATAGAGAAAGATAGAATTAATATTAAAGCGAAATCACGCCAGGGGTTGTTCTATGGGCTAAGTACTTTATTGCAGGCTTTGCATATAGACAAGAATATTCCTGTTGGTAAAATAATCGACAGTCCGGCTTACCCTGTTCGTAGTGTAGTGTTAACTAAAACAAAGGCAGTTTTAAGCAGTGATCTTAAATCATATATAAAAAAGTTAGCCGATCTAAGGTATAATGAAATTTATTTACCATCTGATGCTTATCTGAATTTGGATGACCCTAAAAAACTAGCAGAAATTAATGCTGTATTTGATTTTTGTAAATCTCATTTCATTGAGCCGGTTCCTTTTATTGAAACTTTCGGATCTGCAACTTTTACCGGTATTCTGGATCCTTGTTTAGATGAAGGTATTTATCACCAAAAAGAAAGTTTTATATCAGATAAGCACGGATTTATTAAATTGGGAGTAAAGCGAATTCACGATTGTGATAACTCAACTATACATGTGTTTGCAGGAGAGAAAGAGCTTGTGAAAAATGCCGACTATAAGCTCCTTATAAGTGAAGAACCAAAAATTAAAATTATTAACCCCAATTATTTGCAAAAAGAGTTGAAATTAAGCTTCGATGAAGTTGATTTTTCTGATTTTCCACATCCTGCCAGTTGTCCGAGTAATCCAAAAGGCTGGGAAATGCAGGACAGAGTAATTTCTTCAATAATAAAAGAATTAAAGCCGAATAAACTACATATAAGTCAGGATGAGGTGGGCTTTGTAAACAGGTGCAGTTTGTGTAAAGCCCGTGGTATATCTAATAAGGAATTGATGATTGACCAAATAAACAGGGTACATGAAATTATTAGAAAGTATGATCATAATGTTGGTATTTACATTTGGGGAGATATGTTCAGTGATCTACAGAATGCACCAAAAATTGATGCAGTTGGAGCAATAGAAGGTTTACCAAAAGATATTATGGTTAACGATTGGAATTATCTGGCTGTTTATCACAGCAATAAATTTCAGACAATAAATCAAATGAATTTCTATTTGGAAAGGGGATATATAACAGGGGGAGTAGCATGGTTTGAACCGGCAAATATATTAGATATAATGCTTGCAGGTAAAAAGTACCCCAACCAGTTTTTGGGAATAATGCATAGCGCATGGTATGGTTATGATCACAGTTTGCTTCCAGTTGCTGAGGCAAATTGGACAGGGAGAATTATAATGGGAGAGTTAGAGTTTTAGAAGAAAAAATGAATAAAAACGTTGTTATGATTAACAAATTTTTAAAACCGGTATTGTTATCAGTTTTTGTACTGATATCAACAATATTATTCGCCCAAAATAAAACCAATATATCCCAAAAAAATATTCTGGTATATCGTGCAAGTGAAGCTAAAAAACTAAGCGGTGCCGAAATAGAAAATAATATCGGAATAATTCTCAGTAAAATGACTGTGGAAGAAAAGGTAGAGTTGATAACCGGTGATGATTTCCGAACAAAGCCAAATGTACGCCTTGGGATTCCGGCCTTTACCATGACTGACGGACCACTGGGTCCTCGGGGAAAAGGACCTAATACTGTTTATTCAGCACCCATAAATATTGCTGCTGCCTGGGATAGAGATTTAACATTTCGAATAGGACAAGCGATGGGTGAAGAAACAAGGATTCTTGGATTCAATCTTCTTTTAGGACCTTGTATTA
>JBDLIB010000110.1:0-10115 GCA_039715085.1 Bacteroidota bacterium | reverse complement strand
ATGAAAGAAAGTGCTATGTTGATCGTACAGTTCTATGTAGGTTCGGATATCGAACGTTCATTTGTGCAGTTATACAATGAGATCATTAAACATCTGGATGAGATTCCGCAAGGAGTTTCAATGCCTTTAGTTAAAACCAGGGCAATTGATGATGTTCCGGTCTTAGGCCTGACTTTCTGGAGTGAAAAATACGATGATTATCAATTAAAACAAATTGTTGAAGAAGTAAGTGGTGAGATAAAAAAGGTTAAAGGCGTAGCTTCAACCAATAATATTGGGGGTAGAAACCGTGAGATCAGTATTACACTCGACAAGGATAAAATGGCCGAGAACAAAGTTGATTTTTTAAGTGTTTCTCAAAAGATCCAGGCATCAAACTCTCAATCAAATTCGGGTAAATTTGACAATAACGATATAGAATATTTAGTTCATACAGGTGATTTTTTAAAAAATATAGAAGATGTTGAAAATTTGATCGTTGGTATAAATGATAATAAACCCGTTTATTTAAAACAAATTGCTACTATTACAGATGGACCTGAGATCCCTAAAGAATATGTAACACTAGGTTTTGGCCAGGCTTCTGAAGAGCAGTCACAATTTCCTTCAGAATATCCTGCAATCACACTCTCGGTTGCAAAACAAAAAGGTGGTGATGCCATGAAGATTTCGGAAGTTATCCTTTCCAGAATTGAGGAATTGAAAAAAAACCTGATTCCTGATGATGTTCACATCACAGTTAGTAGAAATTACGGAGAAACAGCTTCACATAAGGTCTCTGAACTTTTAAGCCACTTGATGATTGCTATTATATCCGTATCGTTGGTAGTTATGCTCGCCATGGGATGGCGTGGTGGTTTGGTAGTTTTTCTATCTGTGCCTATCACTTTTGCCCTTACCTTGTTTAGCTACTATTTTATGGATTATACACTAAACAGAATTACACTTTTTGCCCTGGTATTCGTAACCGGTATCGTGGTAGATGATTCCATTATTATTGCCGAAAATATGCACAGGCATTTCAAAATGAAGCAACGGCCGTTCAAACAGGCTGCTATTTATGCTATTAATGAAGTTGGAAATCCTACAATACTTGCAACATTTACAGTAATTGCAGCGGTATTGCCAATGGCATTTGTATCTGGTTTAATGGGACCTTATATGAGTCCGATGCCAATTGGAGCGTCTATTGCTATGATGATCTCGTTATTTGTGGCTTTAACAATAACCCCGTATCTGGGATTTATTTTCTTGCGAGAAAAGGACAAAAGAGAGGAGAAAAAAGGTAAAAAAGAGAATACCGGAGAGACTTTGGAACAATCAAAAATATTCTCCATTTATAAAAAGACGATAGACCCGTTATTGGATAATAAAATGTACCGTTTTGCTTTCTTCGGTATAAATATATTTATGCTAGTGGTAACAAGCAGCATGTTTTTGACCAAGTCGGTTGCAGTAAAAATGCTGCCTTTTGATAATAAAAATGAATTTCAGGTAATTGTTGATATGCCCGAAGGCACAACATTGGAACGTACACGTGCGGTTACAAGTGAAATCGCACAATTTGTCAGACAAAGTAGTTTTGTTAAAAATTATCAAAGTTATGTTGGTACAGCCTCCCCTATTACTTTTAATGGTTTGGTAAGACATTATGATTACCGAATGGGTTCTAATGTTGCCGATATTCAGGTAAACTTAATTGATAAAGGTGATCGTGATGAACAAAGCCATTATATTTCCACTATTTTCCGTCCTGAAATACAGAAAATTGCAGGTAAATACAATGCCAATGCAAAAATTGTGGAAGTTCCACCAGGTCCTCCGGTTTTATCTACTTTAGTTGCAGAAGTTTATGGACCTGACTATGATGAGCAAATTAAAATTGCAAGTCAGATTCAGGATATGTACAGCAACACGCAAGATGTAGTTGATGTTGATTGGATGGTAGAAGCAGATCAAACCGAGTACAGATTTGAGATAGATAAGGAAAAAGCCATGCTCAATGGAATTGCACCACAACAAATTGTTGCTACCATGAATATGGCACTTTCTGACAGACCAATAAGTAAATTGTATAAAGAGAAGGCAGAAAAGGAAATAGGTATCGTATTACACCTTGATGAGCAGGAAAAATCATCTATCAATGACTTGCTACAGCTTAAAGTGATCTCACAAAGAGGTATGGCAATTCCTGTAGGTGATCTGGTTCATGTTAAAGAAGATGTACTAGAGAAAAGCATCATGAGGAAGAATCAGCGCAGGGTGGTTTATGTAACCGGGGATATGGCAGGAAAATTGGAAAGCCCTGTTTATGCCTTAATGAATTTCTCAGATAAATTAGGAGATATTAAAATGCCGGAAGGTTATACCTTACAGGAAGAATGGAATAAACAACCTGAAAGTGAAAGTGAATACACGGTTAAATGGGATGGTGAATGGCAGATTACTTTTGAGGTTTTCCGAGATCTGGGAGCAGCTTTTGCAGTGGTAATTATTATCATCTATATTTTGTTGGTTGGTTGGTTCCAGAGTTTCAAATCACCAATTGTTATGCTTATAGCAATACCTTTATCATTAATTGGTATTATTATCGGACACTGGGTTTTTGGCGCTTATTTTACAGCAACCTCTATGATCGGGCTAATTGCCTTGGCGGGAATTATGGTAAGGAATTCTGTACTCCTGGTTGATTTCATCAATTTGCGATTAGATGAAGGAGTTCCGTTAAGACAAGCCGTAATTGAAGCAGGTGCTGTTAGAACTACACCAATTTTACTTACCGCCGGGACAGTTGTTATTGGAGCAGTTGTTATGTTATTTGACCCGATCTTTCAAGGGTTGGCGATTTCCATGCTGGGAGGTACAATTTTCTCTACCTTCCTGACTCTTTTAATGGTTCCGTTAATTTATTATTATATGGAAAGAAATAAATATAAAGACCAATAAAATAATTAGCATAGCACAAAAATCATTATTTTTATTGCGAAAATTAAAGATACCAAGATGAAATTACTAATAATTACTGCTGTTAAAGATTACGAAAAAGAAACTTTGAAGCTATTTAAAAAAGCACGTATTAATGCCTGGAGCAATCTGGATATTAATGGTTTTAAAACTGCGGATACAGAGAATCTGATTGGAAATTGGTTTTCCTCTGCAGCAGGTAATGTGAATTCTGTTATGTTCTTTACATTTACTGATGCGCAAAAAATCGATGCGTTATTAGAAGAAGTAAAATCGTTTAATGATGATGGTGACGGATATAATCCTATAAGAGCAATTGTTCTTGACATAGAAAAATCAGTTTAATTAAAAAAATAAAAAATGATAAATAGATATATTAACGGAATAGCCGGAATTTTTATACTAATCAGTTTGATACTAGCACATTGGGTAAACCCAAATTGGATATGGTTTACAGCTTTTGTAGGAATAAATCTTCTACAATCTGCATTTACAAACTGGTGTATGATGAAAACAATTCTAATAAAGTTAGGCGTAAAATAAACACCTCAATACACCTCAATTATAATATAATTGAGGTGTTTTTTTTTGGAGAATATTGTCTCTGCCCTTCGGCCTGACCTAGTAATCATATAAAAAAAGATGAGTCTGAAAGACTCAAATTGCAGAACTTAGAACGAAGTAATAAGGCCGAGTCTTAAAAACTCAAACTTAAGTGTCAGGACTATGATTAAAAATCCACCTCTCCTTTTCCTTCTCTTAATATTTCGATTTCATCTCCGGTAAGGTCAACTACGGTAGATGCAAGATTATCACCATATCCTCCATCAATAACCAGATCAACTTTATCTCTCCATTTTTCAAAGATCAATTCCGGATCGGTAGTATATTCTATTACTTCATCTTCATCATAAATCGAAGTGGATACGATCGGGTTACCAAGTTTCTTTACAATCTCACGTGCTATATTATTATCGGGAATACGTATTCCAACAGTTTTTTTCTTTTTAAATACTTTTGGCAGGTTATTATTCCCGTTAAGGATAAAAGTATAAGGGCCCGGTAAAGTTCTCTTTAATATTTTGTACGTCGGGGTATCCACTTGTTTTATATAATCAGAAAGGTTACTCAGGTCATAACAGATAAAAGAGAAGTTTGCTTTTTCAAGTTTTACACCTCTTAACTTTGCAATTTTATTTAGAGCTTTAGTATTTGTAATATCGCATCCCAAGCCATATACAGTATCGGTTGGATAGATAATCAATCCTCCATCTCTTAGCACCTTTACAACTTCGTCAATGAGTTTTTCGCTTGGATTTTCGTTGTAAAGTTTTATTAATTTTGACATGATACAATATTTTTTAATATTTTAGAGTTAAAATAGCCTTGAATGAAAACTCTTCAAAATATGAATAACAAATTTACCTATTTCGTATTACTTAGCATCTTTTTTATCTCTTTTTCTTGTTCTACTGATGATCCGAAAGTTGAACACCTGGAAGCAGTTTCATACTATGATGAAGCTTATGGAAGTGATGATCTCCAAAAATATAATATTCATTTGCCAGAAGGCAGAGATACCAAAACACCTGTAATTGTTTTGGTTCACGGGGGTTCATGGATAGGTGGTGATAAAAATGATATGCAATTCATTATTGATGAAATAAAAGTGATTTTACCTGAGTTTGCAATTGCCAATATTAATTATCGGTTATTGACATTTACAGAAAATAAACACCCTACCCAGATAAATGATATTGAAAGTTTTATTGTAGATTTAGAGAGCAAAAGCGATGATTTTCAGATATCAGATGATTATTATTTTATTGGTACAAGTGCCGGCGGACATCTATCCTTACTTTACACTTATACCAAAAATAAAAATAATGATATTAAAGCTGTTGCTTCTATTGTTGGACCGACAAATTTCACTGATGATGCATATGTAAACTCAGGGAATAGTGATTTTGACCTTTTATCGTTTACTTTTTTAGGAGATTCTTATCAAAACAATCCCGGATTGTATGAAGATGCCAGTCCGCTGTTTCATGTTACAAGTTCTTCTGCGCCTACTATTTTATTTTATGGAGGTAAAGATGAACTAATTCCTGTTAGCCAGGGAATAGATCTAAAGGATAAATTGACCGAATTTGGTGTAAGACATGAATATATATTTTACCCCGAAGAAGGCCACGGCTGGGAAGGAGAAAACGCAGTAGATACATTTATTAGAATCACTGAATTCTTTAGAGAAATACATGATTAATCTTAATGATAAAATGATTGAATGAGTTAATAAAACAGTATTTTAGAAACTTTAATAATAGCATTGAATCATTTTATCATTGTAGCATTAGGACATTAAAGATATTACCTACCAAAAATCTATTCATCAACCAATCTAAAACCTTCTCCGTGGATATTTACAATTTCTACTTTTTCATCTGGTTTTAGGTATTTTCTTAATTTAGCGATATACACATCCATACTTCTGGATGTAAAATAGTTGTCATCTCTCCAGATTTTTGTCAGTGCCATTTCACGAGGCAAGAGGTCATTTTTATAAATAGCTAAAAGCTTAAGCAGTTTATTCTCTTTTGGAGAAAGTTTTCTGGGCTCCCCACCTTTGTAAAATAGCTGCCTTAATTTCGAATCAAAATGAAAATCACCGATATCAAATTCAAACTGGCTGTCCTGAGCAGCATTATTCTTATCTTTCCTTTGAATTATCGCATTTATCTTATACAATAATACCTCACTGTCAAAAGGTTTGTTCAAATAATCATCTGCTCCTGCCTGATAACCCTGCAGCATATCTTCTTTCATCGTTTTTGCAGTTAGAAAAATAATAGGAACATCCTCATTGTTTGCTCTTATTTCTCTTGCAAGGGTAAAACCATCTTTTTTGGGCATCATCACATCCAAAATACAAATATCAAAATCATCATTTTTAAATGAGATCAGCCCCTCTAAACCATCTTTTGCATGTGTAACATCATAATCGTTTAACGATAGGTAATCTTTTAAAACGGTACCAAAATTAGGGTCGTCTTCTACTAGTAAAATTTTTTTATTTGCCATAATTAATAGGTTTATATTAGTGGTAATTTTATTGTAAACATACTTCCTGTGCCTTTTTCGCTTTCCACATAGACTGATCCGTGTAACATCTCTGTTATGCGTTTTACGTAGGCCAAACCAAGACCATGTCCTTTTACATTGTGAATATTCCCTCCATGTTCTCTGTAAAATTTGTCAAAGATCCTTTTCTGAACATTCTTATTCATTCCTATTCCCTGGTCCTTTACTTTTATTAAAATATTTTTTCCTGCATTTTCTGTATAGATATCAATTTTAGGGGCATCTTCCGAATATTTAATAGCATTATCTAATACATTTACTATAACATTTGTAAGATGAAAACTATTTGCCAGAACTTCGGTTAATTTTGCATCAAAATGTCTTTTGATATATCCTTCTCTGTTGCTCACCAATAATTCTACATGTGAAATTGCATCATCAATAATTTCGTGTATATCAACAACTTCTTTACTTACATCCAATTGCTTTTTTTCGAGTTTTGATATTCTTAAAACATTTTCTACCTGGGCGTGCATTCTCTTGTTCTCATCCCTGATCATCTCAATATAACGAATGACTTTTTCTTTATCTTCAATTATTTTCGGGTTTTTTATGGAATCAATTGCCAGGTTTATTGTGGCGATGGGAGTTTTAAACTCATGCGTCATATTATTGATAAAATCTGTCTTGATGGCCGATATTTGCTTCTGTTTTAAAAGTTGGTATAATGTACTTGCAAAAACCAACATAATTGCAAGTATAAAAAATGCCGATAAAGCCAGTTTATTGGTAATTGTGGAGAGTATATATCTTTTTTTATCGGGGAAGCTAACATACAATTGATAGTCACTTTCACCATCACTATCTGCAAATAAAGGTGTTTGATAGGTGCCGCCTTCATTTTTATGAAAACTCTTTGATTTTACTTTGGTAATCAGATCTTCATTAAAGACGGCATATTCAAACTTCGTATCAATATTTCTATACCTTAAAAGGTTATCAATATTTAAGCGTAATTCATTTTTACTTATACGATCGTGAATAGGTTTTTTTGAATTTATTTGCTCAAAGACCTTTTCATACATTAATTTATCGTATTTATCGAGCCTTTCAATTTTTAATATTTGCTCTTTTGGTGATAATTCTGAAAAATCTTTTGATTTAAATTCAATGATCTCTATTTTAGAGTTTTGCCTGCTTAATAAAGTTTTAAAATCTATGCTGTCTGTTTCAAAAGGTGAAACCTGAGTCCGGTAATTATTTTCAAGAACACTTTGTCTAAAAGTGAATTTCTCATTTCTGCTGGTATCAATCCGTTGATAAAAAAAATCTTTTACTCCGGTCTCCTCTAATTTATGAAGAGTATCCAAAACAGAAGAAAACTCATTGACATTTTCTTTAAATTCTCTTTTTTGAATATTCTCAGAAGCTTTTGATAATGCATATTTTACACTGGTAGAAAATTCCTTTTCACGCATCTCGACAGCAGCTTTAATCCAAAATATCTGAACTGCTATAATCCCCATCAAGGCGATCAGCATTAGTGAAATTAATATAATAAATAGCCGTTTACTCATTTTAACAAATTTAGAAATTCTTTATAACTTCTATAAAGAATTAACATTTGTTAACATAATTAGCCATTAATTTAACTTAAATTTGTGAACTATCCTAATATTATAACAAATATTATTTGGTTAACCTGTCAAATATTTCACTTACCTCCTGCTCTGCCTGCCTCAAATGTGTATTTTGAATTACGAAATGTGAATTGATTGTTTTAAATTCATCAGCCAATTGATTGTTCATTCTGGCAAGAACCTGATTTTTAGTAACATGATCTCTTTCAATTACACGTTGTATTTTTACATCAATTGGTGCAGTGACAGTTATGATATAATCAAAACTATCTTGTTTATTATTTTCGAATAATATTGCATTTTCCTGAATTACAAATTCACCTTGCTGATCATTCACCCAATTCTTAAAATGCTTATCGACCTTAGGATGAACTATTTCATTTATTTTTTTGAGCTTTTCTTTATCATTAAATACAAGTTCTGCCAAATAAGCTCTGTTTAAGGCTTCGTTCTTAAATGTTTCTTCACCGAACTCTTCGATCAGTTCTTTTTTTATTTCAGGTGAAGTATTCATCAATCTTTTTGCTTCATTATCTGCGTAGTAAACAGCAATCCCAAGATCTTCAAACATTCTTGCCACTGTTGTTTTTCCACTTCCTATACCTCCTGTTAAACCAACTATTTTCATCATTAAAACGGTTACTTCTTGATCAAATATTCAATTTTATTGGGAACTATCTTAACCGAGGAGATCATCTCGGGTTGCTCAGTGACTTTGGGTATTAAATAATCCAAATTATTATTTGCAGCTTCTTTAAAATCACAAATAACTTTAAAACCATTGGGTACAACTTTATTGTAATCAGTTAGAGCAACTTTAAAAACTACTTTTACTTCTTTTGGATATATACTTAAGATATAGTTCTTTGGAATATTAATTACTTTAACCTTTATAGTAAAATTTCCTTCAGTGAACTTATCTATATTAGCCTTGATATTTACATGATCTGTTGATAATGTGACTTTTTTGTTAGGAATATGTAAAGTAAGATCTTTTTGAAAACTCTCTGCCAGGCCATTAAGCTTTAATAAGTCAGTCTTGATCTCACTTATACTGTCAATAATACCTTGCGGACCTGAAACAATAACATGTTTAGGGTTCAATTCAATCTTATTTACAAGATCATAGCCTGATCTGAACTTCAAATTAAGATTGGGGATTATCTTAACTTTTTTAGATATTTTAACCCCAAAATCAAAAAATAATGAATCAGGTTTAATTTTCAATAAACTGGTTTCATTAGGTAGCTGGGCTTGAATCAAGTTAAAATTCGAACCGGTTATCGAATAATAGCTATCGTTACTTTTTTGGTGAACATCCTTTAGCGAATATACAAGTTCCGGTTTTTTAAGCTTGTAATTCAACAACTTAAACCCTATTGCTTTAACTGTTAATACCAAATTATTATCAGGTTCTTTCTGCAGTAATTTATTAGCTGGAAGATCAGTATAACTTACTTTAAAATTTACATCCGCAACATAATCCTTTGATAATTTGATCAGCATCCAAAACAGGAAAGACAATGATAAGAACAATAAAAAAACACGCATTTTTTTATTGTTTTTTTGGGAATCTATTTTATTTTGAACTTTATCAGCCATAAGTTTATATTATTCAATAAATAATCAGTAAAAAAAAATCAACTGGCATAAAGGTATAAAAAAAAGAGTTCGAAAAAATCAGAACTCTTTTTAAAAATATTTTCTATAATTATTATTTTTTCTTGTCTTCTACAGGCAAATATTTTTTACTCATTTCCATTGAAATAGCTGAGCGTTCAAATTTAATTTTTCCGGCACTTGTTTCAATAACACAAGTGTTATCATTATCGTTTAATTCAACAACCTTGCCGTGTATTCCACTTGTAGTTACTACTTTAGAGCCTCTTTTAACAGATTGTTGGAATTTTTTTTCATTTTTTTGACGTTTCACCTGTGGCCTGATCATAAAAAGATAAATAACCAAAAACATCAAAGGAATTAGTATCATATTTCCAATACTACCTCCTCCAGTTTGTAAAAAAATTGTGCTATACATATTATTTATTGTTCTTTAAATTAGTGTCTGGGTTTACAAAAGCTTTGATAGTTACTTTTTCTAAACCTGTTTCGGTATTGGTTGTTAGTGTAACTACTTTATTTTGCTTATTAGGTTTTCTGTATGAATTGAACTTCACTTTAATTTCTCCGGTTTCTCCCGGTAAAACAGGCTCTTTTGGCCATTCAGGTATCGTACAACCACAACTGGCTTTTGCCTTTGAAATAATTAATTCTTTTTTTCCGGTATTAGTAAATTTAAATACCGTTTCAACAACATCTCCTTCGTCAATAGTGCCAAAATCATGTTCGGTCTTATCAAACTTCATTACCGGGTTCATATACTTATTTTCATAATCTCGTTGTTTTGCCGCTTCGAGATTATCTTTATTA
>JBDLIB010000109.1:0-10261 GCA_039715085.1 Bacteroidota bacterium | reverse complement strand
ATTTTGTTGCCAACTACCCTACCAAGTTTGATCATTAATGAGGTAGAGATCATATTAAGAACCAATTTTTGTGCAGTTCCCGATTTCATACGGGTACTGCCGGTAACAAATTCAGAACCTACTACAGCTTCAATTGGGTACTGTGCCGTAGCTGCAATCTTAGTATTATAATTACAAGTAATACATCCGGTAATTAAACCATTCTTATTTGCGTCTTCTAAACCTCCAATCACGTAAGGAGTACCACCTGAAGCTGCAATTCCAACCAATACATCATTTTCATTGATATTAAATGCTTGCAGGTCCCTCCATGCCTGTTCGCTGTCATCTTCAGCATTTTCAACAGCTTTTCTAAAAGCACTATCACCTCCGGCCATTATACCGATTACCCAATCTTCAGGCGCACCATAAGTTGGCGGAATTTCTGATGCATCAAGTACACCTAACCTGCCACTAGTTCCTGCACCAATATAAAATAATCTTCCTCCTTTTTCAAAATTCTCAACAATTTTGGTAACTAAAGGTTCTATTTGAGGTATTGACTTTTCAACTGCATAAGGTACAGTTTTATCCTCATTATTAATGTTTATGAGCAATTCGCTAACACTCATTTTCTCAAGATCATCATATGCAGATGACTGCTCTGTTTGTGGTTTTGATGTCATAATAAACTAATTTATTCTTTTCTTATCAAGAATAAGCCTAATACCGTTAAACCGGCATTAACAGCTATATTCATGAATCCGAAATCAAAATTAAATGAATTTTTAAAAAATATATTTAACAGATAAGTCAGTACCGGTGCTAAAACAGCTACAATGGGTATTAAATTATCTTTTACTTTCATCTGTGTAAACATTCCGAAGAGGAATAATCCTAAAAGAGGGCCATATGTAAATCCGGCCACATAGAATATAGTTGAAATTATATCACCTCTGCTTCCTGAAAATGCCATAATAATGACAAATATGATTACTGAAAAACCAAACATTACAATATTCTTAAGCTTTAGTTTTTCCTTACTGCTTTTTGATTCTATATCCAAAAAATCATATGTAAACGAAGTTGTTAATGCTGTCAGGGCCGAATCGATACTCGAGAACGAAGCAGCTATAATACCCAACAAAAAACTTATTCCTGCAATTAACCCTAAATGATTGATCGCTAAATTAGGGAACAGTGTATCGGTATCTAAAAGTTCGCCATTTTCTCCAATAGGCAGAGTAATACCGTGTGTTTCAGCATACATATACAATAAAATACCCAATCCTAAGAATAAAAACTGTGTTACCGCTAAGATCAAACTAAAAGTAAGTGTGTTCTTTTGTGCATCTTTCATATTCTTAATAGTAAGAGATTTTTGCATCATATTCTGGTCTAAGCCCATCATTGCAATTGCGATCAAAAACCCTGATATAAACTGTTTAAAGAAATTACTCCCTGCCTTGGTATCCCAATTAAATACTTTAAAATATTTGTGATTAGCAACTTCACTTACTACTTCGGAAAAATTTAAATTTAAGGAAGAAGCTATTGAAACGATAGTAACAACTGCAGCTAAAATTAAGAAAAACGTTTGCATGGCATCTGTCCATACAATTGTCTTGATACCTGTTTTATTTGTATATAACCAGATCAAGATAATAATGATGATTACTGTTAAATAAAAAGGAATATTTAGTCTATCAAAGAAAGCAAATTGCAAGATCTTTGCTGCTAATAAAAGTCGTAATGCCGCTCCGAATGACTGTGATAATAAGAAGTAAAAAGACCCTGTTTTATATGTTTTTTTTCCAAACCTTTGGTTCAGATATCCATAGATAGATACTAGATTTAACCTGTAATAAAGCGGTATTAGTATATAGGTTATAAATAAATAACCCGCTACATTACCTAAAATAAATTGAAAAAAATAGAAGTTATTATTACCAACCATTCCGGGTACTGACACGAATGTTACACCGGAGAGTGCAGCACCAACCATCCCAAATGCAACCAGAAACCAAGGTGACTCCCTATCTCCTGTAAAGAAAGATTCATCGCTCCTGTTTCGCGAAGTTATATAGGAAATAACCATAATAATAGCAAAATAAACTGCAATTATGGAAAATATTAATAAAGTACTCAATCTAAAGTATTTTCAAACATTATTTATATAAAAAATCATTTATCCAAAATGAAGCATAGCAGGGAGAAGTTTCTCAAGTTTCTCCCCTTACACTATACTTACTCAAATAAAAATAAATGAAACAAACTATATTGTATGCCTAATCTAATAGACTTATAATCATTGTATTAAAAAAATCCAAATTTAAAAAAGTTACCTTTTAATAATAGTACAAGATTAAATTTTTGAATCTAATTTTATTATGTAAAGATATAAATATTTTTTTAAAAGACGCATAATACTGCATAAAATATACAATAAACGCATAAAAAAAGATGCTTATTAAGTTAAACATCTATTTCTTGAATATAAATTACTGCATTTCAATATCTTAAACACTGTGAATGCACGATTTGTTTTTTCAATTTCAATTTAAAACATGCAGAAAACAGTATTGTTTTTAACCTATTTATAGTACTTCCACTCCTTTTTTAATATAAGGATGCAATTTTTCGTCATCTTTATCCAAATCTGTAACCATTTTATGTATTTCATTAATGTCACAAACAGGATATCTCTGCGTAGTATTAAGTTTATCTGAAGTAACCAAAGCGACAACATTATCTGATGAGGCAATCATCACTCTTTTTACAAAGGAGACTTCATAACCAACTTCTGTAATTCCCTCTTCTACATCAATACCACTGGTTCCCAGAAAACACAAATCAGCTTTGATCTTTGAAAGAACTTTAACAACATTTACTCCTACAGTAACCAATGCTGTTTTTTGCATTTTACCACCGATTAAAATCACTTCAATATTTGGATGTTCTGCGAGTTGCATCGCAATAGTTAAACTATAAGTATAAATAGTAAGTTTAAGGTTATCTGGTAGAATTCTGGATAATTCAAGGTTCGTCGTTCCACCACTCATTATTATAACCTGGCCATCTCTAAGTAAAGGAATTACTTTTTTTGCAAGTTTTATTTTGTTCTCCCTGTTAAAAACCGAACTTTCATTATAATGATATAATTTCTGGTGTGTTGATAAAGCTCCACCATGGACCTTTAAGATAAGGCCATTATGTGAAAGTTGATTCAAATCTCTACGAATTGTATCTTCAGACACATTTAATTCTAAAGCAAGTTCATTTGACTTAACTTTATTTAACTCTCTTACTTTATCTAAAATATAATTCTGACGCTCTTCTTTTAACATTTTCTAATTTTTTATTCAAATATATTTAAAAATACAAAAAACCGCAAAAGTTTGCAGGTTTTTAAGCATTTTTTCCCCATGATTTAATTTTATGCCCTTTAACAGCAAAGAAATATATTACAAAATATGAAGGAACCATAACCCAATATGCTTCTCGGGGAGTTGATAAATCCGCAATCTTACCCCATAGTAAAGGCAAAATAGCACCACCTGATATAGCCATAATCAATAAGGCAGAACCCGTATTGATAAATTTACCTAAACCATGAATTGCCAAAGGCCAAACCGCAGGCCAAACCAATGCATTTGCCAACCCTAAAATTGCTACAAAAAATACTGAGGTAAATCCGGTTGTGAAAATTGCTGCTAAAGAAAAAACAACACCTAATATTGCAGATATCTCTAAGGCTTTCTTTTGCGAAAGATACTTTGGAATAAAAATGATTCCCAAAATATAACCTACCAACATTGCCGTTAATGTATATGTTGTAAATACTTTTGCTATTGACATTTCAATTCCTAATGACTCACCGTATCTTATGATTGTATCTCCTGCAATTACTTCAACTCCTACATAGAAAAATAAAGTAATTACCCCTAATATCAAATATGGAAATTGTATTATACTTGTTTTTTCAACTGAAACAGAATCTTCACTTACGTTCTCTGATTCGCCTTCAATATTAACATCCGGTAAGTTAATAAACCTTATTAATAACGCCAGTAAAAATAAAACTACTGCCATAACAATATAGGGTACTATAACCCTTTGTGCCATTTCATCCAATAGTTGTGATTTTGTCGCCAGATCAACTGTCTCCAATGATTTGATCATAGCATCATCACTTTCTCTAACAATAAAATAGGCAAGAATTAATGGCGCAATAGCTCCTGCTACTTTATTGGCTATTCCCATCATACTAATTCGTTTAGCTGCTGATTCGATAGGCCCTAAAATAGTAACATAAGGGTTAACAGCGGTTTGCAATAATGCAATTCCGGTTCCCAGGATAAATAACCCGGTTAAAAAATAACTAAAGTCCCTGGTATTTGCAGCAGGAATAAATACCAATGCCCCAAGCCCCATAATAAACAATCCTAAACTCATCCCGTTTTTAAAACCTATTCTTTTCAATATCCAAGAAGAAGGCAAAGCCATTAATGTAAAAGAAATATAGAATGCAAATGCCACAAACAATGCCTGAAAGTTTGTCAATTCACAAGCTGTTTTTAGATAGGGAATCAATAATCCATTCAGCCATGTGACAAATCCCAATATAAAGAATAGTGCTCCTACTACTAGTAGTGGAAAAAAAGTAGATGATTTTTTCATTTTATGTTTAGATTTTTATTTAACGCACATGTATGCGTTTTTTTTCTTGTTCGACAAATAATTCCGGTGAATTTAAGGGAATAAAAATAATTTTTAAAAATATATTCCTATTATATTTTCGATAGATAGCATAAATCATTAGACAAATAACCAATTATTAAAGTTTCTCATGCGGTTATTGAGTAATGGTTTATTGGGTAATTTGGTTGATTAAAGAAACATGTAGTTAAACTGAAAGCTGCATCTGATTACTATTTCCTTTTTCTTTCTTCTTTTCTTTCTTGTCTGGCCTGCTTTTTAGCAAGTTTCTTTGCTTCTTTTATACTGTCTTTTTGAAATTTTGTCAGGTTCTTTTCTTCTTCGGTATTTTTTATACCTACTTTCTCCATAAACTCTTTATTATTGTCAAAGTCAAATGTATAAGATATACCTGCACCTTGCGTATATCCCTCACTATCTACTATATCGAATTGTATTTCGTTTTGACGATTATAGGCCTTAGCCAGTAAAGTTTCCTGTTCGTTTAACGGATATACCAATTCTACTTCACCGACTACACTCGAAGTAGTATTAGAACCAACCGGAACACCAACTTTACCGCTTACAACAAGTTTATTTCCTATTCGTCCGGAGACCAAAATACCTAACTGGTCATCGGTATTGACATCTTCAACAGAATTTTGCTGACCAACATCATAGGTTACCCCTACCTGAAAATAATCATCGCTGCTTTGCAAAATATTTGACAATACACTTGATGCTTTTTCAGCTAAGGTTCCCGCTATTGCTGCATTCCCCATATTAGCACCGGCCTGATCCTGATTTATGAACGAACCTGTAGCTAAAACCGAAAAGAATTGTGTAAGTTTTTCATCCTCACTGCTGAGTTTAAAATCCAATTCAGAGCTAACTAAGGTACTGGAATTTGGAATTTCGATATCAAAGTCAAATTTTGCATCAGATAAAGAACCTGTAATTCTTGTTATCAGATCAACATCTATCTTTCTTGAACTTGTTATTTCATCTAATAAAACTGCAGGATTTGCTTTTGTATGATTTACAGCTTCAATATTTAATCTTGCATCGTAAGGATTTCCTGCCCATATAATGGTTCCTCCTCTTTGCACATCAAAATCCTTATTAATTATATTTTTAAACTGGTATTCTCCTTCATAAACCACTAATTCACCAAACATCTCAAATTTACCATTCGTATCAATATTTAATCGAAGATTTCCATCACCGCTTCCCTTTAATACACTACCGGTAACTTTATCAATAACCACCTGTGCTACCGCATCTTTCGTCACATTTAGATTAAAATTCAGGGTTAATCCCTTTAATTCTTCAAAAACAATATCATTGGATTGACTGGTCTCAACTTCTAATTTATTGGGATCAATAAAATGGATCAGTTTAGATTCTCCGACTGTACTTATATAGCTTAATGGAATAATAAATTCGGTACCGGGGTTTGTAGTTCCTTCAACATTGATCATTAAATTATCTGTTGGCCCCATTATACTTGTTATACCTTTTAGCAATCCGGTGCCATAATAAATTGCATCTTCTTTTTCTTCAGTATGTAATACCAACAAATTATCTGTTCTAATATTTAGGTCTAAATACCATTCCTTAAAACTTTTATGCTCAATAGTACCAGCTATAATTCCTTGGGTCTTCTTTTCGGTATCCGTAATAGTTATTGGCTGAAAATCAAATGTTTGCTTATACAATAAAACTTTAGAATCATCTCCGAAATCATAATTTACATTTAAATATGGAAATGCTATTCCTGCATTTTTTAATGAAATTTCCCCCTCAATATCAGGGTTTCTAAAATTTCCTGAAATCCTTGCTTCTCCTGTTGCTAAACCTCTTATTTTAGATAACACCCCTTTTCCCAGTGGACTAAATGCATTTATTTTAAAATTTTCAAAACCTACTTCAGCATCAATTTTTGGAATATCTGAATTAAAATTGATATTACCTGACGTAATAAAACTTTTCAGATCTCCATTATCGAGTTCTGCATTAAAATTATAGCTATTAATTGTCTCATCTCCGGAAGCATTTATGGCCAGATCACCATAATAAAGATCATTGACACTAAAATAATTGACTTCAATATCTACATAAGGTAATGATTTGTCACCCACATTTTTCAATTGGATTGTACCGTTAATCTTACCATCTACTTCAATATTATTTATATCCGGTGAGATGTCGTTTAAATTTACATTCTCTAAAACTAGATTTAAATCTTCATTTTGTTCTCCATGTACACCGGCGATATTAATTGATTGATATCCTGAGATCATATCAATATTATCAATAGCAAAGGTTTTATAATTATCATCAAATACAATTTTATTTTGTCTGTTATTATTGGTATTTATCACCCAATTATTGTTTTTATATTTGACCTCAGATCTTTTAATACCAAAAACAGGTTGGTTATTTTCATTGATAGTATAATAAAAACTAAGGTCGAATTTCTCTTCCAATACCTTACCTCCAATAAATTCACCTCTAACAAACAAGGTATCATTTAATGTAACATTAACCATATTCAGGTCAGCTGCTTTATAATATTTAGTTTTAAGACTATCAATACTTAGGATTGTGTTGTACAATGGATTTTGATTATTAACTTGTAATTTTATATTTTCCACTTCATTATCATAAGCCTTAATATTTGGTGATTTTAATAATAAGTCTATCTGATCGTTATCGGAATCAATACTGCCTTTCATAAAAGTTCCGGATGCTAATTTCACTTCAGGAAAAAATACTTCAACAATCTTGTTATATACATTGAAGTTGAAGTCTACAAATTGATTAGCATCTACTTTTTCTTTTTGATAATTAATAAAAATACCACCTATTGCATTTCTTGTAAGTTTCTCCAGCTGTTTAAATTTGAATTTTCCCTGGATACTTCCTGTGACAATTTCATCTGAATCAATTGTAACAATCTTTATCGAGTCAATTTTTTCTGCTGTTATTTTGAAATTTTTAAAATAGTAATCATCATTTTCATTTGAATAAGAAGCATCACTAATTGAAATTCCACCTATTAAATTATCAATATTATTTCCCTGCATTTCAATTTTGATCTCACCTCTTAATACTGCTTTTTCCTGTTTTGTAAACAGGTTAAGTTTATTGAAGTTTGCAAATTCCACATTGGCATAGAAATCAAAAACATTAATTCTTTGTGAAAGATCTGCCAAACCAGAAAAATTCATTTTAATATTAGGATCATCTACAACTAGGATACCGTTAAAATGTCTATTTTTAAATACCCCGTTAACATCTACATTTGAATAGGTGTATCCTTTATATTGATGTTTAGTAACATTTCCTTTCACAATCGTATTGATTGAATCTAAAGTAAATCCCTTCCCTTCAATATGTGCCAACATAGAAAGTTCACCAATTAAACTATCTCCAACAAATTCACCGAGTTTAAAATCGGTCAGTTCAATTTCTCCCGTATAGTTTGCATTTTCTATATCTCTAATATTGGTTAATTCCAAGTTGGTTTTGGAGGAACCTAATTTTGATTTCGAGTCAAGATCAGCCTGTATTAAATTGGAGGTTAAATACACCCCTCCCGAACTACTGAAGTTTCCAAATTTTTGTAAAGAAGCTGATAATTTGTTACCCAATAATCTGGGTAATAAATTTCTTAAATGGTCATAATTAGACGTTAGATTGTTTATATCAGCACTTAATGAAAATTTCTTTTTATTTAAGACTTGCTTCAACACTATAGTTCCTTTAAAAGCTGAATTTCTGTCAGAAACTAAATCAACCTTATTTAAAACAAAATCCTGTATAGTACCGGTTGCATGTGTTGTAAAATGTAACTTATCGTATTCTCCCAATTGTCCGTAGAACTTATTCACATCATACATTGAAACATCTGCTCTGGATATACGGGCATCAATAAAGACTTTATCAACAAAATTTGAAAGGTCACCTATCTCATAGTTTAAATCGATATCAGCATTGATGATAGAATTCTCCGTTTGCAATATCGTTTTATAGAATTGCATTCCTGTATTTGAGTATTTGTAATTTGTTGAAAAATTGGTTACCACAAAATCATTATGATCAATAAAACCGGTATCATGAATATTAGCCTGAACTTTTGATCCTTCAATTTTAAAGTCATCAAAAAAACCGGTAATATTTTTATAGAATACTATGGGAGTTTCTTTTTTATTTTCATCAAATAAATAATAACCAACATTTTCTAATTCAATTGAATTGCTGGTCATCTTAAATGGTTTGGAAGTTTTGGTAGAGTCTTTAAACTTATCTACAAAGACGGTAAGATTATTTCTTTTCTCATCTTTATAAGTTTTCATCTTAAAAAAACCGTCAAATAGTTCAATTGTACCAAATTCTAAGTCTTTTTGAAAAAGATTCCTATAATTTAAAATTGAGGTAGAAGCAGTTTTAACATAAATCAAGGTATCTAAATGATGATCTTTAATCAACACTTCGTTTAATTTAATATCTTTTAACAGAGACAGATCAACTTTACCAATATTTATTTCTGCTCCATACTTTCTACTTAGAGAAGCAGTTACTTTATCTGCAATTGAGGTCTGTACTGAAGAAAAAGACAATACAAAGCTCAACAACACTAAAATAAGTATTGTAAACAACAAAAAACGAACGCTTATTTTTTTGAATCTATTGATAATTTTATTCCTAAATTTGCAAGTCTAAAAATACAATTTTTGTGAACAATATATTATCTAATGCAAAAAAAATCCATTAACATATTAGCCATTGAATCTTCCTGTGATGATACCGGGGCTGCTGTGTTACAAAATGGCAAGGTTTTATCTAATGTCATAGCAAATCAGGATGTGCATGCAGAATACGGTGGTGTTGTACCCGAACTGGCTTCAAGAGCGCATCAGCAAAATATTGTTCCGGTTGTTCAGACTGCCTTAAAAAAGGCCGGAATTGACAAAAAAGACCTTACTGCAATTGCATTTACAAAAGGGCCCGGATTAATGGGATCTCTATTGGTTGGAACCTCTTTTGCAAAGTCAATGGCACTTGCTTTGGATATTCCGTTGATCGCAGTTAACCATATGCAGGCCCACGTAATGGCCCATTTTATTGATGATGAGAAGCAAAAAATTCCACCTTTTCCATTTTTATGTTTGACAATAAGTGGCGGTCATACACAGATCTTAAAGATCAGCGATCATTTTAATTTTGAAATTTTGGGTGAGACTATCGATGATGCTGTTGGCGAAGCATTTGATAAATCTGCCAAAATTTTGGGCTTACCCTACCCGGGTGGGCCACTAATAGATAAGTATGCAAAATCAGGTAACCCCGATGCTTATACTTTTCCAAAACCAAAAACAAAGAATCAACTGGATTTCAGTTTTAGCGGTTTAAAAACGGCTATCCTTTATTTTCTGCAAAAAGAACAAAAAGCAAACCCCGATTTTATAAAAAATAACCTAAACGATATTTGTGCTTCTATTCAAAAAACTATCGTTGATATTTTAACCGATAAATTAAAATTGGCTTCGCAACAAACCGGAATCAAACATATTGCCAT
>JBDLIB010000108.1:0-10381 GCA_039715085.1 Bacteroidota bacterium | reverse complement strand
CCTATCATCCTGGCACATGGTTGGAATGGTATCATGGTTTTCAATCCGCCTAACGAATTCTAAAATGGTTTCTCCTTTTTTTATTTCGTGTGGTGTGTTTTTTATGTATGCTTTCATTTTTTGCTTTATTTTTAACTGTTACACAGAGATTCACAGAGAATCACAAAGTTGCACAGAGACTTAGAATTTAAATCTTTTGATTCCATTTTTTAGTAACTTGACATGGAAATTAAGAAGTAATCCTAAATTATAGTTTCCTAATTTCATGTAAGTTAAAATTTGAGCTGTGTGCACGTCATTCAAGAATTCTACAGTTTTTAATTCCAAAACGACCTTATTCTCTACTAACAGGTCAATTCTATAACCATGGTCTAATTTTAATTCTTTATAAATAATAGGTAGTGCTTTCTCTTTTTCCACTTTTAAACCTTCATTTACTAACTCATAATACAAACATTCTTGATATGCAGACTCTAATAGCCCCGGGCCAAGTTGTTTATGAACTTCTATTGCTTTGCCTATAATTATTTCAGTCAATTTGTTATTCTCCATTTCTCCGTGTATCTCTGTGCTTCTCTGTGAAACTCAGTGTAATAAATTTTTCACCTTTTGCGGTTAAGTGTTAATTAAAATAACCTTTTAATTCCTTATCAAAATACTGCAATGCATTTTTAATTGGCAGCGGAACACCCCCGCCAAGAGCACATAAAGAACCCAATTCCAGGGTTTCTATCAGATCATCAAACAGTTTACGTTCAATTTTATAATCCTCATTTTGAGCTTTTTTAATCATTTCATACCCCCTGAAGGAGCCAATTCTACACGGATAACATTTACCACAACTTTCATCAGCTGTGAATTTCATTAAATGCTCTATAAATTTTATCATTGGAAAATCCTTAGGGATCGATACAAAACTGGCATGGCCTAATAAAAATCCATTATCGTTTAAAGATTCAAAATCCAAGGTTAGATCTTTTACTTTTTCAATTGGAACAATTCCGCCAAGCGGACCGCCAATTTGTAATGCTTTTATTTCGGATTTGAATCCGCCTCCAAAATCATCAAAAACTGTTTGTAATGGAGTCCCCATTTCAATTTCAAAAATTCCTGGTCTATTGAAAAAACTATCCAATGAAACCAATTTGGTTCCGGTTGATTGTTTTGTACCTAACTCAGCGTAAGCTTTACCGCTATTTTTTAAAATCCAATGCATATTTGCAAAAGTTTCTACATTACTTAAAACCGTTGGTTTTCCGTATAATCCGTATTGTGCGGGATAGGGCGGACGCACCCTGACTTCGGGCCGCAATCCTTCAATAGAATTGAGTAATGCTGTTTCTTCACCACAAACATAAGAACCTTGCCCGCGTATGATCTTGAATTTAAAATCACTGATTAATTTTTTTTCTTCAATTTCCTGAATAGCTTCATTTATAACTCTTATCGAATCAGGATATTCGCCCCTTATGTATAAAACTCCGGTATCAGCTCCAACACATTTTCCTGCAGCGTACATACCAAAAAGAACCTTATGTGGTTGATGTTCCATTAGATACATATCGCTGTATGCTCCCGGATCACCTTCGTCTGCATTGCAGACAATATATTTTTGAGAATTTTCTTCTTTGATTACTGCGTCCAGTTTAAACCAGAACGGAAATCCTGCACCACCACGTCCGCGAAGACTCGATATTTTCAATTCTTTAATAACTTTTTCCGGTTTTTCTGAAAAATCATCAGCTAAAGCGTAAAAATGTTTTAAGTTTTCGATCTTAGAGGTTAAAATTGGAGTCGTGTTTGTATCAATTGCATATTTATTTTCTGAAATCTTTCCGGAAATTATTTTATTGATATCTTCCTTAGAATTTGCAGAATATGTATGGTCATTAAACATAAATGCACTGTTGCTGTGGCAATGCCCGAGGCATGCCGCATGGCCGATTTCTTCTTCCTTAAAATGTTCTTGCAGGTTTTGGTGTAATTTATCCTGGGTTTTGGCAACCATACAGGCGGTACCGTTACAAACATGGACTTTCTTATCGCGATTTTCAGGTTTGATAAAATCATAAAAAGTTGAAGTTCCCAGTATAACAGAATCGTCTATAAGGTAATCTTCTGCCAGTTTTTGGAATTCAATTTCACCTGCATTTTTGTGGGCTAAATCCGAGATATTTTCGAATAAATTTTCTTCTAATTCTTTCCGTGCCGATAATGAACGGGTATTCTTATTTGACATTATAGTATTGTATTTTTTTGAGTTGCTAAATTAATAAAATAAATACCTTTTTTGTGATAACAAAATATTAAACTTTCTCACAGATCAAAACTATGTGTTTGTTGTTGATATCTGTAGTAAAAAATGAATAGATATTTCCACCTTCTTTTAATTTGGTTCTTTTTCGGATTTGTGAAACAGTTTCAGGGAAATTTCTCGTTGTGATATTTGTTTTTTTTGAAGGGATCAACTTTTTGATCATCTTAATATTATATGGGATGTTATGTATTATTTTAAATTTTCTCCCTGGAAATTCTAGTAAGTCTTCCGAAGTGTATAAATGACTGTTAAAGTGTAATTTATCTAATTTTAACTGATGTGAAACTTCATTAAATAATCCTGCTTTTAGAATTGCAGCATTCGGTTCGTAAAGATAGGATTTTGGCTCAGAATAAGTGACATTTAATGTGTCTGGAAATTCTGAGGTAAATATCATCTGATTGCTATTTTTTATATCTAAAGCAGATATATTTATGTTATTATGATATCCTTTTTCAAGGATTAAAAGCAATTCCTTTACTTCATTATTAACTGCAATAACATGAATTTCCTTAACGAATTCTAACTCATTAATAGCAGAAGTAATATCTAAAACAGGTGATAATTTTAATAAAATATTATCAGTATATTCAAAAATAAAATCAAGATTTGAAGGGATATCCGGCAGGCAATCCTCAAGTAAAAATACTTTTCCTTTTATGTCGCTTCTTCTGGAAGGGTCAGCATAAACCCAATCGTATTTTTTTTTGTTCTTCCTTAAATATTCATAACCATTTTGAGCTATAGTATTTATATTTTGTACACCTAATAGTTTATAATTATGCTCTGCAATTTTTGATAATTCGGTATTGATCTCACAATGTGTAACTTCTTTAAATTTTTCTGAGAAAGCAAAGCAATCCACACCAAAACCACCCGTTAAATCTATAATTGTTCCTCCTGTTAACAGGTTAGCTTTATATTTTGCAGTAATCTCAGAGGAAGTTTGTTCGATGTTTAGTTTGTTTGGGTAGTAAATTTTTTCGGTATTAAACCAGGTAGGTAATTTTGTTTTACACTTTTTTTTTGAGATGATTTGTTCAACTATCTCTATGGTAGAAACTCCCTGAAATGAGGAACCTTTCAAAATAAGTTTTGCAGGTTCCTCATTTAAATGCTGATTTATAAATTCTTGAATATCATTATTTAGAATAGTAATGTTCAAACTAATCGTAATGTTTGGTAAGTTGTTTAACAACTTCGTTTTCGGCTAAAAATTCTTTTAAAATTACTTTTAGGGCGGTATATGTAGGAACAGCAATGATCATTCCGATAATTCCAAATAATAATCCATCAATGATAATTACCAAAAAAATTTCTAATGGGTGAGATTTTACACTTTTTGAAAAGATAATTGGTTGACTAAAAAAGTTATCGATCAACTGGGCAATTATATAACCAATTAAAACATAGATAGTTGTTGGTAAAAGATGGGTTTGAAAATCGTGCTCTAAATTGCTGGTCATTGTTAATGTCAACATTAAAATTCCACCTATAAGTGGGCCAACATAGGGTATAATGTTTAGTATAGCACTTAAAAAGGCAATTACAATAGCACTTTCTACACCAAATATTAAAAGTATCACAGAATATATTGTAAACAGAATGGATATCTGAATAATTAGGCCTATAAAGTACCTGGATAATAAAGGGCTAATTTTTTTGAATGATTTTAAAATTCTTTCTTCTTTGTCATCAGGTGTAACAGCAAGAAAAACTTCATAAAGTATATTGCTGTCTTTCATAAAAAAAAATGTAATAAATAACACAGAAAATAATCCTATGCTTAAAGTTCCCAGTGTACCTATTACAGAATTCAACAGTCCGGGAATAGATTTTAAATTTGAAGAAAGATCAATACTCGTAAATTTATCCGATAAATTGACACCTCTTTCATAGAAAAATTTGTTTACTTCATCTATCAATTCTTTAATATTATCATGGAATTCACCTGTATTTAAAATTGAAATATGATGGCTTTGCTGTATGATCAAAGGAATAAACATCGATATAATTCCAAAAATTATCGATATAAAAAATACCATAACAGTGATTACAGCCAGTAGATTCGGAAATTTTAGTTTTTCTTTTAAAAATTTAAGAAAAGGCCTTGCAATTAAGGATAATACAGCAGCAACTGCCACATATACCAAAACAGACCGAATTTTGTACAAAAACCAAGTAATTGCTACAACAAGTGCGATAGTTCCTAGAGCTCTTAATATTCCTCTTGCTATAGTTTTGGAAGTTATGTTGTTGTTATTCATTAACTCAGGTTTGTGTTTAAAATGTAAATATAATAAATAAAATAGTATCAATTAATGTAGTGAAATAATATACTTTAACCTGTTTTGAATTAATTTGATAATTTGAAGATTTGACAATTTGAAAATTGGTTAATTTGAAAAAAACTACACAGTTTAACGATTCCACGAATAAACAATAAACATTTCTCTTGCGTTCTTTGCGTATAACTTTGCGCCCTTTGCGGTTAAATGAAATATTGTTATCTTGAAATGAAAAATCGTTGATCTCTGATTGTCAATCAAAACTAATGTGCAAATAGATTTAACTCCTATACAAATAACCGATTACACAATTACACAGTTTAACAATTCCACGAATAAACGCAAAGTCTTAAATAATGTTCTCCGGGTTATTTTATTGTATTAATAGCAAAGAAGGGATTATTGAAAAGTTATTTGATATCAAAATATCAAATTCAGTAATATATTTTATAAATTCGTAGTGAATACCAACCTTTTAAAAATATTAAGACATGCTACTACTAAAGAAAAAATATACCAATTCAATTACACTTATAATCATTTTCTTATTTTCAACAGCAGTTATCGGGCAAACAAAAACCGAAATACCAAAAGTATTGCATGGTTTTTATACAGATAAAGATGGTGAAATGTTTACTTATGCTGCAGATAGTACAGTTCTTACAATTTCAGAAGATTTGACTAAAAATATACTTTCAACTTATGAGGATAAAGCTGCAGGAACAAATGAAGGAATTTATTTTGATTTTAATGATAAAGATTTAAATGGTACACTTTATTTTGGTTTAATTCATTATGCTGATGGCAAATATCCACTACCGGTATACAGATCGAAGTCTTCAAAGATTACAGAAGGTAAAACACTTGTTAATTTTAAATATCTCAGGGGGAATTACGATATGACCGGTTGGGAGGATTCTAAAAAAGGTACTATTGGTTATAGAATTATAAATGATAGAGGCAATTTTATTTATGATGGAAAAGTAAGTTTTTCCGGAAACGGGCCATTTAATATTGTAAATACATTAAAAAGCGGGCCATTTATTAATTTACTTAAACCGGATGGAGCAACCATTTCATTTGTGACAAGTGATGTATCTGTTTGTGAAGTAAATATTGATCAAAAAGTTTTTAAAGATAAGGAAGCTACAAAAGATCACGAAATTATAATAGACGGTTTAAAACCTGATACAACCTATAATTATAGTGTGAAATATGGTGACTTAACCCAAAATTATACTTTTAAAACAAGTCCATTGCCAGGCAGTAGAAAAAAATTCGTATTTGCCTACACAAGTGATTCCCGTGCAGGAGCAGGAGGAGGTGAAAGAAGTTTTAATGGTACAAACGCATATATAATGAAGAAGATCATGGCTGTTGCTGCACAATATAATGTCGCTTTTGCCCAAGTTACCGGAGATATGATTAACGGATACAGAAACTCTGCAGGGGAAATGCTTTTGCAATACCGTAATTTTAAAAATGCCATTGAACCCTTTGGTCATCATTTCCCTATAGTTTTCAATATGGGAAATCATGAATCGTATAACAAAAATTTCACAGATAAGAATCATAAATACCGTTTGCGGATTGACAATTTTCCTTATGCAACAAATTCATCCGAAACTTTGTTTGCATCGATTGTCACTAATCCCCATAACGGACCAAATAGTGAAGATGGTTCGAAATACGATCCCGATAAAACTACTTTAGATTTTCCGCCCTATGAAGAAAATGTATTTTACTATGTGTATGATAATGTTGCCGTTGTGAATCTAAACTCTAATTATTGGTATACGCCATCTCCTAAAAAGGTTTTAACTAATGGTGGAAATATTCACGGATATGTAATGGATAATCAATTAAAATGGCTTAAAGGTACCTTAAATGCCCTTGAAAGTGATAAAAATATAGACCATATTTTTGTTACCATACATACACCGTTTTTCCCCAATAGTGCACATATTTCAGATGATATGTGGTATGATGGCAATAACGATATCAGGCCATGGGTTTCTGGCAAAAAAGTGGATAAAGGAATTATTGAAAGAAGAGATCAGTTACTTGATCTGATGATAAATAAGAGTTCTAAAGTTGTTGCAATGTTAACAGGAGATGAACACAATTATTGCAAAACAGAAATTGGCCCGAATACCTCAATTTACCCTAATGCTTATGACAATAAAAAAATAAAATTAAAAAGAACTGTTTATCAAATAAATAATGGTGCTGCCGGGGCACCTTATTATGCGCAAAGAGAAGTACCATGGACACCTTTTACAACAGGTTTTACAACCCAAAATGCAGTATGTTTTTTTACTGTGGAGGGTGAAAATGTTAAAATGGAAGTGGTCAACCCTGATACTTTAGAGAAAATAGATGAATTGAATTTTAATGAATAAAAGAATAAAATACTTTCGTTATGAGAAAGCAGTACCATTTTCGCCCGTCAAAAAATGGGTTTTATGCCTGGGATGTAGATAAACTGGTGGCTTTATCAAAAGCTCTTCCAATAATAAGTATAAAATTAGAGGACATTAAAGAACTTGATGAAAACTACTGGTATAATGATTACGGAAAAGATATACCTACTTGTCGCTCCATAAGTGAACATTGTAAACTTATTAATGAAACAAATCTAAAATTTCCCATAATATTATCCAAAAACGGAAAAATTATGGATGGCATGCATCGTGTATGTAAAGCTTTTATCATGGGTTTGCAAGAAATAAATGCAGTTCAATTTACTGTAGATCCCAAACCCGATTATAAGAATGTTTATGCAGAGGATTTACAATATGATTAGGTAATTATGGAAAAAAAATCATTATGAATAATAGAGATTTAATAAACGAAGCAGTTAAAGTTGTAAATGAAAAAACAATTGATAAAACTGAAATGGGTGGAGTGGGAGCAGCCCTGATAACAGATAAAGGAACCATTTTTAAAGGGGTGTGTATTGATACAAGTTCGGGTATGGGATTTTGCGCAGAGCATACTGCAATAAGCCAGATGATAACGCAAGGTGAGTATCAAATCAAGAAAATTGTAGCCGTTACAAAAGATGAAAATGGTGATATTCGGGTTATGTCTCCATGTGGAAGATGCAGGGAGTTTATGTATCAAACCAACAATAAGAACTTATCTACTGAAGTGGTTATGTCTGCAGATAAAACATTGTTGCTTAAAGAACTTCTGCCTTATCATAACTGGAAAGAAAAAGTCTAAAATCAAACATAAAAAAACCTCAGAATTCGTTTATCTCTGAGGTTTTTCATGTTTAAACAAATTCATTAATCAATATGTTGTAAGATCATCATAGTCTTATTTTTATCAAATAAAATCAATTGATTATTCTCAATTTTGTATGAGAATGTTTTTCCGGACAGACCTCTGCTAATTTTATTACTTATCTCTGCATTATGAATACATGCTTTCATGGTTCCTGCTAAATTTCCGAAAATGATCTTTCCTGCTTCTGATGTGATACTTCCATTAAAATTATTACATCCGTCATGTCCATAAACCTTCTGTTCAGTTAAGTTTATTTCAAATCTTGGGAACTCCCTTACAAAATCTTCCGGTTTAATTTCAATTCCATCCACTTCCTTTATAGCCCAAATATCATTTAACCTGGGATCAGGAACATAATTACCACATCCTTTATAGGTTTGATAATCAGTATCTTCATTTGTTTTGAGGTCTACTGTTACATTATGGCTAAATTCTTTACCAGACATACTATCTGTACATTTTGTTTTGCTGATCTGAACAATAATTTCGCCTTCCTCAGAAACAGACCTGTATCTTATTACATTTGCATCCATAGCTATTTCCGGTTCAACCGGAGGAGCAATAAAGTCGAGTTCCATTGCCTTATTAAAATGAATATTATTGTCAAGATTCATATCTAATTTCCAGAACGGTTCGTTTCCAATTGCATAGAAGTCAATTCCCTCTTCCCATTTTTTATACATTATTTGTTGGTAACGGTCTTGTCTTGGACTTCCCTTAGTTCGTGCAGCCGGAAGTAAATAATATTGATCTGCCAAATCCCCTGTAATTTCCTTACCTCTGGTATCCAACATTAACAAGCCTTTGCTTTTAAATTTAAATTTGTTCATCCCTTCAGGAGCTTCGTTTAAAAATATTATTCCGTTTCTTGAATAAGAAAACGTCCCTGTTTCTTCAATTGGTTTATCAGATTTTCCCTGGTAAGTAATTCTTGAATGATAAGTTTTATCTTCTTTCAATTGTAATCTATAAATTATTTTTTCGCAATCTGCACATGGCAACATACCTAAAAAAGTTCCATATATATTTTTTTGGATGTTTTCATTCATGGCTTTTTGATTTTCTTCATTAATATAATCTTCGTGCATTTGTTTATGAGGTTCTGTATGTGGATTTACATATGTAGATTGAGAAGAACCACAAGAGATAAACATAATAATTGCGACCAAAAATAAAGTGTAGGATGTTTTCATGAGATTTTTTATAAAAAATAAAATTAAGAAAAATAATTAAGATATATTCATAGGTGTTTAAAATAGGGTAAATACTTTTTAAAAAAGGAGTTATACTTTTAATCCTTGTATTTTCTTGCTTTAATTTTTTTGAATAAAATGAAAAACTATTTCACTGAGATTCACAAAGTAGCACAGATAACCACAGAGATCTTACCTAATTTCTCTGTAAAACTAATGTATCTTCTCAGTGAGACTCTGTGTAATAGTTAGTTAGAATAGCAATCATTTAAAAATTAAGAATAACTATACGTTTAACTCAATAAAATTTTATTCTTAAACTTTAAAAACTGTCAGGAATTCAAATCATATTGGATTTTGATGTTTTAAATTTATATGATGCTGAAGTAATTTACTTATATTAGCATATAAATACACAAACCAAAATCTATGAACCCCAAGTTTTTATTCCTTTTTTATTTCTTTATTTCTATACTTTTCTTTTCCTGTAATTCTTCTTCGAATTATAACAAAATTGACGATGTCTCTAATATATATACAGATGGCTATGTTGGTGATGAAAATTGTAAATCCTGCCATGAAGAAGAATACAGTTCATGGAAAGGGTCTCATCATGACCTGGCAATGATGGAGGCAAATGACTCTACGGTATTAGGTGATTTTAATGATCTGAAAACAGAAATTGATGGAGTTAAGTATCTCTTTTACAAACAAGAGAATCGGTTTTTTGTAAAAATAAATGAAATTGACAGTTCAGAAAAAGTTTACGAAATCAAATATACTTTTGGTGTAATACCATTACAACAGTATATGGCAGATTTTGATAAAGGAAGGAAACAGGTTCTAAGAGTTACGTGGGATTCTGATAAAAACAAATGGTTTCACCAATATGCAGGAGATAAAATTGTAACACATGATTGGTTGCACTGGACCAATGGTGCACAGAACTGGAATACCATGTGTGCCGAATGCCACTCCACCAATTTAAAAAAGGATTATTTTGTAGAAAAAGACTCGTTTCATACAACCTATTCCTCAATAAATGTGAGTTGTGAGGCCTGCCACGGGCCGGGTGAAAAACATTTACAATGGGCTGAAACTGAAGAGGAGGGGAAAGATCTATATACTTTAAAAGGCCTTTCCCAACAGGAACAGATAAATATTTGTGCACCATGCCATGCCCGAAGAGTTAAGCTTACCAAAAACTTAGAACCCGGTAAACAATTTGAAGATCAATACCTTATCCAAACTCTTACAACGAATTATTATCATCCTGATGGTCAGATACT
>JBDLIB010000107.1:0-10631 GCA_039715085.1 Bacteroidota bacterium | reverse complement strand
GTCTTCCCAAAGTGAAGTAATTTCAAATTAAAGTTTTCTCACTACTCAATACTCACTACTCAATACTTTTTTCGATATTTGCCAGATGAATAAAGTAGTATTGATCACAGGTGCTTCTTCAGGCATTGGAAAGATAACAGCCGAATTTTTAACAGAAAAGGGCTTTAAGGTTTATGGAACTAGCCGTTCTGCAGGGCCAAAACAAAATAATTTGCCTTTCGAGTTGATTTCATTGGATGTGAATAATACAGATAGTATAAAAAAAGCAGTTCAATTAGTTATTGAAAAGGAAGGGAGATTAGATGTTTTGGTAAATAATGCCGGAATGGGAATTACCGGCCCGATAGAGGAAACTCCAACTATTGAGATGCGAAACGTATTTGAAACCAATTTTTTTGGTGCCATTGAAGTAATGAAGGCTGTTTTACCACAAATGCGCAAACAAAATTCCGGGTTGATTATAAATGTAACATCCATAGCCGGTTATATGGGCTTGCCCTTTCGGGGAATTTATTGTGCTACCAAAGGGGCTTTGGAAATTGCAACAGAAACCATTCGAATGGAGGTAAAAGAATTTGGAATTCAGGTTACCAATGTTGCTCCGGGTGATTTTGCTACGAATATTGCAGCAGGAAGATACCATACTCCTGTATTTGAAGACTCGGCTTATAAAGAAATCTATCAAAAGAACCTGGATTTGATGGATGCGCATGTAGATAGTGGAAGTGACCCTATTGAAATGGCGGAGCAAATATATAAGATCCTTCAAAACCCTAAACCTAAGATACATTATAAGGTAGGAAGCTTTATGCAGAAATTCTCTATTGTTTTAAAACGAACCTTACCGGATAAACTTTATGAAAAACTGATCATGGGGCATTATGGTATGTAGTTTCAGATTGGTTAATTTGATAATTTGAAGATTTGAAAATTAGGAGAGGTGTTCAATTTTAAATCTCAAATTTTGAATCATTAAATCATTTAATCTTTCAATTATTACTTTATATTTGCAAAAATTAAAAATAAATAATTACAAAAATTTAGTTCAGATGAAATTTTTTATTGATACTGCAAATTTAGATCATATTAAAGAGGCTCAGGCGCTTGGAATCTTAGATGGTGTAACAACAAATCCATCTTTAATGGCAAAAGAAGGGATAACCGGTGAAGAAAATATTATCAACCATTACAAAACAATCTGCGAAATTGTTGATGGTGATGTTAGTGCAGAGGTTATAGCTACTGATTTTGATGGAATGGTAAGAGAAGGAGAAGCTTTAGCGGCCTTGAATCCTCAAATTGTGGTAAAATTACCTGCGATTGCCGAAGGTATAAAAGCTTGTAAATATTTTTCTGATAAAGGAATTAAAACCAACGTAACTTTGGTGTTTTCTGCAGGCCAGGCTTTATTGGCTGCAAAAGCAGGAGCGACTTATGTTTCTCCGTTTATCGGCCGTTTGGATGATGTTTCAACTGATGGTTTAAACCTGATCTCAGAGATTAGATTGATCTTTGATAATTACGGTTATGAAACTGAAATTTTAGCAGCATCTGTTCGTCATACCATGCATATTATTGACTGTGCAAAAATTGGCTCTGATGTGATGACCGGACCGTTAAGTGCTATCAAAGGATTATTAAAACACCCATTGACCGATAATGGTTTAGCTCAGTTTTTAGCTGATTACGCAAAAGGGAATAAATAATATATTAGATTTTTAAGTATAGTAATCTAATAACTTTAAACAAAAAACTCATAAGTATGAATGCTTATGAGTTTTTTTATTTTCAATTATTGATATATGTCAATGTAAACCGATTACCTTTTTAAGTATATTTGAGATCATTTCACTTATTAGTACTTTATGGAAAAAATAGTCAAAAAACAAAGAGATTTTTTTAATACCAACGCAACAAAAGATGTTGATTTCAGGAAACAGCAACTTAGAAAATTAAAAATGTTGTTAAAACAAAATGAAGATGCGCTTAATGAAGCTATCTATAATGATTTTAAAAAATCGAAGTTTTGTAATTATATCAGTGAACTTTCCATTTTGTATAATGATGTTGACGAAGCTCTGAAAAATGTGAAAAAATGGTCAAAAGTGAAGAAGGTAAGAACCAACTTGTTAAATCTTCCTGCAAAAAGTTATATAATTCCTGAACCTTTGGGAGTTTCTCTCGTGATAGGAGCATGGAATTATCCATATCAATTATCCTTAGCACCTGCAATTGCTGCAATTGCAGCTGGAAATACAGTAGTCTTAAAGCCGAGCGAATTACCTAAAAATACAAGTAATATCATGGCAAAACTGATCAATGAAAATTTTGATCCGGAATTTTTTAAAGTAATTGAAGGTGGTATTCCCGAAACCAAAGAGCTTCTTGATCAGAAATTTGATAAAGTCTTTTTTACAGGAAGTACTTATGTTGGTAAAATTGTATATCAGGCGGCGGCCAAACATTTAACTCCGGTTACTTTAGAACTAGGAGGTAAGAGCCCGGCTTTTTTTACTGAGAAATGTGACTTGAAAATTGGTGTTAAACGAATGATCTGGGCAAAATTCTTAAATGCAGGACAAACCTGCGTGGCACCTGATTATATTTTAGTTCATAAAGCAATAAAAGATGAATTTTTAAAAACAGTAAAATCAGAGATTGAAAATTCGCATTTTGCTTTTAAAAATGATAATTACGTACAAATAATTAATGAAAGTAATATGCATCGGTTGATTGCCTTATTAGATGAGAATAAAGTTTATACCGGTGGAAAATATGATATCAAGGAAAGATATTTTGAACCAACTGTTTTAACAGATGTAACATTTGAAGATGTGATCATGCAGGAGGAGATCTTTGGCCCTATCTTGCCTGTAATTGAATATGACGATTTAGATGACGCTATTGCTAAAGTAAAATCCAAATCAAAACCTTTGTCCTTATACTTGTTTACAAAAGATAAAAGAATCAAGCAAAAATTATTAAAGGAAATTTCTTTTGGAGGTGGAGCTATAAACGAAGCTGTTATGCATTTAACTAATTCAAATATGCCATTTGGAGGAGTTGGTGAAAGCGGAACGGGAAATTATCACGGTGAAAATGGTTTCCAGGCATTCTCACATTATAAAAGTATTATGGATAGATCAACCTTGATCGAACCGAACTTAAAACACTATCCGCGAACGGATAAAAAATTAAAATTGATTAAAATGATATTGGGGCAGAAGTAAGAAGTGAGAAGTGAGAAAAATTGATTTAAAAATTTGAAAATGAATTGATTTGAAGATGGTTGATTAAAAATTTAAGATTCAAAATTTAAAATTTTTATTAATCAACCCAGACAAATACACAGTTACACAAATTAACTCTACTTTAGTGTACTTTGTGTAAAATCTTAGCGAGCCTAGCGGTTAAATTTGAGATGGATATATCTAGTGTTGCTGGATTTATGATAACCAACAATCAAGAGTAAAAATCCAATATCAAGTTACTAGTTGTTCGTTGTCAGTTGCAGACAACTAACCACTTAAAACTAAGCACTCAACACTCAAAACTCATCATTTTAAATGATTTTGCAACTCCTTAATATCATCACGTAATTTAGCTGCAACCAAAAAGTCCAATGCTTTGGCAGCAGCTTCCATATTTTTGCGTTTTTCGCGGATACGCTTTTCTATTTCAGGTTTTGGGAGATATTCCAGATCAGCTTCAGCAGCTTGAGCATTTGCCTCGTCATATTGGTAAGAAGTAATTTGTTTTTTAGTAAGTGCTTCTTCAATATTTTTCTTGATCTGGGTTGGAGTTAGCTTGTGTTTTGTGTTATAAGCAATTTGTTTTTCTCTACGTCTTTCTGTTTCATCAATTGTTAATTGCATGCTGTTGGTAATCTTATCGGCATACATTATTGCTTTTCCGTTGACATTTCGTGCTGCCCTGCCAACCGTTTGAGTTAACGATCGGTGACTTCGTAAAAATCCTTCTTTATCAGCATCTAAAATAGCAACGAGAGAAACCTCAGGTAAGTCTAATCCTTCACGTAAAAGATTTACACCTATCAGGACATCAAACAGGCCTTTTCGCAGATCCTTCATTATTTCAACTCTTTCCAAAGTATCGACATCAGAGTGGATATAGCGACAACGAATTTGAATTCGGGTTAAATATTTCGTCAGTTCTTCTGCCATTCTTTTAGTTAAAGTGGTAACTAAAACACGTTCATCTTTTTCAACTCTTAGCTGAATTTCTTCTATCAGATCATCAATCTGGTTCAAACTTGGCCTGACCTCTATTTCGGGATCCAGTAATCCTGTAGGGCGAATAACCTGTTCTGCAATAATTCCTTCTGCTAATTTCAATTCATAATCTGCCGGGGTAGCGCTAACATAGATAACCTGATTTTGTATAACTTCAAACTCTTCAAATTTTAAAGGCCGGTTATCCATTGCTGAGGGTAATCGGAAACCGTATTCTACCAAATTTTCTTTTCTCGAACGGTCTCCACCATACATAGCATGCACTTGGGGTATAGTTACATGGCTTTCATCGATCACCATTAAATAATCATTTGGAAAATAATCCAATAAACAGAAGGGCCGGGTTCCGGCAGGCCTTCCGTCAAGGTATCGGGAATAATTCTCAATTCCGCTGCAATAGCCTAATTCCCGAATCATTTCAAGGTCGAATTCTGTTCTTTCTTTTAATCTTTTTGCTTCTAGTCCTTTTCCTATTTCCTTAAAATATTCCACCTGCTTCATCATGTCTTCCTGAATCTGATGGATAGCATTTTGTAAAACATCAGGAGAGGTAACAAATAGATTGGCAGGATAAATATTAATACTTTTGAATTTTTCTAAGGTTTTATTACTAACCAGGTCAAAACTTTCAATTTCTTCAATTTCGTCTCCAAAAAAATGAACACGATACCCGTTATCACCATAAGATGGGTAAATTGAGACCGTATCTCCTTTTACCCTGAATGTACCACTTTTAACATCGGCATCAGTACGCGAATACAAAGAAGTTACCAGGAGATGTAAAAATTTAGTACGTGTTATTAATTGATCTACTTCAATGGAAATAACATTCTTTTTAAACTCAATCGGATTGCCAATTCCGTAAAGACATGATACAGAGGCTACTACCAAAACATCGCGTCTTCCTGAAAGCAGGGAAGAAGTTGTGCTCAATCTCATTCTTTCAATCTCATCATTAATTGAAAGGTCTTTTTCAATATAAATTCCTGTTGTTGGGATATATGCTTCCGGTTGATAATAATCGTAATAAGAAACAAAATATTCCACAGCATTATCAGGGAAGAACTGTTTGAATTCTTGATATAGCTGTGCTGCCAGAGTTTTATTATGAGCTAAAACCAAAGTTGGCCTTTGCACATCTTCAATTACGTTTGCAACGGTAAAAGTCTTACCCGAACCTGTAACGCCAAGTAAAACCTGGTACCTTTCATCACTTTCAATTCCTTCGGTAAGCTGTTTAATTGCCTGTGGCTGATCTCCGGTAGGTTGATATTCTGATGAGATTTTAAAATCCATATTGCAAAAATACTATAAGTCAGAAGACCGAAGACCGAAGATGGAAGTTTTTTTAATTTGAAGATTTGAAAATGAGATGATTTGAAAATTTGTAACTAAAAACTAAAAACTCACGACTCAAAACTCATAACTATATTAAGGTGTTTTTCCATAGATAATTTTCATATCTGGCAGTTCGGTAAAATAATAATGAATCCAAATATAAAAATGGCTGAAGATAGCAACTAGCAAGGAGGCTTTAGATTCGAATATGATTCCAGGTAAATAAACTGCCAGAAAGGCAAATCGGTACATGGCATTATTGGTGTATTTATAGATTCCCCTTTTTACAAATGGTATTTTGGATATGCTTTTATCGAAATGATCTAATCCGAATGCTTTATTGAATCCGAAGTGTTTCATTACGGAGTGAAGTGTGTAAATCAAAGTGGCAGAGATAAGTAAAAGAATAAAGATCTTCATCGAATTCCTTACTTCAATGGTATTCTTATTTGAAATTGCCAATAGGGTCAAAGAGATGAATCTGCTAAGGAATAAGATGATAAATCCTGTTTTAAAACAGGTAAATGCTTTTTTACCGAGTTTTTTGGAAAGATATTGATAATGCAATTCTGCCCTCCAACATAAAAGTACATATATCTGGTGAAGTATGGGGGTTATTATTGCAATAGAAAACCATGTTTGTGTAGAGATATTCCATAGTTCACCTTCCATAACCCCTGGATATTTTTCAACAAAAACATCCAGTATGAATAGTAAAATGATTAGAAGAATCAAATGCCAGATCTGTTTTTGAAAGATTTTCATGGTTTGATTTGCTACAAATCTCTCTTTTTTAATAATGCATAAGACAAGTAAATAAATACTGCTGTCCAAGCCAGTACAATAGCAATTTCATACCAATGTACAGCATAATCATAGTTAAGATCTTCACCTACCTGGTTTGCAATAGTTTTTACGGCATTTAATCTTGAAAATGGCTCATCAATTAAATTTCCCATTGCTTTTAGCGGGGCAAATTGGAAAATATTATCAGCAATATCGGAATCTGGAAAAAGTTTCCATTTAAAGATCGAATATCCAATGGATTCTGCAAAATACCATATCAACATTGCGCCAACAGCAAATGCAGAGCGTTTTATCAACATCCCTAAAAATAGTCCGAAAGAGAAAAAACCAACTAACTTTACAAAGTAGGCAACCAAATAATTTAGGTCTGAAAAAATGATAGAAAGTTCATCGTAATCAGAATAAATCAAACCCAGTATCATGGAAACTGCAAAAATAAATATGGTAGAGATCAGAGCGAATAAGACTACTGTGTAAAATTTACTTAAGATAAATTCCTTTTTGCTTAAACCGTCGATCAGGTTCTGCTTTATGGTTTTGTTACTGTACTCATTTGCAACCATCGAAACGATTACAAGTAGCAAAAATAGTTTAAAGATAGAAGCTATAAATGTGTTGAAATGCCAGATGTACGGAAAGTTAAAAATTCCTTGCTCAGCTAAGTGAAATTTTACCGGCCCGATATCAAATTTAATGGCAGCTATCAAAGCGATAGAGGTTAGGAGTCCGAGATAAGTGAAAATCAAAACCTTACTGGCTCTGTTGTATTTTATTTTATGTAATTCTATTCCGAGTAATCGTAGCATATTTTTTTAATTAATTGTTGTTGGTCAGGTTTAAAAACTGTTGTTCCAGGGTAGGTTTTCTTTTTATTAAATGAGAAAGTACGATACCGTTTTCCATCAAATATTGATTGATCAGAGAAGCAGAAATATCTTTATTTAATTTCAGAATATATAATCCGTTTTCTTGTTTAATATTTGAAATTCCATTGAAACTTTGTAAAACTCCCAAAATGTTATCTTTTTGATTACCGGGTTTTAACTCTATGATTCCGAAAGAAGCGGTCATCTCATCCACTCTTCCAGAGTATAATTTTTTACCTTCTCTTAAAACCACTACATGTGAACATACTTTTTCCACTTCATCCAATAAATGGGAAGCAAGTAAAATTGTGGTACCTTTTGTAGCAATATCTTTAATGATACTTCTGATCTCATGAATTCCTTGAGGATCTAAACCATTGGTGGGTTCATCCAGAATTAAAATTTCAGGATCATTTAGAAGGGCAGAAGCAATTGCCAGGCGTTGTTTCATTCCGAGTGAATAGGTTCTGAATTTACTGTCTTTTCTTTCGTAAAGGTTAACATCTTTTAATTTTTCATCGATCTTATCATAAGGTATCTCTTTGATCTTGCAGACCAATTTTAAATTCTCAACTGCAGTCATGTAGGGGTAAAAGTTTGGCCTTTCGATAATTGCCCCTACTTTTTTTAAGGCTTCATGTGTTGAAATAGATCCGTTAAACCAGGAGAAATTACCTGATGTTCTATTGACAACATTCAAAATTATCCCCAAAGTAGTTGATTTTCCACTACCATTCGGGCCTAAGATTCCATACACATTTCCTTTATGGATATCAAATGTGAGGTCATTTACAGCATGAATATTACCAAATCTTTTATCGAGTTTATTGATGGATAAGATTGTTTCCAATGTAATTTTGTTTTATGTTCCTTTTTGCAAGGAAATGATATTTTGTTGTTTGACGAAATTAACAATAATTTGTTACTTTACATTCTTCTTTTTAATCTTCAACTATTCGACTAATCCGGGTTTTACTTAAAGTGAAACCCTCACAAATACAGATATTATTCTTTTTGTTTAAAGATTTTGTATCTTCGCTAGGCAAATTTTGAAAACGGTGAAACGAATATGGATGAAAAGTTGATTTCCAATAAAAAGCCTTCATTTCCTATAAACGAGGAGTTGTATAAATATCTTACCGTTTATAACAGGAACATAAAAATACCAATTTTTTATGATGATTTGTTGCGCTTTTCAGGATCGATAACTGTGTATGACAAGAATGGGAATGATACCTTGTGGATACGTGTTTATTACCCTGAGTTTGAGCAGAAGGAAATTGATCTGAGCCTAAAAAAAATGTACAATATTTTACATGCAGACGGAAGTGAAGATACACTGGATTTTTTGTCTGTTGATGAAATTGATTTTTGCACTTTTGGAAATTCTAAGCCTTTTAGGATAAAGGTTAGAAATATTTTAAATGATAATTACACCTATATTTATGTAAAAAAAGCCGATGCTTCAAGGGTTTATGGTTTAGAGCTGGAAGATATTCTTTCGCCAAATCATATAAATTTTTTGGTTCATAAAGATACTTTGATCGAAGAGCATGTTATGGGTGTGCCCGGCGATAGTTTTATTGATGATAATCTTTCCGATGTATCGAAAGTAGAAAAACAACGGTTATCCAAGGAGTTTGTTAAGTTCAATGAACGATGTACTCTAAGGCTTTTGGGAGATATGCGAGCATATAATTATGTAATTGTTCCTACCTATGATTTTGATCAAGTGCAATACAGAATACGCGCTATGGATTTTGATCAACAAAGTTTTGAAGGAAATTTAAAAGTTTATCGACCTCAGTTCTTTAAAGATAATCTTGCTTTTGTAAAAATGGTACAAGAAAGTTTAAAGAGTGAGTCCATAGAACAATACAAAAAAGAAGAAAGATCTGCTTTAGCTAAACGTTTAAGAAGTTCGCATAAAAGAATGGCTTTATTAATGCAGTCGATGAAAAAAGATCGTATTTCTACACCCGAAAATGTGGAGCAATTAAAAAAAGACCTGGTTGAATATACCCACGATAAAAAGTTTAAGACCTGTAAAAATATGGGTGAGATCTTGGAAGTAGTTTTTGAATTTGTTGTTCGTAATTATGAGAGTGTGAATGTGTATATTATTAAATGATTCAATGATTCAATGATTCAATGATCCAATGATTGAATGATTCAAGATTTTAGATTAAAATTTCTAATTCCAATTATCATCAAACTCTTCGTAGTCAAAGTCATCATCGTCATCATCTCCAGGATTAAGACCACCGATAATTTCACCATCGAAAAGTTTTTCAGGTGCATTGGCAGGTACTTCTCCTAATGAGAAAAGCAGGTGTGGTAAATAGCCTTCTGGTTCTTCATCATTAGCCTCCATCAGTTCAACGAAAAATGTCCACATATTGAAAAAATCATAAACATAAATAAGTTTATCATTTACTTTAGATAAAACATCAGCAATAGCAATTTCTCTCATTTGGGTTACTTCACCCGGTACATCACTCATGTCAAAAAGAGGAAATTCTTCTCCCTGATTCCATTCATTATCAGCAAGATAAAAAGAAGCCATCTCACTACCGTCATACCCAAAAGCATTTGAAATTGAATTGTGAAGATCTTCCAAAGTATCGGTTTTTTGAATTGCAATATCTCTGATTACATTTTCCTCAACATCCAAAATTGCTCTTATCTTATAGATCATAACTAACATTTTCTAATTCGACTGTAAAACTACTATTTAAAACTTAATTAAGTATAAACCGAAATTTATTACTTTTACCTAGCAAAATTAGTACCAAAATGAATAAAATTGAAATTTTACAAAACTTAAATGCTGTTTCAAAAAACACAATGATGGAAACACTTGAAATTCAATATACTGATGTGGGTGATGATTTTTTGGAAGCTACTATGCCGGTTAATAAAAGAGTACATCAGCCAATGGGTTTGCTTCACGGAGGAGCTTCTGTCGCTTTAGCGGAAAGTGTTGGTAGTACGGCATCACATTTATTTGTAGATAATAAAAAATTTGAAGTAAGGGGGATAGAAATTTCTGCAAATCATTTAAAAAGTAAAAAGGAAGGAATAGTTACGGCTACAGCGAGAGTTATTCATAAAGGCAAAACCACTCATTTATGGGAGATCAGAGTGGTAGATGAAGAAGGTAAATTGATCTCGCTTTGCAAACTCACCAATATAATTTTACCTAAATGATATTTACCGATATAATTGAAAAGTTAGAAGCATCGCTGAAGCAAAAAACACCTTTTGTTGTTTTTCGTAAGCCTACCGAAAAATTTGTTAATGCTTTTTTTCAAAAAGAGGATCAATTATTTTTTTTAAAAGATTTCTCTCAACAGGGTTTTGTCTT
>JBDLIB010000106.1:0-10700 GCA_039715085.1 Bacteroidota bacterium | reverse complement strand
TAAAATAAAAGAATTAACTCCATTTTTGAATGTTAACTTAGTAAAAAAGACACCTCCAACAATTTGCTCATCTTCAGTAGCTACAAAGCAATAAAAATCATTAGCATTAGTGCTTGTCATGTATTCATTTACCAATTCACCAATTACTAAACCTTCTGATTCTCCCTCTGAATCGGTGAATGTTTTAATGAACAGTTTATTGATATCTTCAATGTTACTTTGGTTGTATTCTGAAAACTTCATTTTTTACTTTTTAATTTTAATAATAGTACAATAAGTAAAGGTACAAATACTACCCGATTAATAGAAGTTCTAAAGTCAGGTCTTAGTATGAAAGCACACCTTAAAAGGCAACACAATCGAATAGACGGCTCCTTTCCATATTTCCAAAAGGATCATGTCCAGCCTAACTGTTAGGGAGTCATAGCAAAACCTCTACTCTACTCTACTCTACTCTACTCTACCCATACCATACTGTTTTACATCGTTTTAGATATCATCTGATTTATTTATAACAAAATACTGACAAGTCCATTTTTCAGGAATTATCCATGAAATCAATTTCCTACCTAAACAGTAAAATAATAATCTATTTTTAATTTATAAATGGCTTGTAAGTTTTGGAAGTAGTTAAAAAAAATTCACTGTTAAATATTATTATCTTCCGTTAGTGATTTGTAAAAACTGTAGCACAGGATAACGAGTAATATTGCAAAGGGAAGACCTGTAAGTAAAGATGCTGTTTGCAAGGCTGTTAAACCTCCTCCTAAAAGTAATGCTCCAGCAATAACGCCTTCCAAAGATGCCCAGAATATTTTTTGCCCTTTTGGTGCGTCATGCCTCCCCCCGGAAGCTAAAGTGCCAACCACAAAAGATCCTGAATCTGATGATGTTACAAAAAAACCTGCAACCAATATTATTGCCAAAATTGAAGATATTTTAACAAGAGGATATTGCTCCAGGAGATAATATATTGAAGTAGCTATATTGTTATTTACTGCTTCCGAAATATCTGAATTTCCAATTAATTCTTGATACAAAGCGCTTCCTCCAAAAACTGTCATCCAAAGAAAAGTAAGAATTGTTGGAACCAACAATACTCCTAAAATAAATTCTCTAAAGGTTCTTCCTTTAGAAATTCTTGCTATAAAAATTCCAACAAATGGTGACCAGGAAATCCACCACGCCCAATAAAAGATTGTCCATTTGTTTTCCCATTGGGTATCAGAAATAACATTTTTGTATGCTAAGGTGCGGAAACTCAAATCAAAAAAGTCTGTAATATAATGCCCTATATTTTGTAAAAATGATCTTAAAATAAAGAGTGTGGGGCCAACCAATAACATAAAAAGCAAAAGAGTAATAGCAAAACGCATGTTCCATTCACTCACTACCCTTATTCCTTTATCCAAACCGAAAACTAACGACATGGTAGCCATTAGAGTTATAACAATAATCAAAATTATTTGAACATAAACATTCATTTGAATACCAAAGAGATAATCTAGTCCGGCATTTATTTGTTGAACACCCAATCCTAATGATGTCGCTAAACCGAAAAGTGTTGCTACTACAGAAATTACGTCAATTGTATCACCTATTTTTCCATAAATTTTCTCCTTCAACAAGGGGTAGAAAATTGACCTAATTGTCAAAGGAAGCTTTTTGTTAAATGCAAAATACGCTAAAGCTAAACCAACTACTGCATACAATGCCCACACGTGAACTCCCCAGTGCAAAAAAGTTAAACTCATAGCCGTACTAGCCTTTTCAGAAGCAGGAGTTTGAGATGTAATCAAAGGATTATCAATATAATGCGAAACCGGTTCGGCTACACTCCAAAATAATAATCCTATTCCCATACCGGCACTAAACAACATTGCAAACCAACCTTTTAAGGTAAAATCAGGCCTTGCATCTTCCCCTCCTAATCTAATCTTACTAAATTTCCCAAATCCTAAAAATATAGAATAAAAAAGCAAACCATTTAAAACTAAGATAAAAAACCAACCAACATAGTTTGATATTAACGACTGAGCTTTTGAAAACCAATTTTCCATAGGTTTACCCACTACTAAAGTGGTTATAACAAGTGTTAAAACAATTGCTAATGATGGAATAAAAACAGATGGGTTTGCTTTTATTCCAAAAAATGTTTTTTCGTCACTTCCAATTATTTTTTTAGACATAATTGTTTTTTTTTAGATTTGGATACTATAAAATTTAAATCCAACATGCATTTATGGACATTTTTCAAGCTCACGATTTTACAAGGTAAAAAATATGCAACTAGGTTTGTATCTCGTAAAAGAAAATCACAAATTGATATTTTTATCAAAATCAGTCAATGAGTTTAGGAGGAATAAATTTGTCGGGTTGATTTCTGAAAATCATAAAAGCAGAATTGTAGATTCTGCTGTTTTTCTTTTTGTATAATAATATAACCTGCATATCATAGTAAAGTTAATGATATTAAGATTCTTAATCAAAATAATTTTTTATATAATTTGTTGGATAAACAAATAACAGACTTTTGCAGCGGTCTAATTTAATTTGTCCCTAACATTTTTTAACAAAACTGTTTAAACTAATCAATTTAATGTATTTATGGAATAGTAAAAAATAACCAACTTATATGTAACAAAATTATTTATCTGCATAATGATATGTAAGTTAACATGAGTAAGAATTATTGATAAAAACAACCAAAGGTTAACGTTATCCGGCAAATAGCTTTTATAAACGTGTATATTTGTTAGGAAATAATGAGTTGTAGCACATAAAAATGAACTTCATAATGAACATAGACCATATATATATATTCTCAAATAAAGGAAAAGAAACGGACGAATTAGTTGAATTTGGACTAACAGAAGGAAGTGGTAGAAGACATCAAGGTATTGGAACTGCAAACAGGAGATTGTTCTTTGAAAATTTTTACTTAGAAATATTGTGGGTAGAAAATGAAACAGAAGCAAAAAACGTTGAAGAAATAGGGATATGGGAGCGTAATAACTATAAGAACAATAATTACTCTCCATTTGGACTTTGTTTAGAAAATACTGACGACACCGATCAGATATTTCATAATTCAATAAAATGGCATCCTGAATTTTTAGATAAAAAAGAGTATGTAAAAATAATAACTAATGAGAAAATACCTTGGATTTTTAAATTTCCAAAAAATAGAATAAAGAAAAATATAGAAGAACCTTCAAAACATAGAGTTGGAATTAATAAACTGACAAAAGCCGTTTTTAACTTAAAAAAAATTGATTTTAAAGAAACTCTAAATGAAATTGAGAATAACTCAATAATTGAATTTAAACAATCTATAAAAGATCTACTAATATTAGAGTTTGATTCTTGTAAACAAGGAAAATCAAAACGATTTGATAAATTGAATTTAGAGATAAGATATTAATTAAGTGCTACAACAAAAAAAGTAGTTCATTTGGCGGATAGTGCTACATTTGAAGTTTATAGCAATAAATAAAATTATTTGCAACCTGAAATTTTGTGCATAAAATGCCAAACGCACCATATTAAAACCGTTATCTGAAAGAAATGTATCTTTTCATTTATTCACATAAGACTAAAGAAGAACTTGAAATAGAAAGTGATAATAAATCAGAAATATTAAACAAACTAAATTCTTTTAATTTTTCAGGTGAATTTGATCTAATTATTTCAAAAGATAAAAGTTTAATTTCAATAGATAGTGATTCTTAATTTTACTATTCAGAACTAATAAAAGATATTGATAAGACTTATGGAAAAATAAAAATTAGTATCTGTAAAATATCATCAGTAAAAAATATATTACAAAATTATATAAACGGAAAGGAAACTAATAAAACTGAAAAGACTTTTGATAAATATATTCTTAAAGAAAAACAAATGGAAAAGGAAAAATTTGAAAAATGGAAGGCTGAATATGAAATACAACAAGAAAAAGAAAGATATAAATTCTTAAAACCAATTATAGTTACATTTCTATTATCTGGTGTATTAGCTATAATGGGTTATTATCTTTATACTGGGGAATATCGTTTCATTGGACAAAAAACAATTATTATAGAAGCTGAAATTATTGAAACAAATATGTTTCATATGGGAAAAGGTTATTATCTACATAACCTGAAATATGAATATGAATTTCAAAATGAAAAATTTCAGGACTACAAGAAAATGGGAAAGAAATACGGAAGAATGGAAAAAGGAGACTTGATAAAAATCAAAATTTCGACAAAACATCCCGAAAGAAATAAATATATAGGACTTGTCAACTAAGCCCAACAAAAAATATGGTGCATTTGGCAGTCTGTACTAAAAGTGAAAATATTAGTAATAAATAATAATAGTAGCAATCTGAATATGAGGCGTTTTAAAATACCAAACGCCCCATATTAAAACTGCTATGTGCCAAATAGATAAAGACAAAATATGAAAAATATTATACTTAAATATTTATTAATCATTCTTATAATCTCAACTTCATGCAAAGACATTGAGACAGCAGATAAAATATTACATAAGACAATTGGCACCATTGATACAATTGAAACTGTTTACTACAAACAGGACATGATTAGAACCAATCCAAAAAATATTGACGAAACAATTTTTCGATATAGAGAAATGCATTTTCAAAGATTAATTAATGACTCAATTGTTGGAGTAAAAGGGCATTGGTATTTTTATAATGAAGATAAAACCATGGTTATATATGAAGATATTTATGATGGAAATAAATTGATTCGAAAAAACAATCGAGATAGTCTTGCAATGGTTTTTGATTTAATAAAACATCCTGAATTTAAAGAAAAACACTTCTGGAGTCATAATACCCCATTTACATTGCAGTATATGTTTAAATACACTCTGGACAATAATGAATATTATCAAACAGACAGATTGAATGACACAATTATTCAAGATACTAATTGTTACCAAATTAGTATAAGATTAGAAGATAAACAAACTATGCCAGGTTTCGCAATAAAACTTGAAGACAGTAAAGGAAGCATATCAACAACACTTTTGTTTATTAACAAACAGAATTATTATCCAATTAGAATAGTAACAAAAAACTATTCGAAAGAAAACCCTGAAAGAAAGTTTTTTGTAGATCAGACATATTATGATTTTAAATTTAATAAAAATATTAATGAGGATGTTCAGTTCAATACTTCTGATGACATTTTGACTGGATTTAAAACAAATGAAAGAAAACCTTAAAATTCGGCAGATAACAAAAGTTAAAATCTATAGCGGATTTGAGCATAATTCTAAGGTAAGTGCGAATATGTATGAAAAATTTTATAGCTAATTTATCACCAAGCAAAGCTGCAATGGTTGTAGGTATTGCGTTTATAACCTCGGTTTTCATCGTAACCTTAGTTGATGATTTTCTTTTAGCAAATTTTGTAGTACCCGGTGATACAGAAGCTTTAGCCAGCGATATTGAGGCTAATGGAAGACTATTTGGTTTTGCTGTCGTTGGTTACTTTCTCGTACTTGCCCTTGATTCTATTATAGGTCTCGCACTTTATGTAGTGCTTAAACCAGCGAATAAGAATCTTGCGTTACTTACGGCAGCCCTTAGGCTACTATACGTTTGTACCTTGGTAATTGGATTGTTTTGTCTGGTATTTAAAATTATCGATGTTTACGGCTATGCATCCATAAAACTTTTTGGATACATATTTTTTGCCTTACATATCTTTGTACTTGGTTATTCGGTCTTCAAATCAGAATATATCCCGAAAAGCCTTGGTATTTTGCTGGTGATTGCATCGTTTACATATATAGTATTTTTTGTAGATCATCATCTACCTAAAACACTTGAGGTAATTACAATGTCAATAATGGCTATTGCGGAACTTTCATTAAGTATCTGGCTTATGGTGAAAAGAAATAGACTGCCTGAAAATAAATTTTAGTGAAATTTCAATTAGAGCCTCGTGGGATTGTTAATTGGGAATGAAAAGAAGCTTGATTGGTTTAAATGAACGTTGGAAAAGCCAAAAAAATTGCAGATATCGATGAATAAGATATCCTCAAAGAAATGAAAACGCTATATAAACAATGGCTATAATTCATAGTGGCAGAGAGCTAAAACAAAGTTTAATTTATAAAATACAGATGATTTCTACAACGGAATAATCCTGAGGATGATTCCACAACTAAATCATAGCCGAGACCGTCAGATTGTGCAATAACCTACTCAACATAATAATGGATAATAATACACAGACTCCCGTTAGGGAACAACAAACCACTACCCTACCTTACACATTACTGATTTTCTGTACCTTAAAATACTTTTCAAATTTTTATGACTAAATACTAACGAATCCATTTTTTAGGAATTGTCTATGCAATCTATTTGTTACTAAAATAGCTAATATATTATTTGATAACAGTCTGAAAATGTGTACATTTACTTAGACTTTAATAACCAACACATATTTGTAGCAAAATTATTTGTTTGCATAATAATTATGGAATTGACCATAAGTAAGAATTATTGATAAAAACAATCAAAGGTTAACGTTATCCGGCAATTAGTATCCATAAACGTGAATATTTGTATGAATATAACGAGTTGGCGTGCATGCTAAAAAAAAAAACGGGTTGATGACCAATCTTGTGTATGCAGAAATAAACGTTACTTGCACCAAACCTATCGTGTTCTTTTTTTCTCTGGATTTGCTTAACTTTATCAAATCCGACTGGCAAATAAAACGTTACGAAGGAATTATTGTGATAGTCGCATATATAACGTTCATGGTAATGGTCTTTTCGCTCGGACGGAGTTAAACACAAAAAGATGTGGCATAACATACTCATTATAATCATTCTAGTGGTCCTCTCTGGCACATTTGCTGGACTGACGTTGGCATTATTCGGCATTAAGTTAACAACACTCGAAAGAAAAATGAAGCTTGGTAATGAACAAGCCATAAAGGTATATGCAATAAGAAAAAAGGGCAATCTTCTGTTGTGTACTTTATTGCTGGGGAACGTGGCTTCTTATACGATTATGGCCATATTTATGGGAAGCATTACTTCCGGAGTAATAGCTAGTTTTGTCGCTACCTCTCTGATTTTTGTGTTTGGTGAGATCATTCCGCAGGCTGTTTTCCCAAGATACGCTTTGCAAATAGGCGCAAAATTATCCTGGTTAGTCTGGATTCTTTTGATTGTTTTTTATCCTGTGGCTGCACCTATTGCCTGGGTATTAGATAAAATATTAGGCAAAGAGCCTCCGCTATTATGGAGCAAACAGGAACTTGGAGAAATTATTAAATATCACGAAGATGTTGGAGATGGTATTATTGATGAGGATGAGGAACGGATCATACTCGGAGCGCTATCATTTTCCGAGATAACAGTTGCTGACATTATGATTCTACATGAAGAAGTATTTTTCTTAGAAGCACAAACGATTCTAAGTAAGAAAGTGTTTGAAACAATAAAAGAAAAAGGATTTAGTAGAGTTCCGGTTTTAAGTCAAAACAGAAAAAATATAATCGGTATTTTGTTAACAAAAAATCTAATCGGTTTAACCGCAAATCACAACCAAACGATTGGAGACTTATGTAGCAGCGACAGAATGATTATTATTAATGAATCCAAAAAACTGGACGACTTATTGAATTTAATGGTGTATCAAAAAACACACATGGCTATTGTAGTTGACGAATTTAAGGATTTTAAGGGTGTAGTCACAATGGAAGATATAATGGAAGAAATATTGAAAACGGAACTTGAAGACCAAAAAACATAACAATCATTGTGGCGTCTGATATGCTAGGGTGGTGTTAAACAATTAAGCATTAGAAATTTAAAAAAAGAAAAACTATGAAAAGAACGTAAAGCACGACACGCCAATCGAGTAGACGGCTCCGACTAAAATAGCCGGAGTGCGCCTCTCACACCACCGTACGTACGTGAGCTTCGCTCGGAAATTTTAATTCAGAAATTATCAATTTCTGAATTGCATTTCCATATACGGAGGTTCATAACCCATCTTCCAAATCGCTCTTTACACCAATTTGGACTATTCTGTACTTTATAAAAAGACTACATGTCTTCTAGGGAATCGGTCACCCAATAACGAAAACTACTGCCCATCCTATACAGTGCTGAATTTCTGTATTTTAAAATACTTTTAAACTTTTTATGACAAAATACTAACGAATCCAATTTTTAGGAATTGACCATGCAATCTATCTATTACTAAAGTAGCTAAAATATTATTTGATAACATTCTGGAAGTGTGTATATTTACTTAGACATTAATAACCGATACATATTTGTAGCAAAATTATTTGTTTGCTTAATAAATATATCAGTGGACATAAGTAAGAATTATTGATAAAAACAACCAAAGGTTAACGTTATCTGGCAAATAGTTTTTATAAACGTGAATATTTGTATGAATATAACAAGTTGTGTGCTATTGAACAAAATTTTTGAATGCCTAGCAATATGAACAAGTTTAATCAGAATATAATTTTTAAAGCTATTGGATTTAGAAGGAAAAAAGCAACTCTTCCTTCAAAACAGTTTGAGAAGGAAATTAGAAATGCAAAAGTTGAATTTTCTCATTTAATTCATGATAGCTTTTTCATTTTATTAGGGATATTATCAGCAGGTTTTGGATTAAAAGGTTTTTTACTGCCCAATATGTTTATAGATGGGGGTGTTATGGGAATTTCTCTTATAATAGCAGAGTCGACAGAGATACCACTCTCAATTCTAATAGTTGCAGTAAACCTTCCATTTTTAATTATGGGTTTTTCCACAATCAGCAAACAATTTGCATTGAAAAGCATTATTGCAATTATATTGCTTGCTGTTTCAGTTCATTTTATACCGTTTCCTATTATTACTGATGACAAATTACTTATTGCAGTTTTTGGTGGCTTCTTTTTAGGATTAGGAATAGGGTTAGCAATTCGTGGGGGCTCTGTTATTGATGGCACAGAGGTTTTAGCAGTATTTATAAGTCGAAAAACCTCAATGACAATAGGTGACGTTATTATGATACTTAACATTATTATATTTGGTTTTGCAGCATATGTGTTTACAATTGAAATCTCATTATATGCAATGTTGACATATTTAGCAGCATCAAAAACTGTCGATTTTGTTGTATCAGGTATTGAAGAATATTTAGGAGTAACAATTATATCAGACAAAAATAAAGAGATTAGGGCTGCTATAATTCAAAAACTAGGAAGAGGGTGTACCATTTATTCTGGCAAAAGGGGTCAGTCATTGGAGGAAATAGATATTATTTATACATTAATTACTAGATTAGAATTGGCAAAACTACAAACAGAGATAGATAAGATAGATAAAGATGCATTTGTTGTAATGCAAAGTATAAAGGATGTAAAAGGAGGTATGATAAAAAAAAGACCATTGAAATGATAACAACAGTACACAACTCGCAATATAAAAAATTGGGCGTAAAGTGATAAATATGTGCGTATTAGCAATAAATGAACAATGTGGTAAATTGAAAGTTTGGTGTTTCAAAATGCCCAATATTTTCATATTGCCACCGTTATGCACAATCCCCCTTCGATGAAAATATCGATGAATATTTTTGCTAACGTGGAAAGAAAAGGGGGAATTATAAGTAATTGATAATCAATAACTAATTTTGACGTTAGTTGGAATGATAAACATTACTCATCTAAGACTATACTTGAATGAAAAAAATTGGAATAATTCCTCTTGCAATGCTCTTTTCGTTTATGAGTTCCCAGATTTGCCTTAGCCAAATTGTTTACGGATCAAATAATGGAAAGCAAATATCAATTAATAATACCAATCTATACTTTGAGGAGTATGGTAGTGGAACAGCTTTGCTTCTTCTCCATGGAGGATTAGGTTCAATTGATAAATTCCGACAGGTCATTCCTAAATTAGCGACTCACTATAGAATTATTGCAGTAGACAGTCCTGGACATGGGCGTTCTGAACAAGCGGATAGTTTAAGTTATCAATTGATGGCTGATTATTTTTCGCAAATGATTGATGTTTTAGAATTGGACAGTGTTTATGTAATAGGGCATAGTGATGGAGGAAACACAGCATTATTACTAGCTCATGACAGACCGGACAAGGTGAAAAGGATTTTAGTTTCTGGAGCCAACAGTAATATTGACGGAATTACAAAAAAAGGGATAGATTTAATTAAGACATTAGAACCTCAATATGTGCAAAGCCATATGCAAGATTGGCTGCTTGATTATAAAAACAAATCCCCACAAAAGGATAATTGGGAGAAGTTCATTCGCGATGAAAAAAAGATGTTGCTCGAACAAACAATTATCGATAATTCGAGACTTAACAAAATCGCATGTCGATCAATGGTTGTTATGGGAGACAAGGACTGGTTTACTAAGCTAGAGCATGGTTTAGAACTTTATAGGAACATTAATGGTAGTGAGTTTTGCGTGTTACCAAATACCTCTCATGACCCTTTTAATTCAAATCCAGATCTGATAGTTGAAATCGCTATCGATTTTTTTAATAAAAAATAAAATGTATGCCTGTGCATAATCGAGTAGACGGCTCCGACTAAACTAGCCGGAGTGCGCCTCTCACACCACCGTACGTACGTGAGCTTCGCTCGGAAATTTTAATTCAGAAATTATCAATTTCTGAATTGCATT
>JBDLIB010000105.1:0-10742 GCA_039715085.1 Bacteroidota bacterium | reverse complement strand
AAATATTATGGAGAAGTCTCATTTACAATGGAATATAAAAAGCAAAAAACCAAACCTTTCGACTGGTTATATGTTGATTTTGAAACTTTAAAACATCTTGGAAAAAAAGCAGGATTAAATTGTGAATTGGTTTTAGAAGGCAAGCATTTTGATTATTTAGCAAGGCTTAAATATGTATAATCAGGATTTGTTTTTGAATTATCAAAACTTCTAAAAACTGTAATCATTTTCGTGATTTCCCTACCTTATATTTTACCAAATTATTCTCTATAAATTCCTCATATTAAGTTCCGAGAAAAAGAATTTATATTATATTTGAACTGGTTGTTTCAACTACAGTAAGCAATAATATTGGATGAAAAAAATAACACTTATATCCATATCTCTTCTGATATTAATATCTTTTTCAAAGATTTATTCCCAACAAAGTCTGGATGTCAAAATATTGAATGGCCCGATCAAAATTGACGGGGTACTGGACAAGCAATGGTTTGAAACTAAATCCACGGAGAATTTCACACAGCTTGAACCAAATAAGGGAGCAGAATCCAGCAGAAAAACTATTGTCAGAATTGCCCAATTTAAGGAAAACCTATACATCTCTTTTCAATGTTTTGTTAAAGATAAAAAAGAGATTGCAGCAAGAATTCAAAGAAGAGATCAACTCGATAAAAGCGATGATATTATCGCGGTTTTACTCGACACCTATAACGATAAACGCACTTCTCAACTTTTTTTTGTAAATCCAATTGGCACACTTACCGATGCCAAGGTAACCGATGATGGAAAAAATGTTGATCTGCTATGGGATACCGAATGGGAAGCAAAAACATCGGTTACTGATAATTATTGGGTTGTTGAAATTGTTATTCCGCTTAAAAGCATACAACACGACCCTAATTCAAATGTTTGGGGTGCAAATTTCGGCAGGATAATTCGATCGAATCAGGAAACTGCATGGTGGATACCCGTTAGTGAAGATTTTAGAATTTCTCAAAGTGGGTCTCTAATAGGTATTCAGCCGGAAAGCGAAAAAAAACATAATTTAACTATATTTCCTTACGCAACGTTACGTTATGAAAATAGTGACATCACAGGTATTCACGACAAAATTAAGGCTGAAGCAGGTGGCGACATCAAATATCAATACAGATCAAATATTGTCGCAAACCTCACCATCAATCCAGATTTTGCAACCGTAGAAGGCGATAAAGAACAGATTAATCTTACGCCGTGGGAACTTCGTTTTCCTGAAAAGCGAATATTCTTTCAAGATGGTAACGAAATGTTTGGTACACGTATTTCAACTTTTTATTCGAGGCGAATCGGTGATATGCAATACGGTGGTAAAATGATTGGTAAATCAGGAAAATATCAATTCAATGCATTGTCTGCAAGAACAGAAGAAAATGAAATCTTAAACGATCCTGAATCCTGGTTCAATGCTTTTAGGGTGAAAAGGGACTTTTTAAAATCATCAACTCTCGGATTTACCTATGCAGATAAAATAACCGACACCAGCTATGTTAGGTCTTACAGTGCAGATTATGTGTTAAACCTGGGAAAAACATGGAAACTAACGGGTCAATTCGTCACAAGTGCTCCCGGAGATTTTAAGTCACACTCGGCATGGTTCGTTAGATTTGCTAAAGAGAATAACTTATATCACTACCATGTGCGTTATTCGAACATTGGAAGTAATTTTCAAGATAATGTTAATCAAACCGGGTTTATTCAAGATGATGACCGGCATGAGATCGACAGCGATATTACTTACAAATTCTGGTTTAATGATAAAATAAAGTATCTATACCTGGCCGGATACAATAATATTTTTTGGAGTCAGGAAGGTGATCTCAGAAGCTGGTATCTCACTTATAAAGCAAGGGCTTATTTTGAAAATAGATTCAGTCTTAATGCTTATTACAATAATGAATATAAATTACTGGATAAAGATTACTATAACCATTATTATCGTGCAGAACTTGGCTATAACACAGATGAATCGGTTTTTATAAATACCGCATTTAGAACCGGAAGGAATTTCGACAGAGATTTTAACCTTTGGCAAATAAATACAAGGTTTCAGTTATTTAAAAAATTGACCTTAACGTACGAATTCAATCATTTAAAATATTCACCCGATCCAACATCAAAAAGTACAACCATAAATGTTTTGGGAGCCGATTATTTTTTCAATAAAAACATATGGCTAAGAGTTTTTACACAGAAGAATTCATTGGCTGATAAATTTTATTTTTACGGATTGGTTGGATGGAGATTCAAACCTCCGTTTGGTGCTGCCTACCTGATTGTAAATACAAATGAATTTGATGATGTGTTGACCCGGGAACATTTTCAATCGCAAATTGTGTTTTTAAAGTTGACCTATCCGATTTCTGTTTTTTAATATCTTAACCCAGATTAATAGCAAAATATTTTTATAGAGTTAAACGCATAGTTACCATTAATTCTTAAATGATTGAAATTTTAACTAACTATTACACTGAGGTTTACTGAGTAATACAGAGATTCACAAAGAAAAATAAACCTAACCCTGCGTCACTCTCTGCTACTTTGTGAGGCTCAGTGAAATAACTTTTCATTTAATTCAATTAATTAAACCTATAATTTCATTGTAGATATTCTCTCCAACATTGTCCCCATATAGATTCATTTCAAAATCAGCTTTTGAATTTTTAAAATTCTTAAAAGCTTCTATCATTTGTTTCTTATCACTTCCAACAATTTTTGCAAAACCATTTTCAACCAGTTCTACCCATTCGGTTTCTTCACGGGCAACAACACAATGTCTTTTATTAAAAAAAGCTTCTTTCTGAAGTCCGCCACTATCAGTTACAACCATTTTACAATTTTTAAGCAACTCGAGTATATCAAAATATCCCACAGGGTCAATCAGAGTGATGTTGTATTTTAATTGGTGTTTCTCTAAAATTTTTCGAGTCCTCGGGTGAACCGGTAATACGACTTGTGTTTCTTTTGAAATTTCTTCCAGGCCTTCAAAAATTGATTTTAGATTATTGAGATCATCGGTATTTTCTTGTCGATGAATTGTAGTTAAAATAAATTCATTCTTTTGTAAATCAAAATCTTTGATAATTGAAGATTTTTCTGACGATGTTTTACTGTAGTACTCTACAGCATCTTTCATAATATCACCGCATTTCACCACTTTAGTGTCGATATTTTCAAAACCTTCATTTTGCAAATTATGAATAGCCGAATCTGTCGGACAGAGTAACAAATCGGAAATTCTATCGGTTAAGATACGATTGATCTCTTCCGGCATTTTCATATTAAATGAGCGCAACCCCGCTTCGATATGAACAACTTTTATATCGAGTTTTTTAGCAGCCAAAGCTCCGGCAATAGTTGAGTTGGTATCTCCGTAAATTACAACAGCATCGGGATTTTCATCCTGCAAGACCTTTTCAATCTTTTCCAGCATTTGTCCGGTCATTGCACCATGCCCTAAGCCATTGATATTGAGATTGTATTTTGGTTTGGGAATTTCCATTTCAGCAAAAAACACTTCACTCATGTTGTTGTCAAAATGCTGACCTGTATGCACAATTACCTCTTCAATTTCGTTTTTCTCAGAAATAATCCTGCTCAAAACCGCCGCTTTTACAAACTGTGGACGAGCCCCTAATATGGTTACTATCTTATTCATGTCAAACTTGCTTCAGTCTCCTTTTATTCTATTTATTTACACACCTTTAATCACTTCAGCCAATTGCTTGGTTAAATTTTTTCGATGGTACTGCTCGATATTTTCTGACTCAATTTTTAAAACCCCAGACTTATACCGTTGATATAAGTCTAAAATTACTTTTTTTAATTTTTCTTTCTCTTCAAAATCCACAACGGTACCCGATCTTGTTAAACCGATAATTTCAGCCAGATCTCCATCTTTTGGTGCGATGGCTAAAATAGGCCTTTTTGCTTGTAAATATTCAAATATTTTTCCGGTAATTATTCCTCTTGCAGATGGCACTTTATTTACAGTCAATAATAAAACCTGTGCAGCTCTTTGATGTTTTATTACCTCTTTATGAGATAAATAATCAATAAAAACGATATGCTTATCTAAGTTGTTTTCCTGAATACTCTTTCTAATTTCCTGATCAACCTTACCAATTAATTTTATTTCAAAATCAAAATCCTTATTTTCATTAGAAATATCTGCCAAAGCTTTCCATAAAATTTTTGGGTTTCTATCAGCATTCATCATACCGATATGAGTGATTGAGAATTTCATATCCATTTCCGGTTCGTTCTTAGAAATCTCACCGTCAAAACCGTTTGTTATCACATGAACATTCTTACTGTATTTTGTAAAATCCTCTTTCATGGTTTTTCCCACAACCAAAACAGCATCTGCATTTTGTAAAACATTTTGTTCCATAGTCTGATGCTTTTGTTTTGACCTTTCATTCAATGGTAATTGATGAAAATAATCAATATCCGTCCACGGGTCTCTAAAATCTGCTATCCATTTTACTGAAAATTTCTTCTGTATTTCCATCCCGATCAAATGCAAACTATGTGGTGGGCCGGTAGTGATTATCACATCTATTTGATTATCTTTCAAATAACCTGAAAGAAATTTTACTGATGGCTTTACCCAAAATTTTCTGGCATCCGGAATAAAATAATTGGCCCGGATATACTGTAATTTCTTTTCAAAAAAAGATGGGTTCGGATTTAAAAATCCTGCACTTGTTTGTTTTTGCTTGCTTTTAAATTTTGAGAGCAGGTTATTTGGTTCCCAGATAGGCTGTCTTAAAATTTCAGTATTCTTTGGAACCTCTTTTTGCAAAGTTTCATCGGTTAAAACATACTCAGGATCTTCGACAGTATAAACAACCGGTTCTACCCCAAAATCCCGCAAATATTTTACGAATTTCAACCAGCGTTGTACGCCGCTTCCTCCTGCCGGTGGCCAATAATATGTAATAATCAGTACTTTCAATCTTTTGATTCTAACTCCTTATAAATTTCTATTAAATTACCTGAAACCTTTTCCCAAACAAATTCATCTTCTATAAATTTCTTTCCATTTTCACCAAGTTCTACTCTCAATTTAGAATTTTGATACAATTCTAAAACTTTATTCGCAAGATCTTCTGCATTCTTTTCTTTATGCACGAGTCCGCTTTTTGTCTTCTCAACCAGGTTTTTCTGTGCAATGGCATCACTCACCAAAACCGGTTTTGCGAAACTCATGTACTGAAATAGTTTATTGGCGTAGGCGACATCGTGTTGTACACTTCTATTCAATGGCGAAATACAAATATCACTTGCCTGTATATATGATGGAAATAAACTTACATCCTGCCAGCCTTCGAAATCCACAAAATTGTCTAAACCTAAATTCCGTACCTGTCTTTTTAATACAGGATCTGTTGTGTTTTGGCCCACAATCACCAGTTTCAAGTTCTGAATTTTTAATTTTAAGTTTTGAATTGATGAAATTGCAGTTTGCAATCCTCTGCGTAAACCCGTATCTCCTAAATACAAAATCACAAAATTATCCTTATACTTTTGGATGATCTTATCGTTGATTACAGCATTTTTATAAAATGACTTACTGACTGTATTCGGAACCAAAACAATTTTATCATTATCAATATTTGTTCTTACTACAACTTCATCGATAAATTCATTTGAAACAGTAATAACTTTATCCGCTTTAGCGATAAATTCTTCTTCTTTAATTTTCCATTTCTTTGGTGAGATCAATTGTTTACCCGGAAACTTTTGTAAATGTGGGTATTCTTTCATTACTTCCGGAAAATTATCATGCAGATCTAGAACTACAGGTAAATTAAATTTTTTATTAGCCTTAAAAACTGCTTCGGCAATTCGAATATCGTGAATATGAATAGTTTCAATTTTATTTTCCGATAGAAATTGTGAAATTTTCTTTTCCATCAAGTTTGTATAGAAAGGAAAAGTATAGGCTAATGCAGAAAGTTTATACTCCAACATGCTGGATATAAACCTTTTAACATAGATTTTATTAATAACCTCTGAATCCTGTTCATCTTTATATTTTAAACAAAATAAAAAAACCTGATGACCAGAATTAATTAAGGCAGTCGCTTCATTTTCCACCCTGGGATCGGGAGGAAATGTTTTGTCTAAAATCATTCCTATTCGCATATTTCGGAATCTTATCTCTCGGCGTAAACTGCGTAATATCTGGGTGTATACTTTCTTAAAATTGGCCTGAAACCTAATTTATTCACCGGAGCTGTCCATTTTTCGGTTTCTTTAATTTTCCATCCAGATTTTTCCAGCAACCAATCAAACTGCCAATCTTCAAATTCGTGATAATGTTGATCCCATTTATCAAGCTTGTTCTTATATGCCCTGGCAAACCATAAATTCAAAGGAACAGTAGCAATTAATTTTTCTGCTTTGATTGTATTGAGAACATTGAACGGAGCAATAAGATGCTCACAAATTTCGAAAGCGGTAACTGCATCAACATCATATTTGTTTACACATTCATAATTAAAATCCAAATCATCTCCACTGGTATTAAGAACCGTGTAGCCATGAGTTTCCATAATTTCACTCAATTCATTTCTTACTCCTAAATCCAGAATAGTAGCGGGTGCAGGTAATACTCTTTCTAAAAATTCTATGGTGTGGTTATATCGTTTATTGTGATGTGTTGCCATGTTTTCTGTTTTCTAAAAAATACCAACCTAAAGTTATAAAAAATATTAAACCTAACGAAATCAATGTAATATAACTTCCGGCTTGTATAACTTCAGGTTCAAATTTGAATTCAATTTTATGTTTTCCTTTCGGAATGATCGTTGCTCTTAGAACATAATTAGCTCTAAAATGTGGTGTGAACTTCCCATCTACAAAAGTATTCCAACCATCTTTATAATACATTTCGGAGAATATTGCTATTTGATCTGTTGTGGAATTACTTTCATAAACCAATTTATTTGCCTTGTATTCAATCAAATTAATAGTGGCTGTAGAATCCTTTTGAAAAGTAAAACCTTTTAATTCATCCTTGAATTCATTGCTGACCACTGCAATTTCTTTAGTATTCAGACTATCCAAAGCTTTGATCTCTTCATCTGCTGAATTAACGAATTTTACATTATCAACAAACCATGCATTTCCGTTGGCCTCATCGTTCAGTTGAACAGTAGGCCTGTTATTCTCATCCGGGAAAATAAAATATTTTGTATTGAGCATGTTCAACACTTCTATATTGTTTTTGGCTATCTGAAAGTCAAACAATTCCTGATATCTTCTTGGTTTCGCCGCATGATAGCCACCAATAGAGTTATGATAAAAAGAAGTACTACCATCATTCATAGGGTTTACCATAAAATTCATAACCCTGTAATGACCTCTATCTTTTAATATCTGGGTATCGACCTCTGTCTTTGGGAATGGTTTTTCTAATTTACTTTTTGTGATAAAATCTTCATTGTTTACATAGCGTTTATCTACAGCTACCATATCGACAAGTATCAATATTCCAAAGGCTGCATAAAGTAAATTGACGTTGATCTTTTCCTTAAGATAGAACCACAAAAGAGAAGCTGCCAGCACAACCAGAATCAATGCACGTAAACTATCATTAAAAAATATATCCTTTCTGTCTGCAATCAAAACCTCGGCAAAACCCGGAGCCATGTTTTCAAACCGGGTATCGTTAATGCTTTCGAAAGCAAACAAACTTGTTCCGGCCACGGTAAAGATTAGCGCTAAACCTCCAGTAATTATAACACTGTATTTTAATGATTTAACCTTCTCTTCTTTTGAAATTTCTTTATCAAAAAATGCCTTCAAACCTAAGATTCCTAAAATCGGAACTGCTAATTCAGCAATTACCTGTATGGAAGAAACTGCCCTGAATTTATTATACAACGGGACATAATCGATAAACAGATCGGTTAAAAAACCAAAATTCTTTCCCCAACTCAATAAAATTGAAAATATCGTAGCAGCTACCAACCATTTTTTTAATTTACCTCTTATCAGAAAGACCCCTAACACGAATAAAAAAATGACCACAGCGCCAATATAGGCAGGTGCTGCAACGATTGGCTGATCTCCCCAATACATTGGTGCATTTTCAGCAAACCCTTTTGCTTGTTTAGGCCCGGCAACATCTTTTACAAAATCATAAGTATTCGAGTCTTTGCCAATATCCTCATTGTTGGAACCTCCCATAAACCTTGGAATAAAAAGATCGAAAGTTTCTAAAATTCCATAGCTGTATTGAGTAATATAGTCTTTAGACAGACCAGTAGTTTGTTCGGCCTTTTGACCATTGGGAGCAATGGTTAATTCACTTTTACTCCTGGTACTATGTGCAGCATACTCTTTTGTTGCCATCAAACTTGTAGCATTCAATCCAACAGCTAAAACAACTGCTACAAATAAAATTCCGATATTCTTAACAAAATCTACTACATGTCTATCTTTAATTGCATCAATCAAATAAACAACACCAAAAATAAGCACCATAAACAATAAATAATAGGTCATTTGTGGGTGGCCTGCATTGATTTCCAATGCCATTGATAAAGCAGTAAGTATAAATCCTGCCAAATATTTTTTTCTTTGAAATACCAATAATATTCCGGCCAGCACCATTGGCATATAAGCTATTGCATGCGCTTTAGCATTATGACCTACCCCTATGATTATAATAAGATAGGTGGAAAAACCAAAGGCCAGAGAACCAATAATTGCCTGTTTCCAATCAACTTTTAGAACAAGGAGTAAAACAAAAAAACCTAAAAAATAAAGGAATAAATAATCTGCAGGCCTGGGTAAAAATCTCAATAGATTATCCAATTTTTTGAGATAATCATGCGGATAATAGGCACTAAGCTGATATGCCGGCATTCCACCAAAAGCTCTGTCAGTCCAATAAGGTTCTTCGTTATTTGCCTCTCTAAAATCCCTGATCTCTTTGGACATCCCTCTAAACTGGGCAATATCACTTTGAAACAGCTCTTTCCCATCTAAAACAGGAGAAAAATAAGCTAATGAAATGACAACAAAAGTAAGTATTGCTATAAGGTAGGGTAATATTTTTTTAAAATCCATGAACTGCTATATAGTTACCTGTTATTGAGTTATTAAATATTGGTTAATTGTAATTTTTTTAATTTTCAATCTTTAAATATTTCAATAAGCTTTACTCATCAACCTCTTCATAATCAACATATTCACCAACATTTTTATTACTTTCTTTATTAGGCCTTGGCTTTTTATCTATCACCGTCTCTCCCTCCTTAATTTTATCTTCAGATTCTTGATATCCTTGCTGTTCTCTTACTTTCTTCTCCACATTTTTCACCATCTTTTTAAAAAATACCGGAAAAAGATATCTACCTACAATCTTTAAACCATAGTAGATCAACATAATAATCAAAATTGTTCTCAAAAATCCTGTAAATGATGCCTCGTACATATATTTTGAAATTTAATTTCCAAAAATAACAATTTGCAGACAACTTGCACGTTTATATAAAGAAAATCTTATTTTTGAAAAAAATCAGCGGTTAGAATGCAGCATTATATTAAGCTAATCATATTTTTATTCTTTTTCCAATTCTCATTTGGACAATATACCAAGGTCATCAATTCAAAACGGCCGGGATTTTCCGACAGTCCTTACAGTATTGGCACAAAAGTTTACCAGGTAGAAGGTGGAATATTCTATAAAAAAATAGGTAATTATTTATATTGGGATCAAATTGCAGGAGAAGCTGTATCGTATACTTCAAAATCATTCGGTTCAGATATTACACTTAGAACAGGTTTGTTTTTTGAACGTTTAGAGTTCGATCTGGATATGGCAGTGCAGAGTGAAAATAGAGATTTCACCAGACCTGTTGTCTATTCTGAATCTGCTTTTGGTTTAAGTAAGTTAACATTTGGCGCAAAATATTTGGTCTATACACCGAAGTATAAAGATCAATCAAAAGAAATAAGAAGCTGGAAAGCTAGGCATGCATTTGATCTAAAACGTTTAATTCCGGCTGTTGGGGTTTATGCGGGTGTCAACACAAATTTCCTGCATGACCTATATAAGAATCCTGAAGGTATTAGTCCGAGATTCGCTATTTTCACACAAAATGACATAAGCAACAGATGGATTGTCCTTACTAATTTTATAATGGATAAGGCTTTTACCGATGAATCGGAAAATTCATTTATTTTAACAACTACATACGCCTTGAACAAAAAATGGTCAATTTTTGGTGAGGGCCAGGCTTTTTATAGAAAGAATGTCCCAAATGATTATCAGTTTGGTGCAGGAGGAGCATATTTATTAAATAAAGATATGCAGGTAGATCTATCGGCCAGAATGATCTATGACGAGCGTGGTGATAATACTCTATTATTTGGTGGTGGAATGTCCTGGCGTTTAGACAAACATCAGGATAAGATCATTCAGAAAAAAAATGAACTAAACCCTGTAGAAAAAACTTTAAGTGATTATGATTCTAAAAAAGGTTTCTGGGCCGGTGTAACTGGTATTTTTACATTTGAATGGTTAAAATCAAATAAAAAATCATCTAAGACCAACAGGCGTAAAGTAAAAACTTCAAAAGTCAAAAAAAGAGATTTAGAAGCACCTGTTAACAAAAAAGCACAAAAGGCCAAAAAGAAAAGAAACAAACACCTTATAAAACAACAAAAGCAAAAAGAAAAAGCCG
>JBDLIB010000104.1:0-10778 GCA_039715085.1 Bacteroidota bacterium | reverse complement strand
ATGCAGGAAGCGGGGTCGTACATTCAGGTGCTTTTGATGAGTTAAAACAACTAGCTGAATTAATCAAAACCCCGGTGGTTACAAGTTGGGCAGCCAGAGGAGTATTACCCGAAGACTCCGATCTTGCTATTCCAATGATCCATATTGATGTTAATAATAAAGCCAGAAAAGAAGCGGATGCAGTTTTGGTTTTGGGTTCCCGATTAGGGGAAACAGATTGGTGGGGTAAAGCACCTTACTGGAATACACCGGATAAGCAAAAAATAATTCAGGTAGATATTGATGAAGATATTATTGGTAATATCCGATCGGTAGATGTTCCTGTATTGGCCGACATCAAAGAATTTTTAAAAGATCTGATTTCAGAATTAGAATTAAAAGTATTTGAGGACTTCAAAGATAGAAGCAAGTTTATAAATGATCTGCAAAAATCTGCCAAAAAAGATCGGGATAAATTGGATAAAAAATTAGTCGATAAAGATTCACCAATGATTACGGCTCATGTTCCTAATATTGCAGGGAAAATTTTACCAAAAGATTCTGTTGTAGTTTTTGATGGTGGTAATTCGGCTGTTTGGGGTAATTTCTTTCATAAAGTAAGCACGCCAAATACAACACTTTCTACTTTTAAATTCGGAATGTTAGGCGCAGGAGTCGGACAGGCTTTAGGTGCAGCAGCTGCATTTCCTGATCGACAGGTTTACTGTATCATCGGAGATGGTGCTATGGGTTTCCATCCGCAGGAAATAGAGACGGCCATTAGGAATGATCTTAAACCTATTTTTTTTGTGATCTGTGACAAACAATGGGGAATGGTAAAAATGACCCAGCAATTTGCAATGAAACCAATCAAGACCATGATCAAAAAAGAGCTTTCGGCTGAGGAAACGATCAATACAGATCTGGAAGAAATACAGTTTGATAAACTAGCAGAAAGTATGGGAGCTCATGGAGAAAGAGTTGCTTCGCCAGAAGAATTGCAACCTGCAATAGAAAGATGTGTTAAAGCTGATAAATGTGCTGTAATTCATGTAGATGTTGATCATGTAAAGCATATGTGGGCGCCGGGATTGATGAATTTTAAGGCTATGCATCAGGAGCCTAAAGGAAAGTGATTAATGTAACTTTGCGTATCTTTTAGGTCAAATTTCTAAAAAACAGTAAAATGAACCAGGTAGATGATGTTTTATTAAATTTTGAACCAAGTAGTTTGATGTTGCTAAATGTAATTTTAGCCATCATTATGTTTGGGGTTTCCCTCGATTTAGAACTCGATGATTTTAAACGTGTCTTACAAAATCCAAGAGGTCCCATTATTGGTTTGATCGCTCAATTTTTATTGTTGCCTGCATTTACTTTTGGGCTGACATTATTGATAAAACCGGCACCTTCAATTGCTTTGGGAATGATTTTGGTAAGCTCTTGTCCAGGAGGGAATGTCTCTAATTTTTTTACAAATTATGCAAAAGGGAATACTGCTTTATCAGTTAGTATGACCTCAATATCAACGGTTTTGGCAATATTTATGACTCCTGTAAATCTAAGTTTATGGGGAAGTTTGAATCCGGATACAGCAGCTTTGTTAACAAAGGTGAATATTAGTTTTTGGGATATGTTCTTAACGATATTTGTTATTTTGGGGATGCCACTCATTTTGGGAATGTATTTCGCAACCAAAAAACCAAAAATTGCCAAAAAATTGAAAGTGCCATTTAAATATGCTTCGGTAATATTCTTTGTAGGATTTGTAATTGCTGCCTTCTCAAAAAATTTCGACAACTTTTTAACTTATATCAAGTATGTAATGTATATAGTTGCCTTACATAATTTGGTGGCATTATCACTGGGATATTTCTCTGCAAAATTTGGAAAATTACCCGAAAGAGACAGGAGAGCAATCACTATGGAAGTGGGAATTCAAAATTCGGCTTTAGGATTGATACTAATTTTTGATTTTTTTCACGGATTAGGTGGAATGGCTTTGATCACTGCATGGTGGGGGATTTGGCATATCATTGCCGGATTGACCTTGGGAACTATTTGGTCGAGGAAAAAAGTTCCTCAGCTAACAACAGAATAATAAAAGAAATGAAAAAAAGAATTCTGGTAACGGGCGCAGAAGGATATGTTGGGAAAAAACTTATCAGAAAACTTATAGAAAATCCTGAAAATATCGAAACGCTTGTTGGAATTGATATCAAAAATTCAAGCGATTATAATAAAGAAAATTATCATTTTATTCAATGTGATATTCTATCGGAAACTCCTGATCAATTAATTGAAAAGTATCAAATAAATACCATTGTTCATTTAGCATCTATTGTAAAGGCACCCAAAGGGATGAAAAGAGAAACTATGTATGAAATTGATGTACTCGGTACAAAAAAATTATACGAAAGTGCTATTAAAAATGAGGTAGATCAAATCATAATTACTACCAGCGGAGCTTCATATGGTTATTATAAAGATAATCCCAAATGGCTAAAAGAAACCGATGCTATTAGGGGGAATGATGAATTTGCTTATTCTCAACACAAAAGGCTGATAGAGGAAATGCTTCTGGGTTATCGTGAAAAAAGTGATCTGCCAAAGCAGCTAATTTTACGTCCGGGTACTATTTTAGGAAAAGGAGTTTCCAATCAGATTACAGATATTTTCGAGAGGGCGGTTGTCACCGGAATAAAAAACGCAAAAACACCTTTTGTCTTTATTTGGGATGAGGATGTGGTAAATATCATCTTCCAGGGGATCTTTGAGAGCAAATCAGGAATTTTTAATCTGGCCGGTGACGGTTATGTAACATTACCTGAAATTGCCGGGATTTTAAAAAAACCGTTTATTGGAATGCCGGTAAGCTTTATGAAAGCTGTTTTAGGTTTTTTAAAAAAAATAAATTTGACACAGTACGGTCCAGAGCAGGTAAGATTTTTATTATATCGTCCTGTATTGGCAAATGAAAAATTAAAATCAGAATTTAAATATACTCCGACTTATTCGAGTAAAGAAGTTTTTGAATTTTATTTAAAAGATGATCCGGGAGACAGAAATTAGTAGGGGAGAAAAAGACTGCCACTCCGGATCAATCTAACACTTATTATGGATAACGTTAAATACAAAGATAAAATTGTTGTAATAACCGGTGCTGCAAGTGGTATAGGTGCTGCTTTTGTGAAGTATTTTGCAGATAGGGGAGCAAAGATTGTATTGTTGGATATGCAAAAGGATGGTATACTTTCTTTGATCCAAGAACTTGAAATACAAGATGTTGATTGCTTAGTGACACCCTTGGATATTACAAGAGAAGAGCATGTAAAACATGCATTTGAAGACGTTATAAAAAAGTTTAAAAAAATTGATATTTTGATCAATAATGCAGGGATCAGCCAGATAAGTTTGTTTGAAAATACCAGTTTAGAGATCTTTAAAAAAGTGATGGATGTTAATTTTTATGGTACAGTTTACTGTACAAAATATGCGCTTCCGCATCTTCAAAGATCAAAAGGGCAAATTATTGCATTATCAAGTGTTGCAGGTTTTTCACCACTTTACGGAAGGACAGCATATTCTGCGAGTAAACACGCGCTTCACGGTTTTTTGAATTCACTTCGAACTGAAGAGAAAGAAAATGGTGTTGACGTTTTATTAGCCTGTCCGTCATTTGTGAAAACAAATATTGAAAAACGGACTTTTAATGAAGAAGGTAAGCCTTTTGGTGAGAAAAAAGGAATTCCCGGCCACTTGATGACACCCGAATTTGTAGTTTTAAAAATTATGAAAGGGGTAAGAAAGAAAAAGAATGTTGTTTATATATCCGGAATTTCCAAGATCTCCCGACTATTTTCTTTCTTCTTTCCAAAAATATTTGAGCGAAAAATGACTGAGAAAGTAAAGGCGGATTTTTGAGAATAACTTCCAGTATCCAGTATCCAGTATCAGTCGCAGTTTACAGTTGTTGAATATGAGGATATGACTAATAAAACTTACTGATAATCAGTCATGCCCTCATTAGGTTTTCGATTTGAGCCAGCAGTCTCAGTTGGCAGTTGCAGACTCATAGGGTGATTAATAGTTATTTTCGAAATAATCACCTGAGTAACTTAGCTCAAATATTCATCAGATGATATTAGCTGTGAAAACATAATCATCTGATGAAGATCCATGTTGATTTCATCTGATGACTCATATCCGCAAAGAGAATGGTCATTTGATGAATTCTCGACTTTAGTTGATAGTCAGCAATGAAAATTCTGCCAACTGCTTACTGCTACTGAATACTGTCAACTTAATGACTCAGTAACTCAACAACTTTCTACCTAATACATCTTCTCCAACTCAGCACCTCTAAAATAATGCATTAGGATCTCATTGTAATCATAACCTTTTTCTCCCATTACAGCAGCTCCGATCTGACATAAACCTACTCCATGTCCCCAACCTGCACCACGTATAATGAATTTAGCAGGAAGTCCTGATTCTTCGCCATTTTTCTCAACTGTGATAGCTGAACTGTACAAATGTGATTCGCTAAGTGTTCTCCTTATTTCTAACTCTTTTCCTATTGTTAAAGTCTTTTTACTGCCGACAATTTTAAGTTTTATCAATCTTGAAGATTCACCACGCTCTACCGGAATCAGATCAATAATATTTCCAAAATCAATTCCTGATCTTCTATTTATTAATTCCGAAATCTCTTCCTGGGTATACTCTACTTTCCAACGGTAAAAATCGGAAGCTGAATGATCGTAGTCGTTTAATACCTGACTTAGAACTTTTTCATCGGTTGTGTTACAAAAAGCTTCAGGACTACTATTAATAAACTCTACTGCATTTTCCTCTATCGTTAAATCTGGCTTATTATTTCCTTCCTTAATATCCAAATCGGCAAAACCCTGTAGATAAGGATGATTTATCGGCTCCCAGCAGTTCTCGAAAGTTTCGGTTGCTCCACCACAACTTTTTGAGAAACGGGCATCGGCTATAGCATCACCATACATCAATACTTCTCCTTCTGTTTCTTTTATGGCTTTTATGACATTAGGGTTATGTGCACGAGTTGTCCCTTGATAGCGCTGGCAGTGATCATCGGCACATACGTGAAATTCAGTATGGTCTTCGCGGTCGTACCAGCGAATATATTCATCATCCGTTTCGTGAATTAACTGATAATTTTCATTGCTTTCCGACAGTTCGTTTTGTTTCTCGATCTGTGCCAAAAGCCATGAGCGCGAAATTACAGCATGCGATCTTAAAAGATCTAAAGAGCTATCGCCACGCATTTCGGAAGAAATAACACTGTATAAATAGTTCTCTATAGGTAAAACATTTATCAACTGAACTTTACCCTCAAAAACTATAAGTTTTATATCGCCTTGAAATTTTTGAATTTCCTTCTGTTCCCAATGAAACCCTATACCTATTACAACATCTTTTACCTCGCAGTCGTTATTTTCAAAATCTAAAGGAGAAAGTGTAAACTCTTTTTCAAATTCGAACAAATCATCGCCACTATTACAAATCAAATTGTTTCCTTTTGTGCTTATTGTTAATTTATCGCTAAAATTACGATCCGCCTTCGAGCAGGAATACTTCCCGTTAAGGATAAATTCAATTTTTGAACTATGTAAAATACCTACTTCTACTTTTGGTGTTACCATCTTTTTAAATATTTTTTTATTAACGAAGAATAAAATTTATATCCTTCCTCACTTAAATGCAAACCATCAATGGTGTATTCTTCTTTCAATTCTCCATTTTTATCAGCAAACAAAGAATGAATATTTACAAATTTAAGATTATTATCTTTTGCAATAATTTTTATTGTATTATTTAGTTGGTGTATTTTATCAGGTCTGAGGCCCGGTTTTGACCATTCACTTTCTTTAATGGGTAAAACCGATACCAAAATTATATCAGAAGCAACATCATTTTCAAGAATCAAATTTACAAGTCTGCGATAATCATTTTCAATATCATAAATGGTTCTGTTATCCCCCAAATCATTTATACCTATTAATAAAAAAAGTTGATTGGCCTTTTTGTTAAAAAGCTTATCAACTCTTTCTGTAACCTGATATGTCCTGTTACCTGAGACACCATAATTATCAATATCAAAATCAGGTAAAAGTGTTTTCCAATTACCCAATTCTGTAATGCTGTCTCCAAGGAAAATTATCATTTGGTTTTTATTTTGGACAACTTAATTTTACCTGGCTAATACTCAGGTTAATACTTCCAATAGCTTATCAAAGTTTTCTTTCGAAACAGTGATTTGTTTAAAAATATCTGTAATATCTTCTTTTGTTATTTTTTCGAAATCTTTTTCTAAAGGAGTAATCATAGTTCCTCCCATATCAACAGAAGCAGGGCTTAAAAGAATGTTCTTTTCTCCTTCTTCGAAGAATTGCCAGGGACGGTGAACACCTCTGATAAATACAAATACTCTGTGTTTTCCATTAACATAGTATGAAAGTATATTCAACATAGGAGCCTCTCCGTTTTCCAATTCCTCACCAAATTTGTGAATCTTTTGGAATACTTCGTCTAAAGTTTCTTTGTTTTCTCCTTCCAATACAATATAACGGCGCAAAGTATCGTCAACAGCTGTTACTTCAACTCCATCGTAGCCTTCAATGTTCTTTCCGTATTTTTCTTTGATTGATTCCCAATCTTTTTCGATAGGTAAAAAATCTAAATTACCTGCCTGAAAATGTAAGTGGTCAGGAGCCGACGCACCACATTTCGGTGCATTATAGAACATTACAGTTTTAGGTAAATCCTTACTCAAAGAGATGAAATTTACAAACTCAGTTTCTATTTGTTGATCGATATGAGCTACGTTTGAAATTGTGTAATGTTTTTTGAAAATTGGGAATGGATTTACAAGAATCTCGTAATTCTCTCCCCACATCACTTCTGTTTGTACTTCCGGGCGGTTTGCACCACACAAGAAACATTTTCTTTCTTTAATTGTTTTAGCATCTACTTTTGCAGCAGATGACGTAATACGTTTCGGATTAAACTGAATGTTGATATCGAATCCGTCGAAATTAAAAGTTTTTAGCTGAGCATTATTCAACCCCTCTCGGTTATCTGCAAACATAGACCATGCATCAAGCTGGTCTTTGTACAATTTTTCTGCTTTATCCTGATATGACATTGTGTGTTTATATTAAAAAAACTTTCTGAATGAATTTTTCCCTGCCCTAGAGAGTAATTCATTTAGAAAGTTTTTAATTTTATCATTTTTCGCCTCCCTTAAGGAGTGGGGCAAAGCAAAAAATGTTTCTTTAGATTCATTACCCTTGTTTCTTAACTAGCTCTTTACGTGCTTTGAATTCGTATGAACGAAGTCTGTCTTTGTAAACGTTGTGAGCGTTCATTTGTTCGATACTCAATGAAGCATCAGAGTTATCATCCCAACGGCGTACTAAGTAAACTGAATCGTAAACACGACCAATTTGGTGTGTACGGGAAATTGAAAGTCCTAATCCGTAATCTTCTCCGTAGTTTACATTAGGAATTTTTACGTCGCGTAGCATAGGAGTATAGAATGCACGTGGCGCTCCAAGTCCGTTGATACGAAGTGCGTTGTTACGCCCGTTTTCAGGAGTCCACTCTTTGTGATCGATTAATCCCGGAGGAATTTCATTCAAATCAGCATCGGTAATTGTATAAGAACCTACTACCATAGCAGCGTTTTCTTTATAGAATGCACCCACCATTTTCTCAAGAGTTTTTCCGTCAGGAGTATAAACGTCATCAGAATCTAACTGAACTGCGAATTTACCACACTCATCACGGTGAACTCCAAGGTTCCAGCATCCACCGATACCTAAATCTGTTCTTTCAGGAATCACATGCACGATATTAGAGAATTCTTTGGCTAATTTACTTAAGATTTCAGTAGTACCGTCAGTAGAATGGTTATCAACAACTATTAAGTTGAAATCGAAATCGGTTTTTTGAACCATTACAGAACGTACAGCATCTTCGATAGTTCTTGCACGGTCACGTACCGGAATAATAACAGAAGCTTCAACCGGATAATCTCCATCCTCGAATTTAACTTCAGCAAACTCAGGTTTTAGGTATGCACCAACTTCTTTTAAGTATTTAGTAACTGCTTTTTCCATTTCGATCTGTACTCCGCGGTTTGCAGGGTCAACATAATCGAAAATTTTCTTTCCGGATGCACGAGTATCAACTTCAGTTTGAGAGTATAGGAATTCAGCAATGTGCTCTAATCCCCAGTTTTTAGAGATAGAAAGCCTCATGCTGTAAATACCTGCATGTTCATACTCTTCAGTAAAGTTTGCAACGGCTTCTTTAAGAGCCTCTGCTTTCACAAATAACATTGGCCCGAAGTTGAAATCATCTCTCAATGATCCTGCCTGGTACTCAATTACAGGGTGCTTAGATAGCTTACCATCTACAATATCAGAATAGTTTGAATAAACAATACCTGCGTTTGCACTGGATGCGATGTATTCAAATCTTTCGATTGCGAAATATCCGAAATTGATGCTCACTTCTTTGGTAACAATCATAGAGTATTCTGCATCCGATTTTTCGGCAATAGCTTTTACAGAAGCTGAAGAAACCATGTTGCTTAACTCTAATTTTTGACATTTTGCAGTTGGCATTGCAACATCTTCTTTTGTTACAAGAAAGATATTTTTCACCATTTCACTTGCTTCAAGCTCTTTTACAAACTCATCTTGGTTACTTCCTACGTAAGGTAGAAATATGTTGATTTTAGCATTCATAATAATTTATTTATAAATTCTTTAATTATTTACTACAACGATTTCGGGCTGCAAAAATACGCAAAAATCTTCAATTTCTAGGAAGGATTTATACTGATTATTTTACAGTACTTTATTTCTGCTTTTCATGTATACCTTACATGTCTGTAGCGAAATTATTTTTGAGTATTATTTGTTTAATGATTAATATATAAATAATCTAGTAAACAAGTAATAATCACGTGTATAAGGGGTAGTTATCTCTTTTTAGGGGGAAATTGATTAATGATTGTTTTTATATTTTTTTCTTAAATCGAGGTTCCATTATTTTATATTGTTGTATTTTTTCTAGTAACTTAATAGAATATTTCACAAATGATTTATTAATATTTTTAGTCTGTTATTAGAGATGTAGTTGCATATATATGCATATATATTCGTATATTTGCAGTTATACATTATTCAAAATACCATGAGAAAAACCTTATTAATTGTATTTTTAGTTTTTAGTTTTTACAGTATCGATGCTCAAATTGTTAAAACAGGACTGGAAGTACTTCAGGAAAATAACTTTGAAATACTAAAAGGCAAAAGAGTAGGCCTTATTACCAATCCAACTGGTGTTAATAGTGAACTGGAATCAACTGTTGATATTCTTTTTAATGCACCCAACATTAAACTTAAAGCTCTTTATGGTCCGGAACACGGTGTAAGAGGTGATTATTCTGCCGGAGATTCTATCGGGTCTTCTAAAGACCTTAAAACAGGTTTACCTGTATATAGTCTTTATGGTAAGACTAAAAAGCCAAGTAAAAGGATGCTTAAAGATATTGATGTGTTGGTTTACGATATCCAGGATATTGGCTCACGTTCATATACATACATCAGTACTCTTGGACTTGCTATGGAAGCGGCAGCAGAAAATAACATCAAACTAGTAGTGCTTGACCGACCAAATCCACTGGGTGGAGAAAAAATGGAGGGTATGATTACAGAACCGGAGTTTATTTCATTTGTCAGCCAGTTTCCAATACCTTATATCCATGGTTTAACAGTTGGAGAATTAGCGGAATTCCTAAATAACGAAAAAATGTTAAAAGATGGTATAAGATGTGATTTGGAAGTAGTGAAAATGAAAAACTGGAATCGCTCTATGGGTTTTGATGAAACAGGGTTGCCATGGGTGCCATCATCACCTCATATTCCTCGTCCGCATTCAGCTATATTTTACCCTGTATCGGGTATTCTTGGCGAACTTTACGTATATAACATAGGAGTTGGTTATCCACTACCTTTCGAATTATTTGCCACTGAGTGGATTGATGCCGATAAACTTGCTGCTAATTTAAATGCACTTGAATTGCCGGGTGTAATATTTCGCCCGATACATTTTAAACCATATTACAGTACATCAAAAGGTAAGTTAGTTCATGGGGTGCAAGTTCATATTTCTGATTATAAAAAAGTTAACCTTTCGTTAATTCAATTTTACGTGTTACAGGAAGCCCATAAGCTATGGCCTGAGAAAAATGTGTTTGAGCTTTGTGACGAATCAAGACTAAGTATGTTTGACAAGGTAAGCGGTAGTGATAAAATTCGTAAGACTTTTACCCAAAGATGGTTGGTTAAAGATATTGAAGGAATGTGGACTAAGGATATTGAAGCATTTCGTAAAAGGGCTGAAAAGTACTTTTTGTATGATTAATTTGAAAAGTGGAGACTGAGAGCAGAAGTTCGAAATTGAAAAAAGAGAAGACCTTACTATTTTCTAGTCAGGCCTTCTCTTTTTTGTTTATAAGGTTTTTACTTTTTCACCGGATGCCATTTGACTACAATACTCAAGGCAAATTTGTGTTAATTAGTCTTATTCGTATTACCTTTATCTTAGTCTTCTTTCTTTCCAAAACTTGGGTCAATCTTCACAAACTTATATAGTATTACCATTGGAATCATACAAAGCAACACCCATAGAAAAAAGTTGGTATAGCCGAGTTGTTCCTGTAGCCATCCGCTTATCATTCCCGGCAACATCAT
>JBDLIB010000103.1:0-10822 GCA_039715085.1 Bacteroidota bacterium | reverse complement strand
AACTTTTTTACAATCCTGATATTACAAACAATACTCCAAGTTTTACTTTCGATAAAAATGAAAGCAGGCATATTGTCAAAGTATTGCGCAAAAAAGAAAGAGATTCTTTACATCTGACCAATGGAAAAGGCTTTTTGTTTACAGCAGAAATTATCAGTGCAAACGATAAAAAATGTACGATTAAGATTATTTCTTCAGAAGAGATACAAAAATCATGGAACTACTATCTACATGTTGCGATTGCACCAACCAAAATGAACGATCGCTATGAATGGTTTCTGGAGAAAGCCACTGAAATTGGAATTGATGAGATCAGCCCAATTATTTGTGATAATTCAGAAAGAAGAGTCATTAAAACTGAAAGAATGCAAAAGGTAATTGTTTCGGCTGCAAAACAATCATTAAAATATACTTTTCCTAAATTAAACGAACCTATAAGTTTTAAAGAATTTATCCAAAAAGATCATAAAGGAGTTAAGCTTATTGCCCATTGTGAGGACACCATAAAGAACACTTTAAAGAACCTGATAGAACCACAACAAGATGTTGTAATTATGATTGGGCCTGAGGGAGACTTCTCACTCAAAGAGATAGAGTTAGCCTTGCGACATAAATATATTCCATTATCTTTGGGAAAAAGTAGGTTACGTACAGAAACAGCCGGTATTGTTGTTTGTAACACGCTCTCAATAATTAATGAATAACCAAAAATTTGAAATTTAAAATTCAAAATTTGAGATTTCACTCGAGTAAGATGATTATTTATAATAACATCTTTATACTCTCTTTCTTCTTTTTGTCATCCGTAAACTCTATAAGTCAACAAGTTGCTGTTTTAAAATACAACGGTGGTGGCGATTGGTATGCAAACCCTACAGCTGTACCTAACCTGATCTCTTTTTGTAATGAAAATATTAATACAAAAATTGAGATCCGTCCAAAAAATGTATCTCCGGATAGTAACGAGATCTTTCAATATCCTATCATCTTTGTTACGGGACACGGCAATATTATTTTTGACAGAGCTGAAGTTGAAAATTTAAGAAACTACCTAATCTCGGGTGGGTTTTTACATATTTCGGATAATTATGGAATGGATACATATATTCGAAGAGAAATGAAAAAGGTTTTTCCTGAATTAGATTTTCAGGAGGTTCCTTATGATCACCTTATCTATCATCAAAATTATGATTTTGATGATATTCCAAAAATCCATGAACACGATAATAGACCGGCCCAGGGATTTGGAATTTTTCACGAAGGAAGGATGGTGTGCTTTTACGATTATGAATCTGATCTGAGCGATGGCTGGGAAGACGAAGAAATTCACCACGATCCAAAAAAAATACGATTACAAGCATTGCAAATGGGAGCAAATATTGTTTCATATGCTTTTAAAAATTAATAATGGAAGAAAAAATTTTACAAAATATTGATCATGTACAAATTCATCTGAATTCAGATAATATCTGGGTTGTTAATCTTTCACTTGCAGTAGTTATGTTTGGTGTTGCCTTAGGTGTTAAAGTATCTGATTTTACTAATTTATTGAAGGCTCCAAAACCTGTAATCATAGGAATTATTTCGCAGTTTATTTTGATCCCGTTGGTAACTTTCATAATGATCATCTTAATCAAACCCATACCCAGTATTGCATTAGGAATGTTTATGGTAGCTGCCTGCCCGGGTGGAAATGTTTCTAATTTTATGACAAAATTGGCCGGAGGGAATCCTGCTTTATCTGTGAGTTTAACTTCGTTTGCTTCGTTTGCAGCTTTAATTATGACTCCTGTGAATTTTGCTCTTTGGGGCGGATTCTACCCACCAACAGCTGAAATATTAAGAACGGTCTCTTTAAATCCGATTGAAGTGGGAAAATTAGTCTTGTTAATATTGGGTATACCGCTACTTATGGGGATGACATTTAACAACTACCACCCAAAAACTTCTGCAAAAATAGCCCGGATATTAAAACCTGTCTCGATAATTATCTTTTTAGCTTTTATCGGAGTTGCCTTTTATAACAACCTCGATATTTTTACAAAATATATTCACTATGTATTTTTCCTTGTAGTCTTCCAAAATATTCTGCTATTGGCAACCGGATTTTACACCGCCAAATTCAACGGATTATCCTATCCTAATCAAAAGACATTGAGTATTGAAACCGGAATTCAGAATTCGGGATTAGGATTATTATTGGTATTTTCGTTCTTTGAAGGTTTAGGCGGAATGGCAATATTAGTTGCGTTCTGGGCAATTTGGGATATATTTTCAGGACTGGCAATTGCTTTTTACTGGTCTAAAATAAAAAAACAACTTTAAGATGATCAAGAAAATTTGGTATAACTTTTTAAAAGCTTATTTCCACATAGGTTTTTCTTTTTACTACAAAAAAATAATCGTAAAAGGTAAGAAAAATATACCAAAAAACAAGGCAGTATTGTTTGTTGCCAATCATCCTAATGCATTGATAGATCCTTTATTAGTTGCAGTTACTGATGATCGAAATACGCATTACCTAACGAGAGCAAGTGTTTTTAATAATCCCTTTATAAAAAAAATTCTGTTTTCAGTAAATATGATACCTGTGTTCAGGTTTAGAGATGGTATAAGCAACGAAAAATTAAAACTGGAAAATGAAAAGATCTTTGAATACTGTTATGATTTATTGATAAAAGAACAGGCTATCTTGATCTTTGCGGAAGGAAGCCATAATATCCAAAGAAGAATAAGGCCTTTTAGAAAAGGGTTTGCAAGAATTGTATTTGGTGCTTTTGACAAAGAAAAGAGCATAGAAATTGATATTGTTCCTGTAGGACTTAATTACACCAAACCTGAAGCATATGCGAGTAGTGTAAGCATCATCTATGGAAAACCAATAGCTGTGAAACCTTATTGGGAAATGGAAAACAGAAATGAGGCTACAAAACAAATTACAGTTAAAGTTTCAGAGGAGTTAAAGAAAATAACAAATCACATTGAGGATATTGGAAATTACGATAAAATTGTTAATCAGTTTGAAACTGATGAATTTCTTGATCCTGTAAAAGTGAATAAAAAATTAGAAGGTATCGATCCAAATACTTCCCTAACATACATCCCCGAACCGAAAAACAAATTTAACCCTCTTTTATTTTTAGTCAAACTAAATAGTTTGATTCCACTTTTGATATGGAACTTTATCCAACCAAAAATTGATGAAAAAGAATTTATCTCAACTTTTAAATTTACCGTTGGAATCACTGCTTTCCCAATATTTTATTTTATCCAAAAAGGTATTGTAACTTATTTCTTTGGTGATACAATTGGTTGGGCTTATCTGATCTTAAGCTTTGCAAGTGTTTTTGTTTTGACTAAAACGAAGAAATAATCTAAATCCTTTAAAACCTAAAGAAATTATATTTTATCTGTTTTCGTTAACAAAAAACTAATAAAATTTTTGATCATAAAAACATCCTTTACAAGAACTTAGATCTTTTTTTGTTACTTTTATTTCTGTTTTTTGTGTGTTTTGTAACATTTATCTATATTTGACACACTGTTTTTATAAAGGGGAAACAATTTACATTAATCCAAAGATTAAAATTTGTACAAAGCATTAATGGGGGATTTAGTGCTTAATCCTACTTTCAAAAACACAATAAATACCCTTGGCTAATATTTTTTAGTCAAGGTTTTTTATTATCAACAATATTTTTAAATTTTCAGGGACAATCAAGTGTAGACTAATTGGCTTTAATTGTTAAAAAATATTTGTGACTTTAAAGAAATTATGAAAGAAAAATGTAGACGTTATTTAGGGATTGACTGACTCATTACTCACTACTCATTACTTCTTTATCCTAAACCATCACAGGTTACACAGAGTTGTACAAACACAAATTGATAAACAAGGATTTGAAATTATTGACAAAAGATCTTCACTCAATAATAGCATCCTGAATCAACTTCTGAATATTTGGACGAATATCATTCTCAAATAGCTTTCGGTTATCCCTTGTCGGATACACCCTGTTTGATAAGAAAACATACACAATTTCAGTTTCGGGATCGGCAAAAGTATAAGTTCCGGTATAACCACTATGTCCAAAACTTTTAAAAGAAATACACCCACAGGTTACCATGGCATCATTTAATTGTGGCTTATCAAAACCTAACCCTCTTCTTACGCCCTCATCCTCATAATACCTGAAATTGAACTTATTCAACGTTTCTCTTTTCAGATATGTTTTACCGCCGTAATATCCGTTCTGCAAATACATCTGCATTATTTTGGCAACATCATTGGAATTACCGAATAATCCGGCATTACCACTTACTCCTCCTAACATGGCAGCTCCTTCATCATGAACTGTTCCATGTAACAGTTGGTGTCGAAAAACAGTATCTAATTCGGTTGGAACTATTTGCCCCTTTGGGAATTTTTTTAAAGGGTTATAAGTTAATGTAGTTGCCCCTAATGGACTATAAAAATAAATATCATCCATCTCATCCATTGGCTTACCATATTGCTTTTCAACATAATCCTTAAATAAATAAAAAGGCAATCCGCTATAACGATATTCTAATTCTTCACGTTGGGGAACTTCAGCAATTTGTTTGAAAAGTACCTTTTCGTAATCGCTGCGTAAATACAGTTTATCGGCAACTTTTACATTGTATGAAGAAGATGGTGAATGATGAAGAAATTCATCTAAAGGTTCTTTAGTAATGCTATCAATCACCTCCTTATAAAAAACAATATAGGGATGTAATTTTCCATAATGCGACAAAACTTCCTTAACCGTTAGAGTATCCTTGTTGGAATCTTTTAAAACGGGCATTATTTCTCCCAAAGTAGTTTCCAAAGTGAATTTTCCTTCTTCTTCTGCCTTCATGATCATCGGTAATCCACCTAATATTTTTGTTACCGATGCCAGGTCATAAATGGATTGATTATTTACCTTTTTTTTTAGATCATAGGTGTAATGGCCATAATTCTTTCTAAAAACCACTTGTCCGTGACGGGCTACCAAAACCTGCATTCCGGGTGCCATAGCTGAATCCATTACAACCTGTGCCACAGAATCAATCTTATTTAACTTTTCACGATCCAGACCAACTGCTTCAGGAATAGTATACCCCAAACGATCAATATTCGCTATATGCAATCCAAATCCGTGTTCAAATTTATCACCGATATTTACGGGTAATTTTCCCTTGATATCTTTAGCTCCAAAGATCATCTGAGCTGAAATATCCTGAAAAACAGGAATATTCTGGTAAGAGATCATTATAGCTTCAATATTTACAAATGACTTGATCTGCAATAAACTATACGGACTTGCAAAAACATCTAAGATCACTTTGTTATTTCTCGATATTTCCTGAAGCCAGTGTAGTTCTTCATTTGTAAATTTATTGCTTGTAATGGGGCTTGAGCCCTTTGTATGGAAACCTACGATTACTGTCTTGTATTTTTTAAGTTTCTGAAGAACTTCAGCTAAATTCTTTCCGCCAACAATATCAACCTTTGTGTAATCATTCAAACGGCCTGTAAAAGTCTTATTTTCGTATTTACCCAATTTCACATAAGCTATTTTATTCTTATCTAAGTTTTTAAGAGGTAAGATATTACCCTTATTTTTAATCAAAGTAATTGAATTCTCAACCAATTCCCTGTTTAACAATTCATCTTCAATTGTATTAAGATCTTGTCCTAAGTTTTCTAGTGCAACTGGCTTGTAGTTATTTAATCCTGCCCAATATTTTGCCTTTAAGATCTTTCTCACAGAGTGATCTAAACGATCTTCTGTAAATTTCCTTTTATTGAAAGCATCTTTAATCATCTTAACTGCTGAAGGAACATCTTCAGGAAACAATAAAATATCATTCCCTGCCAGGAATGCTTTTAGGTCAACCGCACCGGGTTTGGCAAAATTTGAGGCACCCTTCATATTTAATGCATCTGTAAAAATCAAACCTTTAAATTGCAATTTTTCTTTTGCCAGCTTTGTTACTACATCATAGGATAGTGAAGATGGCACATCGGGATCTGATTCTAAACTTGGAATACTTAAATGCGCAGTCATAATACTACCTACACCTGCTTTAAAAAGCTTCTTATATGGATAAAGTTCAACAGAATTAATCCTTTCTGCAGTAAAATCTACTGAAGGTAAAGTTTTATGAGAATCTTTTGAAGTATCTCCGTGTCCCGGGAAATGCTTGGCACAAGCCATCACGTTTTCACTTTGCAACCCTTTTGTATAGCTAATAGATTTTTGAGTCACATTGTATTTATCTTCGCCAAAAGAACGATTTCCAATGATCGGATTCTTAGGATTTGTATTGATATCAACAACTGGTGCAAAATTGATATGAATTCCTAATCTTTTTAAATGCCTGGCAGAATGTTCTCCAAATTTTTCAATCAACCTATTATCTCTGATAGCTCCCAAAGGCATATTATACGGAAACCTGAAAGTTCTTTCCAAACGCATATCCAATCCCCATTCCGCATCAATTGCAATGAGTAATGGTACTTTTGACACACCCTGATATCTATTTACCAAAGTGGCCTGTGCTTCAGGGGTTCCCCACATTAAAACCAAGTTACCTACATGAGAATTTGTTATTAATTTTTCAATATAATCTTTATTCTTTTTATCACTATTTGAAGAAATCGATACCATAAACAGCTGACCGATCTTTTCATCTAAGGTCATTTTACTGATAATATTGTTAACCCATTTTTCCTGGGCAATACTGTCTTTTGTGGTAAAAGGATTCTTTTGCGCCTGAATTGGTAATACAAAAGCAATAATGAGAATTAATATGATTTTCTTTTTCATTGGAGAAATATTTAATTGTTTGATGATTTTGAGAAAAGTAGTCTGTTTCAAATATCTTCCAGTGATATTTTTTTCAAATATATTTAATTATTGTCTAAAAATAGCGCTTATGCCAGCTTTGATTTGCTTTTACTTCCCATTCATTTTTTAATTCTTCTTTGGTAGTAATCATATTATTGAAAACTATGGTTTCAGGCAAGATCTTCTGCATCTTGGCATATTTCTGAAAATCAGGTAAACTAACTATGTTGATATTCTCTCCATCTCTGAATGCTGTGTTCATTCTATTCAGTAATTCAACACCATATTTATTTTCAATCTCTGAAATAATATTGATGGAAGCATCTATTGAACAACCTGAAATTGCATTATAACTCTCGTCGATCGCTAATATGATAAAATGTCCATATTTTATATCATAAGAACCCTTAATATCATCACCATGATGTGTCCAGAAATCAACAAAATTATCTAACAATACACTAATTTTATCCTGTTGTTTTTTAGAAAACTCTTTATTTGACTGATAGATCCAAACTTTGGAATTATCGGGTAAGCTATTAAAATCAACAAGCATATTATATCTTTTTATTGAATTTACTTTGCAGATCCTCTAATGTATTGACTTGCTTTTTTGGATTAAGATTCTCTTTTATATCAGTCAGAACTTTTTTTGTATACAAAGGAAATTCAGCATTTTGGATCCAGTTATAATATCCAGGATTACTTCTTAAAACTTCTTCAACAGTCTTTCCTTTATATTTTCCGAATGAAAATATTTCTTTTCCATTTTCATTTAAAAGGATAAATCCTGCAAAATCAACTCTTTGTTGTTGCGATGAATATTCACTTAAAAAATCAACATCTTTTTTAATGTCATCATATTTTTCAAGTTGTGCTTCTAAAATTTCGAAAGTTGCATTCGTATCCGCTTCGGCTGAATGGGCATTCTCCAGATCTTTACCACAATAAAATTGATACCCTGCACTTAATGTCCTCTGTTCCTTTTTATGGAAAATAACCTGAACATCAATTGCTTTTCTTTCCTGCATATCGAAATTAACTCCGGCACGTAACATCTCTTCTGCTAATAGGGGGATATCAAAACGATTGGAATTAAATCCTGCCAGGTCACAGCCCTCAATCATCTTACTTACTTCTCGTGCAAGTTCTTTAAAAGTAGGCTCCATAACTACTTTTTCATTTGTAATGCCGTGAATATCAATAGATTCCTGAGGGATTTCAATTTCAGGATTTACCAACCAGGTTTTACTTTCTTTATTTCCGTTTGGGAAAACTTTTAAGATAGATATCTCTACAATTCTATCGGTAGCAATTTGGACTCCGGTAGTTTCCAGATCGAAAAATACCAAAGGTTTTTTTAAGTCTAAATTCATTCTTTGATGTGGGAAGTAGAAATGTGAAAAGAAAGAAGCTAATTACTTCTTTCTTCTTTCTTCTAACTTCTGCCTTTTAATTTTTTAATAATTTGTGTTTACATCCCATGCCTCCAGGTAATCGGAAACTCTTTTAGCGAACAAACTACCCAAAGCACCGTTTACTACTCTATGATCGTAGGAGTGAGAAATAATCATTTTATGTCTGATTCCAATAAAATCACCATCAGGTGTTTCAATCACAGCAGGCATTTTCCTGATAGAACCCAAAGCTAAAATACCCACCTGAGGCTGATTAATAATCGGGGTTCCCATAATACTTCCAAAAGTTCCTACATTGGTAACTGTAAAAGTTCCTCCCTGAATATCATCAGGATTTAGTTTTCCTGCCCTGGCTCTTTGTGCCAGATCGTTAACCACTTTGGACATACCAACCAGATTCAACTGATCGGCTTTTTTTATCACCGGAACAATTAAATTTCCGTCAGGTAAAGCTGCTGCCATACCAAGATTTATATCTTTTCGTTTGATAACCTTATCACCATCAACCGAAATATTCATCATAGGGAAATCTTTAATCGCTTTTGCGACTGCCTCCATAAATATTGGAGTAAAAGTGATCTTTTCACCTTCGCGTTTAAAGAATTCGTCTTTAACTTTATTTCGCCATTTTACAATATTGGTCACGTCAACCTCCACAAAACTCTGGACATGAGCAGAAATTTGTTTTGATTCTACCATGTATTTAGCAATGAGTTTACCCATTCTGGTCATTTCAATAACCTCATCCCCACTTCCAACTGTCAAGGACGCTTTTGCAACAGGTTTTTCTGTTTTTGCCTGCGGAGTTGATCTTACTTGTTCAATAACTTTTGCCGGCTGTTGCTTTCGGCTCTCCAAATATGAAAGAATATCATTTTTGGTTACTCTTTGATCTTTTCCTGTACCTATAATGGCTTCTAATTCATCCATAGAAACACCTTCAGTCTTGGCAATATTCTTTACCAATGGCGAATAGAACTTTCCGGAAGATGAGCTAAAGCCGATAACCGCTTCCTCTACTTTCTCCTCTTCTGCTTTTATACTCTCTACCGTAGGAATCTCTGACAGTTTTTCTTTTTCCTCTTTTTCTTCTGCTATTGGTTCATCAGAAACATTTACATCCCCCTCAGTTTCGATAATAGCAATTGTTTGTCCTACACCAACCACATCATCTACTTCAAATAATTTTTCAATCAAAACACCTTCTACTTCACAAGGTACTTCAGAGTCAACTTTATCGGTTGCTATTTCAACAATAGCCTCATCCATTTCAATGGTATCTCCTACTTCTTTCAGCCATGCAGTGATAGTTGCTTCTGCAACACTTTCACCCATTTTCGGGAGTTTTAATTCGAATTTTGACATATTTGTTTTTTGATTTATAGGAATGCAAATTTACGAATAAAAAAGAGAAAATTTAAGAGTTATTAATAAATTAAGATTTATTTGAAAGTAGTTTAAATTAAAGGTTTGTTTTTTATGAATCTTCAACCTTAGAGGATCTATCTGGTATTCCATACTCCAAAAGGTAAGGAAAATTTAATTGGCTGATCTCTTAATTATTTAAACTAAGTAATGTTATATTTTTAAAGAAGTTTTTTATGGATCAAAGGATAATTTGAGAAATGAAATTATTTTTCTCTTTTCTGCTTTTTAACATATCGTTTTGGGAGTTTTCTAGATTTTATGATAAATATTATCCATTTCTACATAAAGTTTTATATTTTTACTCACTTACAAAATTAACTTTTATATTAATATAATCCGTTGATTTACAATATATTGTATCAATACAGATAATATTTACTTATCCATTATTTGTATTATTTGTATAAACAATTACAACAAAATTAATACTATGGGAGTCAAACTAACACCAGAGCAAATAAATGAACAGGGCAATGCAGAAGTAAAAACTCCTAAAATGCGTTCAGTATGGGCATGGATACCTTCACTGTATTTAACTATGGGGATTCCATATATAGTTGTAATGAGTGTTGCAGTTGCAATGTATGCAAACTTAGGCTTGTCTAATACTCAAATTGCACTTTACACAAGTTATTTAAACATTCCATGGGTGATAAAACCACTTTGGAGTCCGATAGTGGTTGCATTAAAGACCAAACGCTGGTGGATCTTTATTACCCAGTTGTTGATGGGAGCTGCATTTGCAATGACAGCATATTTTATTCAGAGCGATAGTTTTATTGCTTTAACTTTAGCCGGCCTTGCCCTAGTTGCATTCAATTCTGCAACTCATGATATTGCTGCAGACGGCATATATATGGATGCATTATCTGAAGAGAAGCAATCTTTTTATGTAGGTATTCGCTCGTCTTTCTACAGAGTGGCAATGATTGCAGGCCAAGGAGGTCTCGTTTGGTTATCCGGATACATATATCACCATAATGGCGGAGATTATTTTGATGCATGGACAAAAGTATTTACTGGAGTTGCAATATACTTACTTATAGCCGGAGTCTACCATATATGGGCATTGCCAAAAATTGAAGCTACAGGTTCTAAAGCTTCTTTAAAATCTATTTT
>JBDLIB010000102.1:0-10827 GCA_039715085.1 Bacteroidota bacterium | reverse complement strand
TTTGAAATTTCCAAATTGATAATTGATATTTATTAATAAAGAGTATTTTTGCAAAAAATTAATACGCTTTAAAAAATGTTAAATGCACATAATATAACTGTTTCATTTGCGGGAGAGGATTTGTTTTCGGGAATTACTTTTAAATTGAATGCCGGTGATCGCGTTGGTTTGGTAGGAAAGAACGGTGCAGGAAAATCTACCCTGTTAAAGATAATTGCCGGGGAACAGGAATACGATAAAGGTGATATTGCTATTGAAAAAAATATAAGTATAGGTTTTTTAAAACAGGATATCGATTTTGAGTATGGAAGAACAGTTCTGGAAGAAGCTTATGAAGCCTTTACCGAAATAAAAAGTATCGAAAATAAACTGGAAAAAATTAATGCGGAGTTAGCAGAGCGTACAGATTACGATAGTGAATACTACCATAACCTGATGCATGATCTTGATGATTTTACCCACAGATACGAATTGTTAGGCGGATATAATTATCAAGGGGAAACCGAAAAGATCTTGGCCGGTTTAGGATTTAAACCTCAGGATTTCAATATGCAAACCAATACTTTTTCAGGAGGATGGAGAATGCGTATCGAATTGGCTAAACTTTTATTGCAAAAACACGATATCTTATTATTGGATGAGCCGACAAACCACCTCGATATTGAATCTATTATCTGGTTTGAAAAATTCTTACGGTCATTTCCGGGTGCTGTAATATTGGTATCACACGATAAAATGTTCTTGGATAATGTTTCAAACAGGACCATCGAAATATCACTGGGGAAAATTTACGACTACAAAAAACCGTATTCTGAATATTTACTCTTAAGAGAAGAGATAAGAGAAAAGCAATTGCAATCTCAAAAGAATCAGGAAAAGGAGATAAAACATACCGAGCAATTAATCTCAAAATTCAGAGCCAAGGCAAATAAAGCCTCCATGGCGCAATCCCTGATCAAAAAGCTGGATAAAATTGATAGAATTGAGGTTGATGTTGACGATAATGCGGTAATGAATGTGAGTTTTCCTTTGTCAATCACTCCCGGTAAAGTTGTTGTTGAAGCGGAAAACCTATCAAAGAGTTATGGTGATAATAATGTTCTGGAAAATATTGACCTGCTTATAGATCGTGGGGCGAAAATTGCTTTTGTTGGTCAAAACGGACAGGGCAAAACCACTTTGGCTAAAGTGATAGTTGATGAAATTCCGTTTAACGGGAAATGTAAATTGGGACACAATGTGCAATTAGGATATTTTGCGCAAGACCAATCTGATTATCTGGATGGAGAAATTACTGTTTTACAAACCATGGAAGATGCAGCTTTGGAAACCAACCGATCGAAAGTAAGAGATATGTTGGGAGCATTTTTGTTTAGAGGGGATGATGTTCATAAAAAAGTAAAGGTTTTATCGGGGGGTGAAAGAAACCGTTTGGCTTTGTGTAAAATGTTATTGCAGCCAATAAATGTTTTGGTAATGGATGAGCCTACAAATCATTTGGATATTGCTTCTAAAAATGTTTTGAAAAATGCACTAAAAGATTTTGAGGGAACATTGATCGTGGTTTCACATGACAGGGATTTTTTACAAGGACTGACCGAAAAAGTGTATGAATTTAAAGATGGCGGAATAAAAGAATATCTGGGAGATATCAATTATTTTTTAGAGCAGCATGATCTGGAAGATATGCGGGCTTTAGAGAAAAAGAAAATAATCAAAGGGAAAAACGAGACCAAAAAAGAGGAGAAATTAAAGGTAAAACTACATTCAAAGGAGAAAAAACAATTACAGAATAAACTTCGAAAGATTGAAAGAGAGATAGAAAAATTAGAAAATGAGATCAGTCTGGCAGATGAAAAGCTTGCCCTTGATTATGCAAAAACATCCTCTGAAGATAATTTCTTTCAAAATTATCAAGCTAAGAAAGATAAAGTAGATGATCTGATGATAAAGTGGGAGGTGATTACCGATAAAATGGTGTAGGATTATCATTTACCGGGTGACTTTGAGTCATCCGGTGAATAATGTCATAAAAAAACTCCCAAAGTCAACTTATGATGTTAAGTTAACCTTGGGAGAGTTCCCCGCTTTTACATTTTAATCAGAATCAGATATCAAAATTATTTGATATTTCTTTCAGGCGGGTATGCTGTCATAATTTTATTTACAAATTCATTTATTTTTTCTTCTCTCTGTTCGGGAGATTTGGTTTTAGACAAAATACCGGTACCAACACCTTGCCAAACCAGTTCTTTTTTATTGGCATCAATCAGGTCGATGAAAATTGTTCCTTCAGTTGATTGGGTAACATTTGTATATCCGGGGCCGTAGCCAAACCCATATCCGTAGCCGTAATACCAAGGATACCAGCCATAATAGTTGTTATTATAAACATCTATCTTTTCACGGGACTTTGTGAAAATATTTACCAAAAGATCAGGGTTTTCCGATTTTGTCATTCCTTTTGCATGGAGTTCCGTTTCAACTGCACGTAAAATACGTCGTTTGTCCAGATCAGAAATTTCAACTTTATCTATACCTTTTTTATAGAAAGCAAAGGTTTTGTATTTGTTAAAGTCGATGTCTTTATCATAATCACTTGTTACCTGTACAGAAGAGCATGATCCTAAAATGAATAAAAACAAAATTGAGAATGCTGTAAAAATTTTCATACGTTTAAATTTCAGTAATTATATTATATAAAATTAAGAACGTATGCAACCGCTACGCTCTCACATGAAAAATTTAATCATTTCTTTGAGAGAATTAATTGATTAAAGTTATTCATGTTCGTTTCATAGAATTAAATTTAGAACAAATTTTGAAGCAAATCGTTATCTACCGTATTTGGAATAGTGATCTTTAATTTGGGTTCTGCTTTCATAGCTCGTTTTATTGCAAAAACTGCACCTTCATTTCTTGCCCAGCTTCGTCGTGAAATTCCGTTATTTACATCCCAGAATAACATAGATTTTAAACGATCGCTCGCTTCTTTAGTACCATCAAGAACCATACCAAATCCGCCATTAATCACTTCACCCCAGCCTACACCACCACCGTTATGTATTGATACCCAGGTAGCTCCTCTAAAGCTGTCTCCAATTACATTATGTATCGCCATATCGGCTGTAAAGCTGGATCCGTCATAAATATTTGATGTTTCTCTAAACGGAGAATCTGTTCCCGATACATCATGATGATCTCTACCAAGTACTACAGGCGATGATAATTCGCCATTTTTGATTGCCTGGTTAAATGCTTCGGCAATTTTCATTCTTCCCTCGGAATCGGCATATAAAATTCTTGCCTGAGAACCTACTACCAGCTTGTTTTCCTGGGCTCCTTTTATCCATTGGATATTATCACTCATTTGTTGCTGAATTTCTACAGGCGATTCTTTTTTAAGGTCTTCTAAAACCTGCATCGCCAGGGCATCTGTTTTTGCAAGATCTATCGGATTAGCAGATGTACAAACCCATCTGAAAGGACCAAAACCATAATCAAAACACATAGGCCCCATAATATCTTCCACATACGATGCGTAAGCAAACTCTCTGGTTCCTACTGTACCTCTTGACATAGGAGGGTTTTTTCTTTCCTGGAAAGTTGGTGAATCCAAATAGATATCAGCTCCGGCACGTGAAGCTTCCAATAAAAATGCATTTCCATAATCAAAGAAGTAAGTGCCTTTTGCTGTATGATTGTTGATTGCATCCGCTTGACGGCGCAATGATTCCTGTACATTCTCTTTGAATTCTTCAGGGTTGTTTGCCATCATCTCATTTGATTCGTCAAAGCTAATCCCTACAGGATAATAACCTCCTGCCCATGGATTGTGTAGCGAAGTCTGGTCACTACCCAGGTCAATATACAGATTCTCTTTATCGAATTTTTCCCAAACATCCACTATGTTCCCTTGGTAGGCAATAGATACAATTTCTTTGTTTTCTTTTGCTTTTTGTACACGGGTTACCAGTTCGTCCAGATCTTCAACTACTTCATCTACCCATTTCTGGCTATGACGTGTATAAACCGCTTTTGGGTTGATCTCAGCACAGACCGTTATACATCCTGCAATATTTCCGGCTTTTGGTTGTGCTCCACTCATACCTCCTAAGCCCGAAGTAACGAAAAGTTTTCCTGCAAGACCTTCACCGCTTTTTGAAATTTTCCTTCCTGCATTTAGTACTGTAATTGTAGTTCCGTGAACAATTCCCTGGGGTCCGATATACATATAGCTTCCGGCGGTCATTTGTCCGTATTGTGTTACACCAAGGGCATTGAATTTTTCCCAGTCGTCTTGTTTTGAGTAATTCGGAATCATCATACCGTTGGTAACAACAACTCTTGGAGCATTCTTATGAGAAGGGAATAGTCCCATAGGATGCCCCGAATACATTACCAAAGTTTGTTCATCGGTCATTTCAGCTAAATATTTCATTGCCAAAAGATACTGCGCCCAGTTTTGAAAAACTGCTCCGTTTCCACCATAAGTGATCAACTCGTGCGGGTGTTGTGCAACAGCATAATCCAGATTATTTTGGATCATATGCATAATAGCCTTCGCCTGGTAGCTTTTGCCGGGATATTCTTCTATAGGCCTCGCATACATTTTATAATCAGGACGGAGACGGTACATATAAATTCTCCCGTATTCTTGCAGTTCGAGTGCAAAATCTTTGGCCAAAACTCCGTGGTGTTTTTTGTCAAAATATCGTAAAGCATTTCTAATAGCCAGTTCTTTTTCGGCTTTGGTTAATATATCTTTACGTTTAGGTGCATGGTTTATGTTTATGTCAAATTCTTTAGGTCTTGGTAATTCATTTGGAATTCCTTGAGTAATTTGTTCTTGAAATGAGATCATAATTGGTATAGTTTGTTTATTTAATAAGCATCCTTTTTCGGATCAAATCCATAAGGGCAATGTTTGCAATTACTTTTACAACAGTACCCTCTTTTTAAGTGATATTTCTTAGTAAAAACCCTGTATCCTTCTTTTGAATAATAAAAGTCTTCGGGTTCTAGTTTTTTATTTTTAAATTGCATCTACAAAAATAATTTTTTTAATATCATCTCCCCCTTTATCATGATAATTTTTTCCAAACATCTTTTCCGCTCAAATTTTGAAGCTCTTGCAATTTGGCCATTTATATTTTTGAAACATAGATATCTAAAAAATGATATATCCTTGTTAAATCACGAAAAGATACACTTGCAACAGCAAAAGGAAATGCTATGGGTCTTTTTCTTTATCTGGTATTTCATTGAATTTGCTCTAAAATTATTAATTTATAGAAAACTAATGATTGCTTACCGTAATTTAAGTTTTGAAAGAGAGGCTTATCAGAATGAATCAGATATTAATTATTTTAATAAAAGAAAATTTTGGAATTTTTTAAACTATATATAAATGAGTGAGCCCGTAAGAAAAATAATAAATCAACCGGTTGAACTAGCTGAAATTCAGGATTATGGTATAACGATTTTTATGAAAAGAGAAGATCAGACCCATCCTGTTATATCAGGGAATAAATACCGAAAGCTTAAATACAATCTTTTTGAAGCCAGTAACCAAAATAAAGATACACTAATCACTTTTGGAGGGGCTTATTCCAATCATATAAGTGCTGCTGCCTTTGCAGGGAAAAAGGTAGGATTTAAAACAATTGGTGTTATTCGAGGTGATGAATTAGGTGAGTATCTCGATAAAACACTGGTAGAGAATAGTACTTTACAATTCGCCGCAGAGCAAGGTATGCAGTTTAAATTTGTAACAAGAAGCGAATACAGGTTTAAACATACCAAAGAATTTATTGATAAGCTGCATAAAGAATTTGGTGATTTTTATTTGGTTCCGGAAGGAGGAACAAATGAGCTTGCAGTTAAAGGCTGTGAGGAAATTTTAAAACCCGGTGATGAACAGTTTGATATAATAACATCTGCTATTGGTACAGGTGGAACTATCTCAGGATTAATCAATTCGGCGAAAGCCAATCAAAAAGTATTAGGATTCCCGGCTTTGAAAGAAAATTTTTTACATAAAGAAATTGAAAAGTACACAATACAAAACGATAATTGGAGTTTAATAAGAGACTATAATTTTGGAGGTTTTGGTAAAGTGAATAAAGAATTGATTAACTTTATCAATAGTTTTAAAGAAGAAACAGGTATTCCTTTAGACCCAATTTATACAGGGAAAATGATGTTTGGAATAGTTGATCTGATCAAAAAAGGGTTCTTTAAAGAAGGAACTAAAATTCTTGCCATTCACACAGGTGGTTTGCAGGGAATTGACGGAATGAATAGTCGTTTACAGAAAAAAGAAATGCCTTTAATTATTAAGTGATGCAGATTAAATTAATTGTAGTTGTTTTTATATTTGTCGGGTTTTTAACGAGTTGCAGTTCGTCTAAAAACTATACTTCTCAAAAAAATAAAGAAACTGAATTACCCAAAAAAGTAAAGCAGAAAGAACAACCTCGTGTATACGGAGAAAGTGATCTGGTTTTTAAAGAATTTAATAAAAAACACGGTCATAACTTAAATTCCCATACACTGGAATATGTAAATAGGTATAAACATATTGCCATTGAAGATATGATAGTGTATAAAATTCCCGCAAGTATTACTTTAGCGCAGGGAATTTTGGAATCGGGTAGTGGAAGAAGCCAACTTGCTTTAAAATCAAATAATCATTTTGGTATAAAATGTCATAAAGATTGGAACGGAAAAAAAGTGCGACACGATGATGATCGCCGAAGAGAGTGTTTTAGAAAATATCCTCACGCAGAAGGTTCCTTTGATGACCATTCCATTTTCTTAACATCCCGTTCACGTTATTCGGCTTTGTTCGATCTTAGAGAAGATGATTATAAATCCTGGGCTAAAGGATTGAAAAAAGCAGGATATGCAACCGATAGAAAATATCCGCAGAAATTAATTACTATTATTGAAGATTATCAACTGTATGATTATGATGACCTGGTGTTAAAAGATAAAAAACCTAAAAGATCCAAATACAGAAAAACTAATTCAAAAATTGTAAGTATTAATAAATATATTATTGTTTCTCAAGGGGATACCTTGTATTCAATAGCCAGAAATAATGCCATAACAGTATCCGAATTAAAACAAATTAATGGTCTTACTTCCAATGAAATTAATATTGGTCAGAAGTTATTTCTTTCAAGATAGTTAAAAAAAAACCTGCAAGATTATCAAAATCCTACAGGTCAATCAACTAAACTAATTATTAATCTTACATTTTACTTCTGTTTGGTTTTCCTTGACCGCCAGATTTTCCTTGTTTTCCAGATGTCCTACGCATTTTACTTCTGTCATACATCATTCCTTTGCCATGCATATGCATCTTTCTCCACTCGTCAAACTGCTTGTCGTTTAAAATTCGTTTCATATCTGCCTGAACTGCTATCTGCATATCCAAACGATCATTCATAAGTTTGAACCTTTCATCTGATGTCATGTTTCTGAATTCACCTCTCATCGACATCATTTTTTCCATATTCTTTTTGCGATCTACAGCTCTCTTTTTATTGAGTTCTAAGATCTGTTTTCTTTGTGAATCTGATAGATCCAGTGCAATTGTCAATCTTTTTGTTTGAAGTGTTGCCATCTGATCCGGAGTAAAATCTTTCATTCCTTTCATCATGTTAACCCCAGGGTTCTGTGCAAATGCGCCTAATGACATTGCTGTTACTAATAATAAACTAAATAAATATTTCATAATTTTTGGATTTTTATGTTTGTTACTTTGACTAAAAATAACAGATAAGGTTTAAAAGTATTTTTTAAACTTATGTTAAATACTACTTTTTGGATAATATATTAACTCTTTCAGGTCTTCCAGACTCTGAAAGGTTTTGATCTTCCGGATTCTGGAAGACCCGGAAGAGTCAGGTGTTATAGAGGAACTGATTTAGAGTAACTAATAATTTAGAAAATAAATGAATTTGCTTTAACTTTTAAGAGTTTTCTTTGAGTTGTTGGAAAATATTTCCTAACTTTGACCAACCGTTCAGTCAAAAATATTATGTCTCCAAGAACTGATAAACAGAATAAAGAAATTAGAGAAAGAGTAGAGTTGACCATAATTGAATCTGCTCTCGAATTATTTGCAGCGGATAGCTACGATGGTGCTTCTATGCAATCTATTGCTAAAAAGGCGAAAGTTTCAAAAGGCAACCTCTATAATTATTTTGAAAGTAAACAAGATCTGTTAGAAGGAGTTTTAGTTTACGGGCTGAATCAAATTGCTGAAATATTTGATAGTGATGCTGCAGAATTAACTACAGAAGAGGAATTCGAGTTCGCAATTATGCAAAACTTTGTAATAATAAAATCAAACAAAATATTTTGGAAACTATATTATAACTTGTTTGCTCAGCCAAAGGTCCAGTTACTTTTTGCTAAGATATTTGCCCCTTTCTTAGATAAATACATAATGATATTTGAATCATATTACACAAAGAAAGGTTATAGTAATCCAAAAGCTACGGCAATGCTGTTAGGAAGTGCTTTAGACGGAGTTTCACTCGGATATTTAATGATGGGAGAGGAATATCCTTTGGATGAGGTTGTAGATCAGTTAATTAAAAAGTTTAAATAAAATGAAACGAACATTAATAAATTTTAAAAATACATTCACAAAAGGGGCTGTTTAAAATTTTTAATGTGAGAGCGTAGCGGTTACATACGTTCTTAATTTCATATCAAATAATTACTAAAATTTAAATGTATGAAAAGACATTTATTCCTATCAATCTTTTTGTTTTTTGGAGTTCTGATAAACCAAATCCATGCTCAGGAAAGGATTACGGCAACTGAAATAATTAACAGGGCAGATAAAAAAATGAGAGGGGAAACAAATACGTCCAAGATGCATATGGAAATAATCCGGCCAACCTGGAAAAGATCAGTTAGCATGAAAAGCTGGGGGAGAGGCATGGACTACTCTATGACGTATATTACATCACCTGCCAGGGATAAGGGACAGGTTTTTATGAAACGGAAAACTGAAATGTGGAACTGGATGCCATCTATTGGCAGGATGATAAAAATTCCTTCTTCGATGATGTCACAGGGTTGGATGGGTTCTGATTATACAAATGATGATATTTTAAAAGAAAGTTCCATAGTCTACGATTATAACCATAAAATTGTTGAAGAAGAAAAAGTAGAAGGTTTTGACACCTATAAAATTGAGATGATCCCTAAAGAAGATGCTGCTGTCATATGGGGAAAAATTTATAAATGGGTTACGAAAGGTGATGAATATATTCAGTTAAAGTCGGAGTATTACGATGAAGAAGGTGAATTGATCAAAAGAGATTTTTCATATGATTTAAAAACAATGGATGGCAGATTAATCCCAACAAGATTTGAAATTATACCTGCAGAAGAAGAAGGAAAAAAAACTGTGCTGTACATTGAAGACATCAAATTTGATGTGGATCTGCAGGAATCTTTTTTCTCTCAGCAACAAATGAAAAGAATAAGATGATTTATTAAGAGGATTAAAATTTATTAAATGAAGACCATTTTTAAAATTGCCTGGCGGAATATTTGGCGAAATAAGAGAAGAACACTCATTACGATTGCTTCTATAATGTTCGCTTTATTCTTTGCTATCATCATGCGTGGTTTTCAGGTAGGTTCCTACGATAAGATGAAAGAGAATGCTATAAAATCTTATTCGGGATATATTCAGATTCATAAAAATGGTTATTGGGATGATAAAAATATTAATAATATCTTTTCTTTTGATAAAGATAAAATAGACAAATTTGAATCTGATCCTAGGGTAAACAGGGTGATTCCAAGATTAGAATCTTTCGCTCTGGCATCGTCCGGAAATACTACCAAAGGGGTGGCAGTTATAGGAATATCTCCTGAAAAGGAGAATAAAATGACCAAAATAAAGACCTATCTACAGCAGGGTGATTTCTTAACTGATGAGGATAAGTCTGTTTTAGTAGCTGCTGAATTGGCGAAATTCTTAAAGATAAAAATTAATGATACTTTGGTTTTGTTCTCTTCGGGATATCACGGAACAACTGCAGCAGGTTTATTTCCTGTAAAAGGAATACTAAAATTACCTACTCCCGAAATGAACAGGGGGACGGTTTATTTATCAATTTCAGAAGCCCAAAATTTTTTTAGTACTGGAAATCAGTTTACGGCTTTGGCATTTGACATAGATGATCTGGATGATGTAAAGAGTGTTGAACAAGAATTAAAAGGAAGTATTGATCAGGAGAAATTTGAAGTAATGGGATGGAAAGTAATGAATAAAGAATTATTGCAAATGATAGAATCTGATAATGCAGGGGGATTGATCATGATCGCAATTTTATATATGGTAATAGCTTTTGGAATTTTAGGTACCGTATTGATGATGACAAATGAAAGGATCAGGGAGTTTTCCATGATGATATCTATAGGAATGCAGAAAAGGAAATTAATTTTAGTGGTTGTTTTCGAATTGATCTTTTTAACAATTTTAGGTGTTATTGCCGGTATTATCATTAGTCTGCCGGTGATGATCTATTTTTTCTATCATCCTGTTAAATTTACAGGTGAAGCTTTAGATGCGATGAAAGATTTTAATTTTGAACCTGTAATGCCTATGAGTATGGATGTGCAAATATTTGTAATTCAAGCTATTGTAATTATGATTATAAGTATGATAGCTATGTATTATCCTGTTTTAAAAATCATTAAACTGAATGTTGTAAAAGGTTTAAAATCTTAAATGATGATGTTATTAAAAATAGCCTGGCGAAATATTTGGAGGAGTAAGACCCGTAG